>NZ_JBIAIL010000026.1:0-102411 GCF_042871425.1 Micromonospora sp. NPDC005806 | reverse complement strand
CGCGGACTCGGCCGACCCGAACATGGCCTCCTACCGCATCAGCGTCGACCACCTCGCCGACTGGATCGCCACCCGCGGCTACAGCACCTCCTGACGATCCACGGCAACAAACCCGCACAACCACGAAGGGCCCGACCCCCACAAGGGGTCGGGCCCTTCGACGTACCTGGGTCAGCCGCCGGAGTCGTCCAGCTCGGCGCCGTCCGGCGGGGTGTCGTCGTCGCGGCTGGCCAGCCAGCCGTCGGGGAGGAAGACCTTGCCCGGCGAGTTGGTCCGGCCGCGCGGCTGGCCCAGGTTCTCGACCGGGAACGGCACCTCCGGTTCCAGCTTGCCGAGCAGGTCGTCGAGCTGCACCAGGCTGTCGATCATCGCCAGGGAGCGGCGCAGCTCGCTACCGATCGGGAAGCCCTTGAGGTACCAGGCGACGTGCTTGCGGAAGTCGGTGCAGCCATCCCGCTCGCCCCGGGCCGGGTTGCGGGCGCCGGCCACGAACTGCTCGACCAACAGCTCGGCGTGCCGGCGCATGGTCACCGCCACCTCGCCGAGGGTGGGCAGCCGCCGCTCGGTCCGGCCGTTGAAGGCGGCCTCCAGGTCGGCGAAGAGCCACGGCCGGCCCAGGCAGCCGCGCCCGATCACCACGCCGTCGGCACCGGTGTGGGCGACCATCCGCAGCGCGTCGTCGGCCTCCCAGATGTCGCCATTGCCGAGCACCGGCACGTCGAGCGCCTGCTTGAGGGTGGCGATCGCGTCCCAGTCGGCGATGCCCGAGTAGCGCTGGGCGGCCGTACGCCCGTGCAGGGCGACCGCCGCGACGCCGGCGTCCTGGGCGGCCAGCCCGGCCTCGACGTACGTCAGGTGGTCGTCGTCGATGCCCTTGCGCATCTTGACGGTGACCGGCACCCCGGCGGGTGACGCGGCGTCCACCGCGGCCTTGACCAGCCGGGCGAAGAGCCGGCGCCGCCACGGCAGGGCCGACCCGCCGCCGCGCCGGGTGACCTTGGGGACCGGGCAGCCGAAGTTGAGGTCGATGTGATCGGCGAGGTCCTGCTCCACCACGATCCGCACGGCGGCCGCGGTGATCTCCGGGTCGGTGCCGTAGAGCTGGAGGCTGCGCGGCTGCTCCTCCTCGCCGAAGGCGATCATGCGCAGCGTCTTCGGGTTCCGCTCGACCAGCGCCCGGGTGGTGATCATCTCGCAGACGTAGATGCCGCCGCCCTGCTCCCGGCAGAGCCGGCGGAAGCCGACGTTGGTGATGC
Source organism: Micromonospora sp. NPDC005806 (assembly GCF_042871425.1). Lineage (NCBI taxonomy): Bacteria > Bacillati > Actinomycetota > Actinomycetes > Micromonosporales > Micromonosporaceae > Micromonospora > Micromonospora sp. NPDC005806. The sequence continues at coordinate 101,155 of NZ_JBIAIL010000026.1, read as the reverse complement.
CGGCCATCGGCGCGAGCACGACCGGCGGCCACACCTGGTGCCGCCCGACGGTCAACGGGCGCAGCGCGGGCAGGGTCGGGGCGGTCACCGGACAAGTGTACGGGGCCCCGACCAGCGCGGTCGGGGCCCCGTGACCGGCTCAGCAGCCGGGCAGGCGCTCGATCAGGTAGCGCTCGACCTGGTCCAGCGAGATGCGCTCCTGGGCCATGGTGTCGCGGTTCCGCACGGTCACCGCGTTGTCGTCGAGGGTGTCGAAGTCGACGGTGACGCAGAACGGGGTGCCGATCTCGTCCTGCCGGCGGTAGCGGCGGCCGATCGCCTGCGAGTCGTCGAACTCGACCACCCAGCGCTTGCGCAGGTCGGCGGCGAGGCCCTTCGCCTTGGGCGAGAGCGCCTCGTTGCGGGACAGCGGCAGCACCGCCACCTTGACCGGGGCCAGCCGCGGGTCGAAGCGCATGACGGTGCGCTTGTCCACGCCGCCCTTGGTGTTCGGGGCCTCGTCCTCGTCGTACGCCTCGAGCAGGAAGGCGAGCACCGCGCGGGTCAGACCGGCGGCCGGCTCGATCACGTACGGGATCCAGCGCTCGCCCTTGGTCTGGTCGAAGTACGACAGGTCCACGCCGGAGTGCTTGCCGTGGGTGGACAGGTCGAAGTCGGTGCGGTTGGCGATGCCCTCCAGCTCGGCGAACTCGGTGCCGCCGAACTGGAACCGGTACTCGATGTCGACGGTGCGCTTCGAGTAGTGGGAGAGCTTCTCCTTGGGGTGCTCGTAGAAGCGCAGGTTCTCCTCGGAGAGGCCCAGGTCGAGGTACCAGTTCCAGCGCTCCCGGAGCCAGTACTCGTGCCATTCCTCGTCGGTGCCCGGCTCGACGAAGAACTCCATCTCCATCTGTTCGAACTCGCGGGTGCGGAAGATGAAGTTGCCCGGGGTGATCTCGTTGCGGAACGACTTGCCGGTCTGCGCGATGCCGAACGGCGGCTTCTTGCGGGCGACCGTCTCCACGTTCTTGTAGTTGACGAAGATGCCCTGGGCGGTCTCCGGGCGCAGGTAGTGCAGGCCCTCCTCGCTCTCCACCGGGCCCAGGTAGGTCTTCATCAGGCCGTTGAACATCTTCGGCTCGGTGAAGGTGCCCTTGTTGCCGCAGTTCGGGCAGTTGATCTCGGCCAGCGAGGTCGGCGGCCGGCCGTGCTTGGCCTCGAACGCCTCCTCGAGGTGGTCGGCGCGGAACCGCTTGTGGCAGGACTGGCACTCGGTCAGCGGGTCGACGAACTCGGCGATGTGGCCGCTGGCCTCCCAGACCTGGCGGGACAGGATGACCGCGGAGTCCAGGCCGACGACGTCGTCGCGCTGCTGGACCATGGTCTTCCACCACTGCCGGCGGACGTTCTCCTTGAGCTCCACGCCGAGCGGACCGTAGTCCCACGCCGACCGGGTGCCCCCGTAGATCTCGCTGGAGGGAAAGACAAAGCCCCGGCGCTTGGCGAGGCTGACGACGGCGTCGATACGGTCGGCTGGCATGTTTCCTCCTACGCCGGCTGGCGGTCGGCGGGGGCGATGTTGGTTATGGAACCGGACGGTTCGGGACAACGGTACGACCACCACGGTCCCCGAACCCAGCAGAATACCGGGGCGCGCTCAGCTCACGCCGCAGACCTCCATGCCGCCCGTCTGCTGATCCGGCGCCAGGGTCACCGTCTGGGCCTCGCGCTTGCCGCCGGCGAGGGTCACGTCCACCGGCACGGTCAGCGTCTGCGGGTCGACCTTGCCCACCCGGTAGCCGGAGATCTGCGGCTCGGTGGCCACCCGCTGCTCGAACTCCCCGCGGGACTCGCGCCGCCGGGCGTCGTCGCAGAGCTGGTCGTACGCCTTGGACCAGTCCTTCTCGACGAGGGCCTGGTAGTAGTCGTCGGTGACCGCCCGGCCCTGCTCCTCGACGGCCTGGACGTTGCTCACCGCCAGCCCGACCACAGCCGCGCCGCCCCCGCCGCAGCAGAGCAGCACGGCGAGCGCGCCGACGCCGAGGCCGAGCCAGAGCCGGGCCCGGCCGCCCTCGGTGGGCGGGGCGGCGAACGGCGGGGCGACCCCGGGGCCGGGCGGCGGTGCGGGGACGCCGGGCTCGGCCGGCGGGCCCGGTACCGCCGGCCCGTCGGACGGCACGGGATGCGGGGGTGGGGCGGCCGGGCCGGGTGCGGTCATACGGCAGAGGGTAGTGCCCCCGGACTCAGCGGTAAGGACCTGCGGCCCGATCACTGGCGACGACGACGATCTCGCCCTCCGGCGCGGCACTGGCGAGTGTCTCGTAGGCGGAGGGCTCGTCCACCGACTGGGCGAGCAACGGGACCGCGGTGACCTTGACGTCGAAGCCGCCCAGCGCCCGCCGGTACGCCCCGACCGACTCCCACTCGGTGAGCAGGCACCAGTTGGTCGGGTCGTCCAGCGCCCGCAGCAGCTCCCCACGCAGGTAGCCGGGCCGGGCGGCGAGCGCGGCGAGCGCGGCGTGCGCCCGTTCGGTGAAGTCGGGCGCGACCTCGGTGTCCACCACGAACCGGTTGGTGACCAGCACCGGCGTCCTCCTCGTAGAGTTTGTGAAATGCAGAGTACGCAGACTCCCCTGCTGGCCCGGCTGGCCCGGCTCAACCCGACCGTGGTGTTCCTGGCCACGCTGGTCCTGGTGCTGGTGGGGCTCTTCGCCCCCGGCCCGATGGGCGGCGCGCTGTTGCTGCTGTTGGCGGCGATGCTGGTGTGGCTGATGGCGGTCACCTGGTCGGTGCAGGCGCCGGCGACCCGGGTGCTGCGGCTGGTGATGCTGACGCTGCTGCTCGCGATCGCCCTGGCGAAGCTGATCTGACCCGGGCCGACCCGCGCTGACATGCAATCATGCGTTTTTGACAATCAATTTCGTTATCGCGGACAGTTGACGGCATGACCGTCCGCACCGCCGTACGCGCCCTCGCCGCCGCCACCGCCGCCGTGCTCACCCTCGGCGGCGCGGCCGCCTGCTCCACCGACGGGTCGGCCGACGCCGACCCGAATCGGGTCGACGTGGTGGTCGCCTTCTACCCGTTGCAGTTCCTGGCCGAGCGGATCGGCGGCGACACGGTGAAGGTGACCAACCTGGCCAAGCCCGGCGCCGAGCCGCACGACCTGGAGCTCAACCCGCGCCAGGTCGGCCAGCTCACCGACGCGGAGCTGATCGTCTACCTCGCCGGGTTCCAGCCGGCCGTCGACGAGGCGGTCGCCCAGAACGCCGGCGACCGGGCCTTCGACGTCGCCGCCGTGCAGCCGCTGCGGGACGCGGCGGACGGCGGACACCGGCACGAGGGCGAGGCCGGGCACGAGGAGGAGACCGGCGGCAAGGACCCACACGTCTGGCTCGACCCGACCCGGCTGGCCACCATCGCGGACCGGCTCGCCGAGCGGCTCGGCAAGGCCGACCCGGACCGGGCCGCCGACTTCACCGCCCGGGCCAAGGCGCTCCGCGCCGACCTGGAGCGGCTCGATGCCGACTACACGCAGGGCCTGAAGACCTGCCAGCGCCGGGAGATCGTGGCCAGCCACACCGCCTTCGGCTACCTGGCCGCCCGCTACCAGCTCGAACAGGTCGGCATCACCGGCCTCAGCCCGGACGCCGAGCCCGCCCCGCAGCACCTCGCCGAGGTGGCGGCGGAGGCCCGGGAGCACCACGCCACCACCATCTTCTTCGAGACGCTGGTCAGCCCGAAGGTCGCCGAGACCGTGGCCCGGGAGATCGGGGCGAAGACCGCCGTGCTCGACCCGATCGAGGGCCCGCCGGCCGACGGCGACTACCTCTCGGCGATGCATACCAACCTCCAGACCCTGCGGACCGCCTTGGACTGCTCATGACCGCACCCGTGATCCAGGTCGCGCACGCCGCCGTCGGCTACGACGGCCGGGCGGTGCTGCGGGACGTCTCGCTCACCGTCACCGCCGGCGAGGTGGTCGCCGTGCTCGGCGCCAACGGCTCCGGCAAGTCCACCCTGATCCGCGCCGTGCTGGGCCTGGTGCCGCTCGGCGCCGGGTCGGTCACCCTCTTCGGCGCCCCGCAGCGCCGCTTCCGGCAGTGGCACCGCATCGGGTACGTCCCGCAGCGACTCGGCGCGGGCAGCGGCGTACCGGCCACGGTGGGCGAGGTAGTGGCCTCAGGCCGGCTGGCCCGCCGGGGCGTGCTGCGTCCGGCGGGGCGGGCCGACCGCGCGGCGGTCGCCGCGGCGCTCGACGCGGTCGGGCTCGCCGATCGGGCCGGCGACCCGGTGGCCACCCTCTCCGGCGGCCAGCAGCAGCGCACCCTGATCGCCCGGGCCCTCGCCGGCCAGCCGGAACTGCTGGTGCTGGACGAGCCGACCGCCGGGGTGGACGCGGCCAGCCAGGAGGCGTTCGCCGCCGCGCTGCACGGCTTCGTCGCCGGCGGCGGCACGGTCCTGCTGGTCGCCCACGAACTGGGGCCGCTGCGCCCGCTGATCAGCCGCGCGGTCGTCGTACACCAGGGCGGCATCTGCCACGACGGCCCGGTGCCGGAGCCGGCCGGGCACCATGCCGAGCCGGGCCACGACCACGTGCACCCGCACTGCGACGAGGAGCCCGCCGGGCTGTGGAGCATGTGATGGACCTCTTCCAGTACGACTTCATGCTGCGCGCCCTGGTCGGCGCGCTGGTCATCGGGCTGGCCGCCCCGGCGCTCGGCATCTATCTGGTGCAGCGGCGGTTGGCGCTGATCGGCGACGGCATCGGGCATGTGGCGCTCACCGGCGTCGGCGCCGGGCTGCTGCTCAACCGCTCCCCCGTGCTGGTCGCGGTGCTCGCGGCGACGCTCGGCGCGGTCGTCATCGAGGTGGTCCGCTCCCGCGGGCGCACCTCCGGCGACCTGGCCCTGGCACTGCTGTTCTACGGGGGCATCGCCGGCGGCGTGATGCTGGTGGGGCTCTCCGACGCCAGCAGCGCGTCGCTCAACTCGTACCTCTTCGGGTCGCTGACCACGACGTCGGTGGGTGACCTGACCACCATCCTGGTGCTCGGCGTGGCGATCCTGGTGGTCATGCTGGCGCTGCGCCCGGCGCTCTTCGCGGTCTGCCACGACGAGGAGTACGCCCGGGTCTCCGGCCTGCCGGTCCGGGCACTCAACCTGCTGCTCGCGGTGACCACCGCGGTGACCGTGACCATCGCCATGCGGGCCGTCGGGGTACTGCTGATCAGCGCGCTGATGGTGGTGCCGGTGGCGACCGCGCAACAGGTGACCCGGGGCTTCCGGGGCACCATGGCGGCGGCGATGGCGCTGGGCCTCTTCGCCGCCGGCGCGGGCGTCGTCGTGGCGGCCACCGCCGACACCGCGCCCGGTGCCTCGGTGGTGCTGCTGGCCATCGCCTCGTTCCTGGTGGTCGCGCTGGCCGCCGCCGGCTGGCGGGCGCTGCGCCGGCGGTCCCGCCCGGCCGCCGGGCCGGCGGTCGAGCCGGTCGCCGACCCGCCGGAGCACGAGGTCGCCCTCCGGTGAACCGCCCCCGGCCCGGTTCTGCTGGCATTGGTTACCGTTACGGGGTGACCGCCGCGAACGGGTACGACGCCTTCGAGGGCGCAGGCGACCTCCTGCGCGCGCTGTCGGCGCCCATCCGACTGGCCATCGTCAGCGAGTTGGCCGCGGGCGAGCGCTGCGTGCACGAGCTGGTGGAGAAGCTCGGCGCCCCGCAGCCGCTGGTCTCCCAGCACCTGCGGGTGCTGCGCGGCGCGGGCGTGGTCCGGGGCTCCCGGCGCGGGCGCGAGATCGCGTACGCCCTGGTGGACGAGCACGTCGCGCACATCGTCGCGGACGCGGTCAGCCACGCCGGGGAGGGGCCCTCATGACCGAGGCGGCGCAGCGGAACACGCGGCAGCGGACGGCGGTGAGCGCGCTGCTGGCCGAGGTGGAGGGCTTCCACAGCGCGCAGGACCTGCACGCCATGCTGCGCCAGCGCGGCGACCGGGTCGGCCTGACCACCGTCTACCGGACGTTGCAGGGGCTCGCCGACGCCGGCGAGATCGACGTGATGCGCCCGCCCGGCGGGGAGCATCTCTACCGGCGGTGCAGCGAGGGCCATCACCACCACCTGGTCTGCCGGGACTGCGGGCGGACCGTGGAGGTCGCCGGACCGGCGGTGGAGAGCTGGGCCGACCGGGTCGCCGCCGAGCACGGGTACGCCCAGGTCAGCCACACCCTGGAGATCTTCGGCAGCTGCCCGGCCTGCGCCCGCTGAGCATCCTCACCGTGCCACCGCGGCCGGACCGTGGCACGCTGTCCGGCGTGAAGATCTACGCTGATCGTTTTCCGACCGCCCTCCGTCAGCTCCTCACCGATCTGCTCGTGGTCGTCTGGGTCTACGCGGCGATCCGCTTCGCGCTCTGGCTGCACGACCTGATCGAAAAGCTCGCCGTACCCGGACAGAAGCTGGAGGGAGCGGGCGCCGGCCTCGCCGACAACCTCGCCGAGGCCGGCGGCAAGGTCGGCCGGGTGCCGCTGGTCGGCGACGAGCTGACCGCCCCTTTCACCAACGCCGCCGACGCGGCCCGGGCGGTCGCCGAGGCGGGCCGCGACCAGCAGGAGCTGGTCGGTCAGCTGGCCCTCGGGCTGAGCATCGCGGTGCTGGTCTTCCCGCTCGGCCTGGTGCTCTTCGGCTGGCTGCCGCTGCGGGTGCGCTGGATGCGCCGGGCCGGCGCGGCGAAGGCCCTGGCCGCCGCCCCCGCCGGGCGGGACCTGCTGGCCCTGCGCGCGCTGGCTGGGCAGCCGCTCGGCCGGCTGACCCGAATCGCCCCGGACGTGGCGGAGGCGTGGCGGCGCGGCGACGACGCGACCGTCGACGCGCTCGCCGCACTGGAGCTGCGCAGACTCGGCCTGAGGGCGGGCCGCTAAGGTGTGGCGGTGCTGTACTTCCTGATCGTCGTCGCGGTCCTGCTGCTGATCTACGCGGGCGTCCTGGTGAGCTTCGTCCGCAAGGGCCGCAAGATCCCGCCGGCCGCGTACCTGGTGCTGGCCGGGCTGAACGGGCTCATCCTGGCCGGCGTGATCGCCTGGGCGATCGTGAGCCGCTGACACCCCCTCCCCATGCCGCACGCCGTCGCGAACGCGCGGCGTCAGCCAGCCGGTGGGATCCGACGGCGGACGTCCTCGGCCGTGGACGGGCCGGGCTGCCAGCGGGCCACCCACGGCTGGCCCGCCGGCGGGGTGGCCACGCCCTCCTCCAAGGCGGCGTACCGGCCGGCGAGGATCCGCTTCGCCGCCGCCACGTCGAGCGAGTCGGTGTTGGACCAGAGCCCGGTGAACAGCTCGTCGATCCGGAGCCGGGCCTGCCGGCAGAACAGGTCGGCCAGCTCCAGGTTCTCCGGGTGCTCGGCCCGTTCGGCGACCGCTCGTACGCAGACCGCGGACATCGCGAACAGCTCCGCGCCGATGTCCACCACCCGGCCGAGGAACGCCTGCTTGCGCTCCATCTTTCCCTGCCAGCGGGACATCGCGTAGAAGGTCGACCGGGCCAGCTTGCGGGAGGTCCGCTCGACGTGCCGCAGGTGGCCGGCGAGCGGCCCGAACTCGGCGTACGCCCGGGGTGCCTGGCCCTTGCCGACGGCGAGCGTGGGGAGCCACTTCGCGTAGAACACGCCGGCCCGGGCGCCCGCCCTGGCCTTGCGGCCCAGCCCGGCGTCCGGGTCGATGATGTCGCCGGCCACCGAGAGGTGCGCGTCGACCGCCTCCCGGGCGATCAGCAGGTGCATGATCTCGGTGGACCCCTCGAAGATCCGGTTGATCCGCAGGTCGCGCAGGATCTGCTCGGCGGCGGCCGGCCGCTCACCCCGGGCCGCCAGGGACTCGGCGGTCTCGTAGCCCCGCCCGCCCCGGATCTGGATCAGCTCGTCGGCGATCTTCCAGGCCATCTCGCTGGCGTAGAGCTTCACCAGCGCGGCCTCGATCCGGATGTCGTTGCGGTCGTCGTCGGCGAGCAGGCAGGAGAGGTCGAGCATGCTCTCCATGCCGTACGTGGTGGCGGCGATGAAGGCCAACTTCTTGGCGACCGCCTCGTGCTCGCCGACCGGCCGTCCCCACTGGACCCGGTCGGCGGCCCACTCCCGGGCCACGTTGAGCGACCACTTGCCGGCGCCGACGCACATGGCCGGCAGCGAGAGCCGCCCGGTGTTCAGCGTGGTCAGGGCGATCTTCAGACCCTTCCCCTCGCCGCCGATCACGTTCTCCGTGGGCACGAAGACGTCGTGGAACCGGGTGAGGCTGTTCTCCAGGCCGCGCAGGCCGACGAAGGCGTTGCGCCGCTCCACGGTGATGCCCTGGCTGTCGCCCTCCACCACGAAGGCGGTGATGCCGCCGCGCCGCCCCTCGGCGGCCGGCACCCGGGCCATCACCACCAGCAGGGTGGCGACCGTGCCGTTGGTGGCCCAGAGTTTCACCCCGTTGAGCGTGTAGCCGGTGCCGTCCGGGGTGGGCTCGGCGATGGTGGCGAGCCGGGCCGGGTCGGAGCCGACGTCGGGCTCGGTGAGCAGGAACGCGGAGACCTCGCCGGCGGCCAGTCGGGGCAGGAAGCGCTGCTTCTGCTCCGGCGTGCCGAACATCTTCAGCGGCTGCGGCACGCCGATCGACTGGTGCGCGGAGAGCAGCGCGCCGATCGCCGGGTTGACCGAGCCGGCCCGCATCAGTGCCCGGCAGTAGTGCAGATTGCTCAGCCCGAGGCCGCCGTACTTGCGGTCGATCTTCATGCCGAACGCGCCGAGCCGGGCCAACCCGTGGAACACCTCGTCGGGGACGTGCGCGTCGCGCTCGATGGCCGCGCCGTCCACGTCGGCATCCAGGTACGCCCCCAACGCGCCGAGGAACTCCTCGGCCCGGACGACGTCGGCGGGGTCGGACCGCGGCCACGGGTTGATCAGGTCCAGCCGGAACCGGCCGAGGAAGAGTTCCTTGCCGAAGCTGGGCCGGTCCCAGGCCGCCTCGCGGGCCGCCTCGGCGACCTGGCGGGCCTCCTTCTCGGACACCTGGCCGGCCTCCGTGGGCAGCGGCCCGGCCCCGCCCGCCGCGTCGATGGCGGCGGCGGTGCCGGCCGGCGGCTCGGCGTCGTCGATTGGGGCCACCCGACCGGTGGGGCCGCCCGCTCCGGGCGCGTTCCCGGGGTCGGGCCGGCTGTTCTGCGTCGTGGTCACGGCTGCCTCCTGGGGACCTCGGTCCGGCTGCGTCGACGTGCTCGACGACATCGACGTTACTCCCGGGTGTTACCCAGCGGTAGCGTTGCCGCACGTCCGATTTGGCGGGACCGGCGCAGGTCAGTCGCCGGGCAGCACCACCGGGTCGTCGTCCTCGTCGTCGATGTCGTCCTCGCCCCAGTTGCGCCGGGCGAACGGCAGGACCAGCCACAAGGCCAGGAACCAGACCGCGGTGATCGCGGAGAGCACCACGGCGATCGGCCGGCTGAGCACGAAGTCGGTGATGAGCAGGACCGCGCTGACCATCGAGATCAGCATGAACGCCAGCCCGCCGGTGGCCATGTGGTGGGAGAAGCGGACCAGCTCCGGCTTGCGGCCCTGCCGGAACAGCGCCCGATGGAAGGCGACCGGCGAGATGATCATCGCGGCCGCCGCGGCGGCGGACAGCAACGCGATGATGTAGACGTCCTTCTGGAAGGGCGTCGCCCGGGTGAAACCGTTGCTGAACGGCAGGGTGAGCAGGAACGCGAAGAGGATCTGCACGCCGGTCTGCGCCACCCGCAGCTCCTGGAGCAGGTCGGCGAAGTTGCGCTGCCAGCGCTGCTTCTCGGTCTCCTTGGCCACCCACCACCTCCGGGGAAGACGCTACTGCCGGCAGGGACCACCCCGCCGGCAACAACGCTTCTGCCCGCCCCGGACTCGCGGGAAACCGGTTCACCGTGCCGCCCCTCGTTCGCGACTGCGGGGCTCGCAGACCCGGCTCACTCCTCGCGCTCACGCCCCCCGGCGGATCCGGCCGGCGTACCGGGCCTCCAGCTCGGCGTTGTGCTCGTCGCCGCCGGCGATGTTGGCCGACAGGTAGACCGGGGGCCGCTCCCCCGCCGCCAGCAGCCGGGCCACCACCTCCGCCACGATCTGCTGCGCGAGCAGCGCGGCCGTGATCGAGGAGACGGCACCGACCGCGCCCCCGCCGGGGAGCGGCAGGGTGGCGTCGCCGTACGGGGCGCCGTTGTCGAGCACCACGTCGGCGAAGTCGGCGAGCTTGCGCCCGGACGGGTGGCGCGAGGTCATCCGGGCGGAGTGCGCCGCCGAGGTGATCGCGACCAGGGCGTGCCCCCGCTCCTTGACGATCGACGCGAACTCCACCATCGCCCCGTTGACACCGGAGTTGGAGGCGAGCACGAAGACGTCCTGCGGCCGGACCGGGGCCAGTTCGTAGAGGCGGCGCGCCACGGCGGGCTCGCGTTCCAGCTTGGGGCCGAGCACGTCGGCCGGCTCACCCCCGTGCAGGACCAGGTCGCGCAGGGCGATCCGGTTGGTCGGGACCAGCCCGCCGGCCCGGCCGGCGATCTCCATGGCCAGCGCCTCCGAGTGCCCGGTGCCGAACGCGTGGACGACGCCGTCGGCGCGCAGCGACTCGGCGATCAGGTCCGCCGCCCGGCCCACGTTGTCCCGCTGCCCGGCGGCCACCCGACCGATCGTCTCGGTCACCACCGCCAGGTACGCCTCGGCGCTCACTGTCATGCTTGCTCCGTCCGTCGGTTCCGGGCCAGCCAGTCCACCGCGAAGTCGACCGCCGCCCGCTGCCTCATCAACCGGCCCGTGCCGGCACCGACCGGCCCGAGCCGCACCGCGCCGGTCGCCTCCAGGTCGACGCCGAGCCGGGCGAAGTCGCTCTCGTCGAGGACGATGTCCTCCCACCACACCCACTCCCGGTCGCCGTCGGGCGTCAGCACGGCCGCGCCGCAGCGCTGCCGGGGCGGGGTGGGCTGGCGGTACTCGGCCAGGTGCAGCGAGGTGTTGGAACCGTGGTCCACGCCGAGCAGCAGCACGTCGCCGTCGAGGTCGTGGAGCCGGGCCAGCGGTGAGCGCTCGCCGAGCCTGTCGGCGAGCGCGTGGCCGGCGACGATCCGCTCGGCGGCCGGGCCGAGTGCGGCGAAGGAGACCTCCGGGTGGTCGCTGCGCCGGGCGCCCGGCCAGGTGCGGACCAGCTCCGCCAGGGCGCCCATGAACCGGCTCGGCGTGATCGCCGGGTCGAAGCCGGGCATCTCCGACCGGATCACCGGCCACCAGTCCGCCGGCACCGGCGGGTTGCGCCAGGCCGCCGGGTCGCTGTTCTCCGGCGTGTGGGTGGGCACCACGATCGTCCCGTCCGGACCGAGCACGTCGCGCAGGGCGAGCACCACGGCCTGCGGGCCGCCGCAGACGAAGCCGAGCGGGCGCAGCGCGGCGTGCATCAGGACGGTCCCGCCGGGGCGTACGCCGAGGGCGCGGAGCTGGGCGGCGAGCGACGCGCGGGTGTGCGGCCGGGGTGGCCCGGACGTCGCGATCACCCGCCCACCCGGGCGAGGATCGCCTCGGCCAGCGGGCCGGGCGCCTCGTCGGGAATCCAGTGGGTGACGCCGCTGAGCTCGACGAAGCGGTAGTCGCCGACCACGTGGGTGGCACACGCCTCGGCGGCGGTCCGGCCGATCGCGATGTCCCGGTCGCTCCAGACGAACGTGGTCGGCACGGCCACCGGCCCGACGGCCTTCATGTCCGACCCCGACATGGCCCGGTACCAGTTCAGCGCGGCGGTCAGCGTGCCCGGCTCGCGCATCGGGTCGGCGTACCGGGCCACCCGCGCGGCGTCGCCCACCCCGCCGAGCATCCGGCGCAGGGCGGCGGCGCGCAGCGCCAGCAGCACCTTCTCCGCCTTGCCCGGCTTGCGGAACAGCGCGATGTAGGACGAGCGGGCCTTCTGCCGCGGGTCGGTGGCGAGCGCGTGGCCCATCGCCGCCGGGTGCGGCACCGAGACCGCGGTCAGCGTCCGGACCCGCTCCGGGTGGGCCGCCGCGAGGCCCCACGCCACGATCGCGCCCCAGTCGTGCCCGACCAGGTGGGCGGAGGTCACCCCGAGCGCGTCGAGCACGGCGGCCACGTCCGCCACCAGCTCCGGGATCCGGTACGCCTCGACCGCCGTCGGCCGCGCGCCCGGCGAGTAGCCCCGCTGGTCCAGCGCGTACGTGCGCAGCCCGGCGGCGTGCAGCGCGGGCACCACGTCGTCCCACTCACCGCCGTGCTGGGGGAAGCCGTGCAGCAGCAGGACGGGTTCGGCGCCCTCCGGGCCACCGGTGCGTACCTCGAACGTCAGACCTCGCGCGTCGACCCGCATGATCGCCACCCTACCCACCGGGCCCGTCGGCGATCGCCCTGCTGGGCCGCGGACGGGGGTCGGTGCTAGCGTCTGCGTCGAGACAACTTCATATCCGACAGGGGAGCGCACAGCGCTGAGAGTGCGGGCCGGTGCCCGCAGACCCTCGGTACCTGATCTGGGTAATGCCAGCGCAGGGAGTTCGGTCGACCTCCAGCCGCGCCGCCGTCCGGTGATCCGGACGCGGCGTGCGTCTTCTCCTGGTTCCCCCTTGAGAACTGGGAGCTCACCAATGGACAACAACAACCGCTGGCGCACCATCGACATCGTGGTCGCCTCGGTGATCGCGGTCGCCTTCGGCGTCATCTTCTGGGCCTGGGGCCTGGTCTGGGGCGCCACCGACGCCGCCTTCGCCTTCTTCCCGCCGGCGCAGACCCTCATCTACGGCGTCTGGCTGGTGCCGGCCGTCCTCGGCGGCCTGGTCATCCGCAAGCCCGGCGCCTCGCTCTACTGCGAGCTGGTGGCGGCGATCGTCTCCGCGCTGCTCGGCAGCCAGTGGGGCGGCATCGTCATCGTCCAGGGGCTGATGCAGGGCGTCGGCGCGGAGCTGGCCTTCGCCGCGTTCCGCTACCGCTCGTACCGGCTGCCGGCCGCCCTGCTGGCCGGCGCGCTGACCGGCCTGACCGCGGCGATCTTCGACTTCGTGTACTGGAACAAGGCCACCGACCTGGTCAGCTACCGCATCCCGTACGCCCTGCTGACCGTCGTCAGCGCCACGGTCATCGCCGGCCTGGGCAGCGTCTACCTCACCCGTGCCCTGGCCAACACCGGCGTCCTGGACCGCTTCCCCGCCGGCCGCGACCGCGCCACGGTCTGACGCCCCCACCCTCATCGTGTTGATCATGAAGTTGACGGCGATGTGGATCTCTGAAACTGCCGCCAACTTCATGATCATCGGAGGGGAGGGGGTGGCGCGGTGAGCGCGGTGCAGTTGCGGGGGTTCGGGTGGCGGCACGCCGGGCGGAAAGAGTGGGCGGTGCGTGGGGTGGACCTGCGCATCGACCGGGGGGAGCGGGTGCTGCTGCTCGGGCCCTCCGGGGCCGGCAAGAGCACCCTGCTGGCGACGCTCGCCGGACTGCTGCCGGAGGACTCCGGCGAGCAGGAGGGCATCGCCGAGATCGACGGACTCGACCCGCGCAAGGCCCGGGAGCGGGTCGGCATCGTCTTCCAGGACCCGGAGACCCAGCTGGTGATGGCCCGCTGCGGCGACGACGTCGCGTTCGGGCTGGAGAACCGGGGCGTACCCGCCGAGGAGATCTGGCCCCGGGTGGACGAGGCGCTGCGCCGGGTCGGCTTCCCGTACCACCGGGACCGGCCCACCGCGGCCCTCTCCGGCGGCGAGCAGCAGCGGCTCGCCCTGGCCGGGGCGCTCGCCCTGCGCCCGGGGCTGCTGCTGCTCGACGAGCCCACCGCCAACCTCGACCCGGCCGGCGCCACGCTGGTCCGCCGGGCCGTCGCGGACGCCCTCGACGCCGACACCACGCTGATCCTGGTGGAGCACCGGGTGGCCGAGGCGTTGCCGCTGGTGGACCGGGTGGTCGTGCTGGAAGCCGGCGGCGGGGTGCGGGCCGACGGTCCGCCCGACGCGGTCTTCGCCGCGCACGGCGACGCGCTCGCCGCGGCCGGCGTCTGGGTACCGGGCCGCACCGTGCTACCCCGGCACGCCACCGGGACGCCCGGCGACCGGTTGCTCACCGCCGACCGGCTCGGCCTGCCGCCCCGGCTGGCCCCCACCGACCTTCAGGTACGCGCCGGCGAGGCGCTCGCCGTCCTCGGCCCGAACGGCGCCGGCAAGTCCACCCTGGCCCTGCTCCTCGGTGGCCTGCTCCGCCCCGGCACCGGCACGGTCACCGCCACCGGGACGCTGGCCGGCCGGGATGCGCGTACGCCCCCGCACCGCTGGCGGGCACCCGCCCTGGCCCGGCGGATCGGCTCGGTCTTCCAGGACCCGGAGCACCAGTTCGTCACCGGCACCGTCCACGACGAACTGGCACTCGGGCCGCGCCGGACCGGACAGCCCGAACCGGTGGTCCGCGCCACCGTCGACGGCCTGCTGGAGCGGCTCGGCCTGGCCCGGCTGGCCGGGGCCAACCCGTACACCCTCTCCGGCGGCGAGGCGCGGCGGCTGAGCGTGGCGACCGCCCTGGCCACCGCTCCCCGCCTGCTGATCTGCGACGAGCCGACCTTCGGCCAGGACCGGCGGACCTGGCGGGAGCTGGTCGATCTCTTCGCCGAGCTGCGCGACGCCGGCCACGCCGTCGTCGCGGTCACCCACGACCCGGACTTCGTCGCGGCGCTCGCCGACCGCACGGTCACCCTGCCGCGCACCGGGGGTCACCAGTGATCGGCGTCGAACCGGTGGCCGTGCCCGGCGCGCCGCTGGCCCGGCGCAACCCGGTGGCGAAGCTGGCCGCCGCGCTGCTCTTCTCGTTCCTCCTGATCGCCACCCTGGACCCGGTGGCCCCGGCGATCGCCATCGCGGTCGAGCTGGCGGTGCTGCCGCTGTTCGGCATCCGCTACCGGGTGCTGGCCCGGCGGGCCTGGCCGTTGCTGGCCAGCGCCGGCGGCATCCTGGTCACCCTGGTGCTCTTCGCCGCCGACCGGTCCGGCCCGGTGCTGGTCGAGGCCGGCCCGGTCCTGGTCACCCAGGGGGTGCTGGTCACCGCACTGGGCCTGGTGCTGCGCATGCTCGCGGTGGCGCTGCCCGGGATCATCGTCTTCGCCACCACCGACGCCACCGACCTGGCCGACGCGCTGATCCAGAACGCGAAGGCGCCGGCCCGGTTCGCCATCGGCGCGCTGGCCGCGTTCCGGCTGGTGCCGCTCCTCGAACAGGAGTGGCGGATGATCAGCATGGCCCGCCGGGCCCGGGGCGTGGACGCCGGCGGCAACCCGGTGGCCCGGCTGCGACTCTTCGTCTCCACGGCGTTCGCCCTGCTGGTCGGGGCGATCCGGCGGGGCACCCGGCTGGCCGTGGCGATGGACGCCCGTGGCTTCGACGCCGGCACTCCGCGTACGGTCGCCCGCCGGCAGCGCTTCGACCGGGCGGACGGGCTGCTGGTCGCCGGTGCGGTGGTGCTGGCCGGGGCGGCGCTGACGGTCAGCGTCGTGCTGGGCACCTTCCGCCCCCTGATCGGCTGAGCCGGATCGGGGGGTGCCGCGGCGTCGATCGGGCCGCGACACCCCCGACAGCGGCGACCTCAGCTGCGCCGGAAGGCGTAGAACCGGGTCTGGCCGGCGCGCTGGCTGCGCCCGGCGAGGCGGGCGTCACGGCCGGCCGGCGGGCCGGCCTTCGGCGGGGGTGGGCTGTCCGCCCGGTCCGGCAGGGCCACCGGCACCGCCGGTGCCACGGTGAGGGCGTCGAGATCCGTCGGGGTCACGTCCACCAGGGACGGCGACGGCTTGCGGGACTTCTTCGGACTGCGCTTGGCGGGCATACCGCGTACCTCCTGACTGTCGGGCGCCGGGCGCGGCGCGGCGAGCGGGCGAGCTCCGGGCGGTCCGACCAGGAAGACGCCGCGACCGACGCGGCGGGAAGGATGCGGACGCCCGGAGCAGGACGGGTCCGCGGCGCTGCGGGCGGCGGACCAGCTCGAAAGAGGGGCGTCAGTTACGCATGCCGCCACGCTAACCCACCGCCGGCGCCCCCCGCAGCCGATTTACTGGCACGATCGGCGGCATGCTGATCGCGTTCTCGATCACCCCGCTCGGCGTGGGTGAGTCCGTGGGCGACCTGGTCGCCGACGCCGTCCGGGTGGTCCGCGAGTCCGGCCTGCCCAACCGGACCGACGCCATGTTCACCACCGTCGAGGGCGAGTGGGACGAGGTGATGGCGGTGGTGAAGCGGGCCGTGGACGCGGTCGCCGCGCAGGCGCCCCGGGTCAGCCTGGTGCTGAAGGCCGACCTCCGTCCCGGGGTCACCGACGCGATGACCGCGAAGGTCGCCCACGTCGAGGCCCGCCTCGCGGAGGGCTGAGGACACCCCGCCACCGCGCCCTCACCCGGCGTCGACGTCCCGGCCCGGACCCGCACCGGCCGCGATACGGTCGCAGCACGGGCAGCCCGAGGAGAGGTGGCGGTACGCATGGCACAGCAGGCGACGGCGCAGATCGGGGTCACCGGGCTGGCGGTGATGGGCCGCAACCTGGCCCGGAACCTGGCCCGCAACGGCTTCGCCGTGGCGCTGCACAACCGCTCGCCCGAACGCACCCGCCGCCTGATGGCCGAGCACGGCGACGAGGGCACCTTCGTGCCGTCGGAGTCCCTCGCGGACTTCGTCGCCTCGCTGGAGCGGCCCCGCGCGGTGATCGTCATGGTGAAGGCGGGCGCCCCCACGGACGCGGTGATCGACGAACTGGTCCCCCTGCTCGAGGCGGGGGACATCGTGGTCGACTGCGGCAACGCGCACTTCGCCGACACCCGCCGCCGGGAGGAGGCGCTGCGCGGGCACGGGCTGCACTTCGTCGGCACCGGCGTCTCCGGCGGCGAGGAGGGCGCGCTGCACGGCCCGAGCATCATGCCGGGCGGCTCGGCCGAGTCCTACCGGAAGCTCGGCCCGATCTTCGAGAAGATCGCCGCCCAGGTGGACGGCGTCCCGTGCTGCCGGCACATCGGCCCGGACGGCGCCGGCCACTTCGTGAAGATGGTCCACAACGGCATCGAGTACGCCGACATGCAGCTCATCGCCGAGGCGTACGACCTGCTTCGGGCCGGGCTGTCGGCGAGCCCGGCGGAGCTCGCGGAGATCTTCCGGGAGTGGAACGGCGGCGAGCTGGAGTCCTTCCTCATCGAGATCACCGCCGACGTGCTGGCGCACACCGACGCGGCGACCAGCCGGCCCTTCGTCGACGTCGTGCTCGACCAGGCCGAGCAGAAGGGCACCGGCCGGTGGACCGTGCAGAGCGCGCTCGACCTGGGCATCCCGATCACCGGCATCGCCGAGGCCACCTTCGCGCGGTCGCTGTCCGGGCACGCCGACCAGCGGGCCGCCGCCCGCCGCGCCTTCCCCGACGCCGGCGAGAAGTGGCAGGTGGACGACCGGGAGACGTTCGTCGAGGACGTCCGGCGCGCGCTGCTGGCCAGCAAGATCGTCGCGTACGCGCAGGGCTTCGACCACATCCGCGCCGGCAGCCGGGAGTACGACTGGGGCATCGACCTGGGCGGCACGGCCACCATCTGGCGGGGCGGCTGCATCATCCGGGCCCGCTTCCTGGACCGGATCCGGGAGGCGTACGACGCCGAGCCGGAGCTGGCCACGCTGCTGGTGGCCCCGTGGTTCGCCGACCGGGTCGACGCCGGGGTGCCGGGCTGGCGGCGGGTGGTGGCCGACGCGGCCCGGGCGGGCGTGCCGACGCCGGCCTTCTCGTCGTCGCTGGCCTACTTCGACGGCCTGCGCGCCGAGCGGCTGCCGGCCGCGCTGATCCAGGGCCTGCGGGACAACTTCGGGGCGCACACCTACCACCGGGTGGACCGGGAGGGCTCGTTCCACACCCGCTGGGCCGGGGACCGCTCCGAAGTGGAGGCCTGACCCTCAGGCGAGGGTGGCGTGCATCTCCCAGACCAGGATCTCCGCCGGCTCGGTGGCGGCCACCCGCTGGCCGCCGGTCATCGTGATCCGGGCGGCGTCACCCTCGGCGAGCCGTCCGCTGCCCTCCAGCGTCACCGCGCCGGCCGGCACGTACAGGTGCAGGAAGGGCGCGTCCGGGAGGGCCACCTCGTCGCCCGGGCTGAGCCGCGCGGCATGCAGGGTGGCGTACCGGTTCCGGATCCGGATCGCGGACGCGCCGTCGTACCGGTCCATGCCGGAGGCGACCGGGATCAGGCCGCCGCGGAGCAGTTCGTCGCCGATCTCCAGCTGCTCGTAGCCGGGGTCGACGCCCTCGGTGTCGGGGACGACCCACATCTGGACGAAGTGGACGGGGTCCCGGTGCGGGGCCTGACCCTCCAGCCGCCAGGAGTCGTTCTTCTCCGAGTGCAGGATGCCGGTGCCGGCGCTCATCCGCTGGGCCAGCCCCGGATAGATCACGCCGGAGTGGCCGGTGGAGTCCTGGTGCACCAGCGAGCCGCGCAGCACCCAGGTCACGATCTCCATGTCCTGGTGCGGGTGGGTCTCGAAGCCGGTGCCCGGGCGCACCACGTCGTCATTGTTGACCAGCAGCAGTCCGTGATGAGTGTTGGCCGGGTCGTAGTGCCGGGAGAACGAGAACGAGTGCTTCGAATCGAGCCAGGACAGTCGGGTCTTGAACCGGCTGTCGGCCGTCCGGACGTCCACCGAGGGCGTGGGTACCACTGCCGCGGTCACCAGGCACGCTGCCCGGTTTCGGTGGGCGCCCAGGTCAGCGCCGGCTCGCCGGTGCCCGCCAGCTCGGCGATCTCGCCGGAACGCACGCTCGGCACGTGCCCGAACTCGGCGCAGTGCTGCTCGGCGATCTCGGCGCAGATCTCGGCGACCTGCTCGCAGATCGGGCTGCCGAGGTCGGCCGCGTTCAGCGCCATGATCATCTTGTACCGGAGATCCCGCATCCCCACCCCCGTGGCGGGCACGTCCGGGCGGCGCGCCCTGCGCCGATCGTACGCGCGGGCGCCCCGCTCCCGGCCGGAAAGCCGGATGCGGGGCGCCCGCGGGTACGGTCCGCCGCAACGCTGCGGCGGACCGTCGACGTCACCAGAACCGACGACGCTTGGCCTTCTGCGGCCGGAGCATGTCGGCGCCCTTGGCGAGCAGGCGGCTCACCCCGGTCGGGCCGCGACGAGCCTCCAGGGAGTGGCTGAGCCGGCGCGCACCGGCCGCCGCCAGCGGCACGGCGACCGCCATGACCGCCCACTGCGCGATCCGCTTCTGAATCATGTGGGTTCACCTCCGTGATCGGCTGCTGTCCGTACTGGTACCCAGCGCGTCACGTCGATAAGCGTGACCTCAGACTCCCGGGGCCACCGGGTTGGGTAGCGCACCGCCGAAGCGGCGGTCCCGCTGGGCGTAGAGCTCGCAGGCGTACCAGAGGTGACGGCGGTCGAAGTCCGGCCAGAGGGTGTCGAGGAAGATCAGTTCGGCGTACGCGCTCTGCCAGAGCAGGAAGTTGGAGGTGCGCTGCTCGCCGGAGGGGCGCAGGAAGAGGTCCACCTCGGGGACCTCCGGGTGGTAGAGGTAGTTCGAGATGGTCTTCTCGCTGACCTTGCCCGGGTCGAGCTTGCCGGCGGCCACGTCGCGGGCGATCGCGGCGGCGGCGTCGGCGATCTCCGCCTGGCCGCCGTAGTTGACGCAGAACTGCAGGGTCAGCGTCGAGTTGCCCCGGGACATCTCCTCAGCGGTCTGCAGCTCGGAGATCACGCTCTTCCAGAGCCGCCCGGCCCGGCCGGACCAGACCACCCGGACGCCCAGGTCGACGAGCTGGTCCCGGCGGCGACGGATGACGTCCCGGTTGAAGCCCATCAGGAAGCGGACCTCGTCCGGCGAGCGCCGCCAGTTCTCGGTGGAGAAGGCGTACGCCGACAGGTAGGGGATGCCCAGCTCGATCGCGCCCTCGACGGTGTCGAAGAGGCTGTGCTCGCCCTGCTCGTGACCTTTGGTGCGGGGCAGGCCGCGCTCCTTGGCCCAGCGGCCGTTGCCGTCCATGACCACGGCGATGTGCTTCGGCAGCGCGTCGGCCGGCAGGGCCGGCGGCCGGGCACCCGACGGGTGCGGAGTCGGTGGCACCGGCTCACGCCGGACGGCCCTCTTCGATCGGATCACTCGGTCCTCTCCCTGTTCACACCAGCGGCGGCGGGCCCTTCGCCGGCGCGCGGCGGGACCACACCCGGCCCCGCGCCGCCGGGCGGCGGGACCGCGCCGGACGCCGGGGCACCCCGGTCGACCAGCGGCAGCGAGCGTAGCGCGCGCTCCAGGTGCCACTGGAGGTGCGCCGCGACCAGGCCGCTGCACTCCCGGCGTACGCCGGTCTCGGTGGCGTCGGCCAACGCCCAGTCGCCGGTGGTCAGCGCGGACATCAGGTCGACGGTCGCCGGGGCGGGATGGGCGGCGCCGGGCGGGCGGCAGTCCGGGCAGACCACACCCCCGGCCGGCACGGAGAACGCCCGGTGCTTCCCGGGGGTGCCGCAGACCGCGCAGGCGGTCAGCGCCGGCGCCCAGCCGGCGAACGCCATCCCGCGCAGCAGGTACGCGTCGAGCACCAGCGTGGTGGCGTGCTCGCCGCGGGCCAGCGCGCGCAGCGCGCCGAGGGTGAGCTGGAACAGCCGCGTCGACGGCTCGCGCTCGACCGGGGTGAGCCGTTCCGCGGTCTCGGCGATGGCGCTGGCCGCCGTGTAGCGGGGATAGTCGCCGAGGAATCGCTTGCCGTACAGGTCGATGCCCTCGACCTGGCTGATGGTGTGCAGCGAGCTGCCCTGGTTGCCCTTCGGGTCCCCGGCGAGCTGGAGGTCGACGTGCCCGAACGGCTCCAGCCGGGCGCCGAACCTGCTGGTGGTGCGCCGGACACCGCGGGCCACCGCGCGCAGCCGGCCGTGCCGGCGGGTGAGCAGGGTGATGATCCGGTCGGACTCGCCCAGCTTCTGCACGCGCAGCACCACCGCGTCGTCGCGGTAGAGCTGTCGGCGGTACCCGGCCATCGGGCCATTCTCCCTCGGGGTGCGATCTCAGGGTCGGTTCGGGGTGCACGGGCGGACAAACCCCGATGTGTGATCGGGCCGCCCGGCCCTACGGTGCTCACCATGGCTGCACACCCCAAGGCTGCACACCGGACCGCCGTCGCCGTCGGCGCGGCCACCACCCTGATCCTCCTCGCCGGGTGTGACACCCTGTCGTTCCGCCGGCTCGACTACGACAACACCGAGGCCGTGAAGATCACCCGGATCACCGTGCGCCCCGGCGGCTCGGGCGACATCACGGTCCACGCCTCCGGTACCGCCCCGCAGGTACGAATCAAGCGGGTGGTCCGCTACCAGGGCGCCCAGCCCGACACCCGGTACGAGATGAACGGCGACGAGCTGGTCCTCGACACCGACTGCGGCTCCCAGTGCAGCGTCTCCTATGAGGTGACCGCCCCCGAGGGCGTGGCGGTACGCGGCGAGAGCAGCTCCGGCAACGTCGAGCTGACCCAGGTCGGCACGGTGGACTTCACCCTGAGCTCCGGTGACATCAGGGTGAGCGGGGCGCGCGGCGACGTCCGCGCCGCGACCACCTCGGGCAACATCGAGGTGGTCGACGCCGCCGGAGCCGTCCGGCTGCGGGCCAGTTCCGGCGACGTCCAGGCGCGACGGCTGGCCGGCGCGGTGGACGCGGAGGCCACCTCGGGCAACGTCACCGTCGAGCTGGACAAGCCGGCCCCGGTCCGGTTGCGCGCCACCAGCGGCGACATCAACCTGACCGTGCCCGACGACCGGTACCGGGTGCGGGCGAGCGCCGAGTCCGGCGACACCGACCTGGGCGGCGTGAGCGACGACCCGACCGCGTCCCTGCTGCTGGACGTGACCGCCACCAGCGGCAACGTCACCATCACCCGACGCTGACCCACCCGCCCCGCCCGCGAGATTCGCGCAAATTCACGGAAAGAGTGGCCATCCTTCCGCCATGGCCACTCTTTCCGTGCATCAGGCCCCTCGGGTCACGCGCTCGCCGAGCGCGGGACGTGGCGCGGGGACGCGGGGGGCGGCGGGACGGGCGGCTGCCGCGCCGGCGCCGACCAGCTCGGACTCCGCGCCGGCCGGCGCGGGGCTGGCCGGGGCGGCCGCCGCCCGCTCGGCCACCGTCCGCCGGGGCCGGCCGGGGAACAGTTCCGGGGTACGCCGGGCCGCCACGTCCTCCACCCAGCCGACCAGCAGGGTGACCACGCCGACCAGCGCGAAGACCAGCACCACCCGGATGGCGAGGCCCACCGGGTCGCGCGGGGACCAGCCGACCAGGTGGACCAGCGGGGTGAGCGCCACCACGAACGGCATGTGCCACAGGTAGATGGTGAGCGCCCGCCGGTTCAGCAGGGTGACCGCCCCGCTCAGCACCCGGTTGCGGTCGACCCAGGCCGCCTCGGCCGGTGCCCGGCCGATCGCCACCAGGATGAACGCCGCCGACCAGAGCGCGTTGCCGAGGTGGATGTCGTTGAGGTCGTAGCCGCGCGGGCCGGGGTGGGTGAAGATCCAGGTCAGGCCGGCCGCGCCGAGGACCAGCCCGGTGGGCACCAGCACCCGGTTGCGCATCCGGCGCAGCAGGCCGTCGTGGTGGGCGAAGCCGAGCAGCCAGGCGCCGAAGTACAGGCCGAACTCGCGCAGCACGGTCGGGGCGTCCGCGAGGATGCCGAACTCGATCGCCGCGAGCAGCGCGTACGGGGCGAGGAGGGTGGGCAGCGGGGCTCGCCGGAACAGCCAGAGGACGAGCGGCGAGGCGAGCACGAACCACAGGTAGTCCCGTAGGTACCAGATCGGGCTCAGGGCCAGCCCGCCCCAGTGGTTGGCCGGCGGGTCGCTGACCGGGAAGAGCCAGAGCAGCACCTTCGGGGTGAGCGGCAGCCCGGTGAGCAGCATGGCCGGCACGAAGACCGCGGCGAGCACCCAGAGCGACGGCAGCAGGCGACGCAGCCGGCGCCGCACGGCCGGTACGCCGGTCCGGTCCAGCGAGGCGGCCATCAGCGAACCGGCGAGGGCGAACATCACCGACATGGCCGGGAACACCAGCGCGAGCGCGGCGTAGCCCGTCACGTGATAGACGACGACTCGGACGATGGCCAGGAAGCGGAGCAGGTCCAGGTATCGGTTTCGCATCAGCCTGCATCTATGTCCGGGGGCGGGTTCAACGTTCCCCTACCCTCCGACCGGCCGCGGCGAAACGAGCAACAGGCGGGGGTCAAAAGTGAAACTTCCCATAAAGCCGGCCGATTGCGACCAGCCCGGCTAGGCCCCCTAAAACGCGCACCGCCGGCCCCGGGAGCCGGGACCGGCGGTGCGGACGTGCGGTCAGAAACCGAGTTTGCGCAGCTGCTTCGGGTCGCGCTGCCAGTCCTTGGCGACCCGGACGTGCAGGTCCAGATAGATCCGGGTGCCGAGCAGCTCCTCGATCTGGCGGCGGGCGTTGGTGCCGACCGCCTTGAGCCGGCTGCCCCGGTGACCGATCACGATCGCCTTCTGACTCGGCCGCTCGACGTACACGTCGGCGTAGATCTTGGTGAGGTTGCCGCCCTCCGGGATCATCTCCTCCACCACGACGGCGATGGAGTGCGGCAGCTCGTCCCGGACGCCCTCCAGAGCCGCCTCGCGGATCAGCTCGGCGACCAGCACCTGCTCGGGGTCGTCGGTGAGCATGTCGTCCGGGTAGAGCTGCGGCGACTCGGGCAGGTAGCCGGTCATCACGCCGGCCAGCGTGTCCACCTGGTGCCCGGAGACCGCGCTCACCGGCACCACGTCGGCGAAGTCGGCCAGCTCGCTCACCGCGAGGAGCTGCTCGGCCAGCCGCTTCTTGTCCACCAGGTCGGTCTTGGTGACCACGGCCAGCACGGTCGCCTTGAGGCTGGCCAGCTCGCCGGTGATGAACCGGTCGCCCCGACCGATCGGCTCGTTCGCCGGGATGCAGAGGCCGATCACGTCGACCTCGCTCCAGGTCTCCCGCACCAGGTCGTTCAGCCGCTCGCCGAGCAGCGTCCGGGGCCGGTGCAGACCCGGGGTATCGACCAGGACGAGCTGCGAGTCCGGCCGGTGCAGCACCGCCCGGATGACGTGCCGGGTCGTCTGCGGCTTGTTCGAGGTGATCGCGATCTTGGTGCCGACGATCGCGTTGGTCAGCGTCGACTTGCCGGCGTTCGGCCGCCCGACAAAACAGGCGAAACCGGCCCGGTACGGGCGCGGCTCCTCCGGGTCCCGCAGCCCGGTCACTCGATCACCGTACCGAGGACGGTGCCGTCCGGCGCGGCCACGTGGATCGGCGCGTCGGCGGCGAGGTCCCGCACGGCGGCATGCCCCGCGCCGTCCAGCGTCGAGGCCTCGGTCACCACCACCGCGGCCTCCAGCCGGGCGGCGCCGGCGGCGACCGCCGAGGCGACCGCGAGCTGGAGCGCGGTCAGCGTCAGCGACGGCAGCGCCACGCTGGCCGCCGCGTACGTCCGGCCGTCCTGGTCACGGACCGCCGCGCCCTCCACGGCGCCGACCCGGCCACGCGCGCCCCGGGCCAGGACGACCAGCTTGCCGTCCTCGGCGCTCAGCTTGGCCGGGTCGGACGGGGTGGGCCGGGCGGCCGGCACGGCGGAAGACTCAGGCATCGGCGGGTTGCCTCTCCTCGGAACGGTTGTGGTTGCCGCGGGACTCGGCGGACTCGCCGCGCCCCGCGCTGTCGGGTGCGTCGGTCGGCTCGACCCGGCTCACCAGCACGGTGTCGATCCGGTTGCGCCGACCCGTGGTGCCCTCGGCGATCAGCCGGAGCCCGGCCACCTCGGCCTCGGCACCGGGAATCGGCACCCGGCCCAGCGACTGGGCGAGCAGGCCGCCGACCGTCTCCACCTCGTCGGTGGGCAGCTCGGTGTCGAACAGCTCGCCCAGATTCTCCACGGGCAGCCGCGCGGCCACCCGCACGGACCCGTCCTCCAGGCGCTCGACCGGCGGGCGCTCGACATCGTACTCGTCGGTGATCTCGCCGACGATCTCCTCCAGGATGTCCTCGATGGTGACCAGGCCGCCGGTGCCGCCGTACTCGTCGACCACGATGACCAGGTGGTTGCGGGCCGCCTGCATCTCGGAGAGCAGGTCGTCGACCGGCTTCGACTCCGGCACGAAGGTCGCCGGGCGCATCAGCTCCGACACCGGGAGCTGGGCGGTGCGCGGGTCACCGCCCTGGGTGCGCCGGATCAGGTCCTTGAGGTAGAGCACCCCGAGCACGTCGTCCACGCTCTCGCCGATCACCGGGATGCGGGAGAAGCCGGAGCGCAGGAAGAGCACCAGCGCCTGGCTGAGCGTCTTGCGCTCCTCGATCCACACCATCTCGGTACGCGGCACCATCACCTCGCGGGCGATGGTGTCGCCGAGGGCGAAGACCGAGTGGATCATCTGGCGTTCGCCGTGCTCCACCACGCCGCGCTGCTCCGCCAGGTCGAGCACCTCGCGCAGCTCCACCTGGCTGGCGAACGGCCCCTCCCGGAAGCCCTTGCCCGGAGTGACCGCGTTGCCGATCAGGATCAGCAGCGAGGCCAGTGGGTTGAGCGCCCGGCCCAGCCAACGCACCAGCGGGGCGACCGTCCGCCCCACCGCGTACGCGTGCTGCCGGCCGATGGTGCGCGGCGCCACGCCGACCACCACGAAGCTCACCACGGTCATCGCCCCGGCGGTGACCAGGGCGGCCCGCCAGCCGGCACCGAAGCTGTCCACCGCCACCAGCGCGACCAGCGTGGTTGCGGTCAGCTCGGCCAGCAACCGGACCAGGAGCAGCAGGTTGAGGTGGCGGACCACGTCACCGGCGACCGTCTGGAGGGTACGCGCGCCGCGGGCCCCGTCGCGGGCCAGCTCGGCGGCCCGGGCCGGGGAGACGGCGGCCAGCGCCGCCTCGGTCATCGCGATCAGGCCGGCGAGCACCACCAGCCCCGCCGCGAAGACGATGAGCTGGACATCGGGCAGGCCAGCGGGAACGCCGGCCGCCATGGTTGTCATCACTTCGACCGGGTCGACCGCCAGCTGGCCAGCAGTCGGGCCTGGAGACCGAACATCTCCCGCTCCTCCTCCGGCTCGGCGTGGTCGTAGCCGAGCAGGTGCAGCACACCGTGCACGGTGAGCAGGTGCAGTTCGTCGGCGGGCGAGTGGCCGGCGGTGGCCGCCTGCTTGGCCGCCACCTCCGGGCAGAGCACGATGTCGCCGAGCAGGGCGGGTTCACCGCCGGCCGGGCTGCTCTCCCCCGGGCCGTGGTCGACGCTGCCCTCGTCCATGGGGAAGGCGAGCACGTCGGTGGGGCCGTCGCCGCCCATCCAGCGATGGTTCAGCTCGGACATGTAGTCGATGTCGACCAGCAGGATGGAGAGCTCGGCGAGGGGGTTTACCCCCATCTCGTCGAGGGCGTGCCGGGCGACGGCGAGCACGGCGTCGGTGTCGACCTCGACACCCGACTCGTTGGCGATCTCGATGGACAACTGTCTTCCTCTGCTGGTTAGCGGCGCCGGCCGGCCCGGCCGCCCTGGGCGGTGCGCCCGGGCACGGCGTGCACGCTCTGCGCCTGCTGGTTCTCCCGCTCGTCCCAGCGGGCGTACGCGTCGACGATCTCGCCCACCAGCTTGTGGCGGACCACGTCGGAGCTGGAGAGCTGGGCGAAGTGCACGTCCTCGACGTTGCTCAGGATCTCCCGGACCACCCGCAGGCCGCTGGTCGTCCCGCCGGGAAGGTCCACCTGGGTGACGTCACCGGTGACCACGATCTTGGAACCGAAGCCGAGCCGGGTGAGGAACATCTTCATCTGCTCGGGCGTGGTGTTCTGCGCCTCGTCCAGGATGATGAACGCGTCGTTCAGCGTCCGACCCCGCATGTAGGCCAGCGGCGCCACCTCGATGGTGCCGGCGGCCATCAGCTTCGGGATGGACTCCGGGTCGAGCATGTCGTGCAGCGCGTCGTACAGCGGCCGCAGGTAGGGGTCGATCTTCTCGTTCAGGGTGCCGGGCAGGAAGCCCAGTCGCTCCCCCGCCTCGACCGCCGGCCGGGTGAGGATGATCCGGTTGACCTGCTTGGCCTGGAGCGCCTGGACGGCTTTCGCCATGGCCAGGTAGGTCTTGCCGGTGCCGGCGGGACCGATGCCGAACACGATGGTGTGCGCGTCGATCGCGTCGACGTAGCGCTTCTGCCCGAGCGTCTTGGGACGAATGGTGCGGCCGCGCCGGGAGAGGATGTTGAGCGTCAGGACCTCGGCGGGCCGCTCGGTGCTGCCCTGCTCGAGCATGCCGACGGTACGCCGTACGGCGTCGGTGGTCAGGGTCTCGCCTTTCTCGATGAGTTCGAGCAGCTCGCTGAAGAGGCGCTCGGCGAGGGCGTTGTCCGCGGGCGCGCCGGTGATGGTGATCTCGTTGCCACGCACGTGGACGTCACTGTTGACCGAGCGTTCGACGAGTCGAAGGATCTCGTCGCCCGCGCCGAGCAGGTTCACCATGATCTTCTGCTCGGGGACCGTGATCCTGGTCTGCACCCGGGGCGGGCCGGGAGGTGGGGTGCCGGTCATAGGTCGGGCCCGTCGGGCCCTGCGCCACCTGCTCTCGATCTCGGCGCCGGGCCCTGCTGGCGCGGCGTGCGGACGTTACACCCATCGTATCGGGTCAACACCGTACGCACCGCGCCCATTTCCGCCGGGCGCAGCCCGGCGAACAGACCTGTTGTCGCTGCCAGGAGATCAATTGCCGGCGCGGAAGTCGTACCCCTCGAAGGTCTCCTGGTGCCGGGTGAAGCGGTACGTGGCCCAGTGCATCCGGACCACCGCGCCGTGCTCGTCGCGGGTCAGCCGGAGCAGCTCGCCCACCTCCCGGCCGGAGACGGTGCGGAACACATCCGGGCGGTCCGGCAGCGGCGCGAACACGGCGGGCGGCCGGCCGGCCGGGTCGTCCGCGCCCCGGGCCCGCAGCGTCCCCTCGTGCCAGGAGAAGACGTACTCGAAGCCCTCGCCCCACCAGCGGCCCAGCATCCCGCGCAGGTGCTCCGGGGCCGGCGGGCCGGGGCGCCACGGCTCGATGTCGGCCGGGTCGTGCTCGGCAGCGGCGGCGAGCAGCTGGTGCGGCAGGTCGAACACCGCCACGCCGGTGCCGGAGGAGCCGAGCACCGCGCAGCCCATCGCGCCGGCGGTGCCGTCGCCACCACGCCGGCCGTAGACGGCGGCCAGGAAACCGGGCATGGCCCCGTCGTGCCCCACGTGCATCACCCGCCCCGGCTGTGGCACCAGGATCAGGCCGAGCCCGAAGCCGCCCGCCCAGAGCGTCTCGTCGGTGGTGGTGAGCGGCCAGCGCATCTCGTCCAGGGTGCTCGGGGCGAGCACCGCGCCGGCCGGGTCGAGCGCGGCCGGGTCGGCCAGGAAGGCCGCCCAGCGGGCCATGTCCGGGGCGGTGCTCCAGAGCTGCGCCGCCGGGGCCACCGCGCCGAAGTCGGTCGGCGGTTCCGGGTGCGCCTCGTCGGAGTACGCGTCGACCAGGAACCCGGTCGCCGCCCGCTCCCCCGGCGTCGGGCCGGTGCCGGTCAACCCGAGCGGCACCAGCACCCGCTCCGCCAGCACCTCCGCCCAGGTGCCGCCGCGCAGCCGGGCGACCAGCTCGCCGAGGAGCGCCATTCCGAGGTTGGAGTAGTGGTAGCGCCGCCCGGTCGGCAGCACCCGCTCCACCTGGGCCAGGTCGGCGACGAGCTGGGCCACGTCGGGCGCACGCAGGCTGTCCCAGACGTCGCCGTGCGGCTCGCGTTGCAGGCCCGCGGTGTGCGACAGCAGCCGGCGTACGGTCAGCTCGCCGTGCGCCGGCAGGTCGAGGTGCCGCCCGATCGGGTCGTCCAGGTCGAGCAGCCCCTCGTCGCGGCACTGCATGACCAGCACCGAGGTGAAGGTCTTGGTGACCGAGCCGATCCGGAACACCGTCTCCGGGCCGAGCGGGGTGTCGTTGCCGGTCCCGCCGGCCGCGCAGGTCCAGAGCGGCCGGTCGGCCCGGTGCAGGGCGACCGAGACCGCCGGGATCCGACCGTGCGCCTGGGCCTGCCGCACCATCCGGCCGAGCCGGTCATGCACCGTGATCATGAGAGCAGTCTAGGGAGTGCCTCAGCGGCAGAGCATCGGGCCGAGCGGGGCGCCGCCGAGCAGGTGGGCGTGCACGTGGAAGACCTCCTGGCCGCCCCACGGGCCGGTGTTGAACATCAGCCGGAAGCCGTCGGTGGTCAGCCCCTCCTCCTCGGCCACCACGGCGGCGGTGGCCAGCAACTCACCGGCCAGCCCCGGGTCGCCCTCGGCCAGGGTCACCACGTCCGCGTAGTGCTCCTTGGGGATCACCAGCACATGGGTGGGGGCCTTGGGGTCGATGTCGCGGAACGCGAGGGTGGTGGCGGTCTCCCGCACGATGGTGGCCGGGATCTCCCCGGCGACGATCCGGCAGAACAGGCAGTCGGTTCCCATCGGGGCATGGTAAGTCGTCCCGATCCGCTGGGGCATGATGTGCCGCGTGACTTCTCGGGCGGTACTGGTGACGGGGGCCTCGCGCGGCATCGGGCGCGCGATCGCCCAGGCGTTCGCGGCGGGCGGGGACCGGGTGGCGATCCACCACCGGGACTCGGCGGCGCTGGCCGAGGCGCTGCGTGCGGAGTTGCCCGGCGACGGGCACGTGGTGGTCCGCGCCGACCTGGCCGACCCGGACGCGGTGCGGGCCATGGTCGACCAGGCGGCCGACCGGCTCTGCGGCCTCGACGTGCTGGTCAACAACGCCGGCGTCTACGGCCCGCGGGACCTGCCGCACCCGGTCTTCGGCAACACGTACCTGCAGTGGCAGGAGCAGTGGCGGCTGGTCATGGAGACCAACCTGACCGGCGCCGCCAACGTCACCTGGTGTGCCGCCCAGCACATGCGCGAGCGGGGCGGCCGGGTCGTCAACGTGTCGTCCCGGGGCGCCTTCCGGGGCGAGCCGGAGCAGCCGGCGTACGGGGCGAGCAAGGCGGGGCTGAATGCGCTCGGTCAGTCGCTGGCCCTGGCTCTGGCCCCGTACGGCATCGCGGTGGCGACCGTGGCGCCCGGGTTCGTGGCGACCGACATGACCACCACCCACCTCAGCGGCGAGCGGGGCGACGCCATCCGGGCCCAGTCCCCGTTCAACCGGGTGGCCCGTGCCGAGGAGATCGCCGCCGCCGTCCACTGGCTGGCCAGCCCCGAGGCGGAATGGGCCTCCGGCACCATCCTCGACCTCAACGGCGCCTCGTACCTGCGCACCTGACGCCCACCCCGGCGATCATGGACTTGCGGCACCCGCTTCGACCGTTATCTGGCCTTTGTTAGGTGCCACGACCCCATGATCGACGCGGGGAAGGGGCGCGGGGTGGCGGACGCGGGCGGGGCTACCAGCGGGCGAGGCGGGTGGCCAGTACGCTCAGCGCGGCCACGCCGGCCGTCGAGGTGCGCAGCACGGACGGGCCGAGGCGCACGGTACGGGCGCCGGCCTCCTGGAAGGCGCTCAGCTCGGCGGGGGCGATGCCGCCCTCCGGGCCCACCACCAGCACGATCTCACCGGTCTCCGGCAGTTCGGCGGTGGCCAGCCGGTCGCCGGCCTCCTCGTGCAGCACGAACGCGGCGGCCGCGCCGGCGATCCGCCGGGCGACCGTGGTCGTCGACTCGTCCGGGGTCCCGGCGACCACCGGAAGCCAACCGCGACGGGCCTGCTTGGCCGCCTCGCGGGCGGTGGCCGCCCACTTCTCCCGGGCCCGTACGCCCCGGTCACCGCGCCACTGCGGCACCGAGCGGGACGCCGCCCAGGGGACGATCTCGTCCACCCCGACCTCGGTCATCGCCTGCACAGCCAGCTCACCCCGGTCACCCTTGGCGATGCCCTGCACCACCACCAGCCGGGGGACCGACGCGTCGACGTACCCCCGGGAGGTGACCGACAGGTCGAGGGTGCCCCTGCCGACGGCGGTGACCACGGCGGTGGCGGTGCCACCCCGGCCGTCGGCGAGCAGCAACTCCTCGCCGACGCGCAGCCGCTGCACGGTCGCCGCGTGGTGCCCCTCCGGGCCGTCGAGCGTCAGCGTGTCGCCGGTGGGCAGCGCGTCCACCAGGAACAGCGGCGCGGACACCTCAGGCGTGCCCGTTGAAGGCGTCGCGCATCCGGGAGAAGAAGCCGCCCTGCTTGGTCAGCTCGGCGACCTCCTCGCCCCGCGTCTTGGCGAACTCGCGCAGCATCCGCTCCTGCTCGGCGTCGAGCTTGGTCGGGGTACGCACGTCCAGGTGGACGTAGAGGTCACCCCGACCGGTGCCGCGCAGGTGCGGTACGCCCCTGGCGCGCAGCCGCAACGTGCTGCCGGGCTGGGTGCCGGCCTTGACGTCGACCGTCTCCTCGCTGTCCAGCGTCTTGATGGTGAGCCGGGTGCCCAGCGCGGCGGCGGTCATCGGCACGGTGACCCGGCAGTGCAGATCGTCGCCCTTGCGGGAGTAGACGTCGTGCGGCCGCTCGTGGATCTCCACGTAGAGGTCGCCGGCGGTGCCCCCGCCCGGGCCGACCTCGCCCTGCTGGGCCAGCCGGATCCGCATGCCGTCCTCGACCCCGGCCGGGATCTTGACGGTGAGCGAGCGGCGGGTCCGCACCCGGCCGTCGCCGGCGCAGGTCGGGCAGGGGTGCGGGATGGTGGTCCCGTAGCCCTGGCAGACCGTGCACGGCCGGGCGGAGACCACCTGGCCGAGGAAGGTCCGCTGCACCGACTGCACCTCGCCCCGGCCGCCGCACGCCTCACAGGTGGCCAGGTGGGTGCCGGCCGCAGTGCCCGCGCCGGAGCAGGTGGTGCAGAGCACCGCCGTGTCGACGGTGATCGGGGCCTCGACGCCGAACGCGGTCTCGTTGAGGTCCAGTTCCAGCCGCAGGATAGCGTCGGCGCCCGGCCGGGTACGCGGCCGTGGCCCGCGCGCGCCGCCGGCCGCGCCGCCGAAGAACGCGTCCATGATGTCCTGGAAGCCGACGAACGGACCGGCGCCGCCCGGACCGCCCGGGCCGGCACCGCCGCCGCCCGGCGCGAGCGGGTCGCCGCCCAGGTCGACGATCTGCCGTTTCCGGTCGTCCGAGAGGACCTCGTACGCGGCGTTGATGTCCTTGAACTTCTCCTGTGCCTCCGGATCCGGATTCACGTCCGGGTGGAACTGCCGCGCCAGCTTGCGGTAGGCGCGCTTGATCTCGTCGTCGGAGGCGTCCCGGCTGACGCCGAGAATGCCGTAGTAGTCCCTGGCCACTGCGTTCGGTGTCCTCGTGTTTCGTCTCGCGTCGCGCCGCGTCGGCCACAGGTCGGCCGTCGGCCCTGACTGGTCAGTTCTGGGCCAGCAGTTCGCCCACGTAGCGTGCCACGGCCCGCACCGTGGCGATGGTGCCGGGGTAGTCCATCCGCGTCGGCCCGAGCACGCCGAGCCCGCCGACGATGGTGCTGCCCGGGCCGTACCCGGTGCTGACCACCGAGGCGGCGCGCAGGTTGTCGATCTCGTTCTCGTCGCCGATCAGCACCCGGGTGGTGCTCGGCTCGGCCTCGCCGATGAGCTTGAGCAGCACGACCTCCTCCTCGAGCGCCTCGAGGATCGGGCGCAGCGAGCCCTGGAAGTCGAGCAGGCCGCCCCGGGTCAGGTTGGCCGTGCCGGCCAGCGCGATGCGCTCCTCGTGCCGCTCGACCAGCGTCTCCAGCAGCACGCTGGAGAGCGTGGCCATGGCCGGCCGGAGCTGCGCCGAGGACTCGTCGACCAGCGCCTGCACCAGCGGCGGGGTGTCCGACAGCCGGCTGCCGACCAGCTTCTCGTTGACCAACCGGCGCAGGTCGGTGACGTCGTCGGCGGGGGTCGGCGCGGGCAACTCGACCAGCCGCTGCTCGACCCGGCCGGTGTCGGCGATCATGACCACCATCAGGCGGGTGGTGGAGATCGGCACCAGCTCCAGATGGCGCACCCGCGACCGGGCCAGGCTCGGGTACTGCACCACGGCGACCTGGCGGGTGAGCTGGGCCAGCAGCCGGACCGTGCGGTGCACGACATCGTCCAGGTCGACCGCGCCGACCAGGAAGCGCTCGATGGCCCGGCGTTCGGCGGGGCTGAGCGGCTTGACCCGGGAGAGCCGGTCGACGAAGAGGCGGTAGCCGCGGTCGGTGGGCACCCGGCCGGCGCTGGTGTGCGGCTGCCGGATGTAGCCTTCCTCCTCCAGCACCGCCATGTCGTTGCGGACGGTCGCCGGGGAGACGCCCAACTGGTGGCGCTCGACCAGCGCCTTGCTGCCCACCGGCTCCTGCGTGGCGACGTAGTCCTCGACGATCGCGCGCAGCACGGCGAGCTTGCGGTCGTCGAGACCCATCTCCCCCACCTCCTGACGCCGTCTGGCACTCGACTGTAACGAGTGCCAGTCTACGTCGGCGTACCCGCCGACGCGATGATCAGGGACGGACCTCCGGTGCGGCCGGCCGCAGAAGCCCGCCAGTGCCGATCGCCGGACATGGCGGGCGATCTCGCTCTAGCGCACCCTTGCCCGGGAGACCTACCGTGACCTCCATGACAGAACCTCCTCGCCCTCCCGGAGCCGGGGACCCCGGCGACAACCCGCCGCCCTCCGGCGGCCAGCCGCCGTCGGGTGGCTACCCACCCCCCGGTGGCAACCCCCCGCCGGGCGGCTACCCCCCGCCGGGTGTCGGCTATCCGACCGGTGGCGCGTACGGTCCCCCCGCCGGCTACGCGAACAACGACGACAAGACCTGGGCCCTGGTCGCGCACTTCGGCGGCGCGGCCGGGATGTTGATCGGTGGCGGCGTGCTGGGCTGGGTGGCCCCGCTCGTCGCGCTGCTGGCCCGGGGAAACCAGTCGCCGACCGTCCGCGCACACGCGATCGCCGCGCTGAACTTCCAGCTCATCTGGTCGATCATCGCGCTGGTCGGCTGGATCCTCACCTGCATCCTGATCGGCATCGTGATCGGCTTCGGCGCGATGATCGTCGGCATCATCTTCGGCGTCCTCGCCGGGGTCAAGGCCAACGAGGGGCAGCTCTACCGCTACCCGATGTCAGCCAGCCTGATCAAATGACCCCTCACCCGGCCGGCCCACGGGCCGGCCGGGTCGGGTCAGGGCAGCAGGTCGCGGACCACCGCGTCGGCCAGCAGCCGGCCGCGCAGGGTGAGCACCGCCCGGCCGGCCGCGTACCCGTCGGGGTCCAGCAGGCCGTCGGCCAGGGCGCGGTCGGCGGCCGCCCGCCCCGCGTCGTCCAGCACCGCCAGGGGCAGGCCGGCGGCGAGCCGCAGCCGCAGCATCACGTCCTCCATGTGCGCCTCGTCGGGGGTGAGCACCTCCCGGGCCAGGCCGGGGGACTCCCCCGCCGCCAGGCGCTGGGCGTACGTGGTGGGGTGCTTGACGTTCCACCAGCGCACCCCGCCGACATGGCTGTGCGCCCCCGGACCGAGGCCCCACCAGTCGGCGCCGGTCCAGTAGAGCAGGTTGTGCCGGCACCGGGCCGCCTCGGAGCGGGCCCAGTTGGAGACCTCGTACCAGGAGAGGCCGGCCGCGTCGAGCGCCGCCTCCGCGGCCAGGTAGCGGTCCGCCGCCACGTCGTCGCTCGGGTACGGCAGCTCGCCGCGCCGCATCCGCGCGGCCAGCCGGGTGCCGTCCTCCACGATCAGGGCGTACGCGCTGACGTGGTCCACGCCCGCCGCGACCACCTGGTCCAGCGAGGCGGCGAAGTCCGCCGCGCTCTCCCCCGGCGTGCCGTAGATCAGGTCCAGGTTCACGTGGTCGAACCCGGCGTCCCGCGCCTCCAGTGCGGCGGCGGTGGCCCGTCCGGCGCTGTGCTGCCGGTCCAGGATCGCCAGCACCCCGGGGGCGGCGGACTGCATGCCCAGCGAGATCCGGGTGTAGCCGGCCGCCCGCAGCGCCTTCAGCGACTCACGCGTGACCGACTCCGGGTTGGCCTCGGTGGTCACCTCGACGTCGGCCGCCAGCCCCCAGGTGCGGTCGATCCCGTCGAGGATCCGGGCCAGGTCGTCGGCGGGGAGCAGGGTGGGGGTGCCGCCGCCGACGAAGACCGTGTCCACCCGCGGCGGCGGGGTGTCCCCGAGCACCCGGCCGGCGAGGGCCAGCTCGGCCAGCACGCTGTCCGCGTACGACTCGCGGCCGGCCCCACCGCCCAGCTCGGCGGCGGTGTACGTGTTGAAGTCGCAGTAGCCGCAGCGACTGGCGCAGAACGGGACGTGCACGTACACCCCGAAGCCGCGCGCGCCGACGGAGCGAAGGGCGGCAGCGGGCAGCGACCCGTCGCGCGGGACGGATTCGCCTTCTGGAAGAGCGCCGGGCATGGCCACTAGTGTGCCCGGCATGACCTCTCCGGACGCTCTCGTGCGGGTCGCCACGGCCCGTGGGGTGACCACCCTCACCCTGGACAGCCCGCACAACCGCAACGCGCTCTCCACCCCGCTGATGACCGAGCTGCTGGCCGGGCTGGCCGCCGCGGTCGCCGACGACGCCGTCCGGGCGGTCGTGCTGGACCACACCGGGCCGGTCTTCTGCTCCGGGGCGGACCTGAAGGAGACCGCCGCCGCGTACGCCAGCGGGACGGTGCCCGCCGGGATGCTCGGCGACGTGCTGGTCGCGGTCCGGGAGTGCCCGAAGCCGGTGCTGGCGAAGGTGGCCGGGCCGGCGCGGGCCGGCGGCCTGGGCCTGATCGCCGCGGCCGACCTCGCGGTCTGCGCGGAGGAGGCGACGTTCGCCTTCACCGAGGTCCGGATCGGGGTGATCCCGGCGGTGATCTCGGCGACCGTGCTGCCCCGGCTGCAGCCGCGCGCCGCCGCCGAGCTGTACCTGACCGGCGACACCTTCGACGGCCGGCGGGCCGCCGAGATCGGCCTGGTCACCGCCGCCGTGCCGGCGGACGGGCTGGACGCCGCGGTGCGGCGCTACTGCGCCTCGCTGGTCAAGGGCGCCCCGCGGGCCCTGGCCGGCACCAAGGAACTGCTGCGCCGGCCGGCCGCCACCGACCTGCGCGCGGAGATCGCCGAGTTGGCCGCGCTCTCCACCGGGTACTTCCTCTCCGACGAGGGCCGGGAGGGCGTGCTCGCGTTCCGCGAGAAGAGATTGGCACGATGGGTGGCCGCTCTGGACGGTGGTGCGGCAGAGCACGCCGACTAGACCTGACCCCGCGCGGTGGCGGGGTGGTGACGCAGCGGGAGGCAACCGGTCGGCCGACCCGTGTCGCGCGCCGTGGGACGTACGCTGGTCGGACTGTCGGGACAGGGGGTGCGGGTGCGAACTCGAGCGGCAATCGTGGCAGCCGGTGTGGTGGTGGCGGTGGTCGCCCTGCTCGGCGTGTGGTTCGTCGCGAAGCAGTTCGGGCACCGCCTCCAGCTCCCCATGGCCAGCCGTACCTGCACCGTGCAGGCCGACGGTGAGGTCGTGCTCAGCGCCGACCAGATGGCCAACGCGGCCACCATCGCGGCGATCGGCGCGCAGCGGCAGATGCCGGAGCGGGCGGTGGTGGTGGCGCTGGCGACCGCGTACCAGGAGTCGCACCTGCGCAACATCGCGCACGGCGACCGGGACTCGCTGGGGCTGTTCCAGCAGCGCCCGAGCCAGGGGTGGGGCACCCCGCAGCAGATCCGCGACCCGCGCTACGCGGCGAACAAGTTCTACGCCGCGCTGAAGAAGGTCAAGGGCTGGGAGAAGCTGCGGGTCACCGAGGCCGCCCAGCGGGTGCAGCGGTCGGCCTACCCCGAGGCGTACCAGAAGTGGGCGGACGAGTCGGCGGTCCTCACCCGCGCGCTGCTCGGCAATGCGACCGGCGCGGTGGCCTGCACGGTCGGGCCGAACCCGACGATGCGCGGCCCGGCCGCGGCGGCGGCGCTGGCGGAGAACCTCGCCCTGGACTGGGGCCTGCCCGGGCTCACCGCGCCGATCGACCTGACCGACTTCGCCGTCCCGGCGACCGACAGCCGCAACGGCTGGCGGTACGCCCACTGGCTGGTCTCGCACGCCGACGACCACGGCGTGAAGCGGGTCCGCTTCGGCGGCCTGGAGTGGACCGCCGAGCACGGCACCTGGGCCAAGGTCCGCGACGAGGGCGCTGCCTCGACCCAGGTGCTCGCCGAGGTCTTCGCCGCGACCTGACCCGCGACCGGGTCCCCGCGCCAGTCAGGCGGCGGTGACGCCGAGGCGGCGGCGGACCTTCTTCCGGACCGGCTCGGGCAGCCCCGGCACGTCGAGCAGCGCGGGCAGCAGCTCGGGCTCCAGCGTGGTGGCCCGGAACACCTGGCCGATGGTCACCCCGTGCGCGGGGCGCTCCACCACCTCGACCGGGTCGCCCGCGCCGACCTCGCCCTCCCGCAGCACCCGCAGGTACGCCCCGGGCGCGGCCCGCACGGTGAACCGCTTGATCAGGTCGGGCACACCCCAGAATCCGGCGAAGGTGGCGCACGGGGTGCGCGGCTTGGTCACCTCCAGCAGGGTGGAGCCGACGGCCCACCGCTCGCCGATCACCGCGCCGGTCACGTCCACCGCGTACGTGGTGAGGTTCTCGCCGAAGGCACCCGGTCGCAGCGCCCGGCCCAGCTCGGCCGCCCACCAGCCGGCGTCCTCCTCGGAATACGCGTAGACGGCCTGGTCGGGGCCGCCGTGGTGGGCCCGCTCGCCGATGAAGTCGCCGGCCACCCCGGCGAACCGGATCGACACCGGGCCGTCGGCCGGCCGCTTGTCGATCCCGCTGCGGCCGCTCGGATCGCCAGCCCACTCCGCGTCGGTCACCACGCCGAGATTCACCGCCGCCAGCCTGCCCGTCATGGCCGTGAGCCTAACCGTGGCCCGGGCGGACCGGGGCACCAGGTGATCAGCCCTTGACGGCCCCGGCGACCAGGCCGGAGACCATCCGGCGCTGGACCAGCAGGAAGAAGACGATCACCGGCAGGGTGAACAGCGTCGAGGCGGCCATCACCGATCCCCAGGCGGTGTCGTCCCGCCCGAAGAAGAAGGTCATCGCGACCGGCAGGGTGTACCGGTCCTGGTCGTTGATGAAGGTCAGCGCGAAGATCAGCTCGTTCCACGCGGTGATGAAGGAGAAGATGCTGGTCGCCACCAACCCGGGTGCGACCAGCGGGAAGAGGATCTTGCGGAAGGTCTGGATCCGGCTGGCGCCGTCGATCGCCGCCGCCTCCTCCAGCTCCTTCGGCACCGCGGCCACGAAGCCGCGCAGCATCCAGACCGCGAACGGCAGCGAGAAGCCGAGGTAGGTCAGGATCAGGCTGGGCAGGGTGTTGTAGAGCCCGAGCCGCTGGATCATCAGGAAGAGCGGGATGACCAGCGCCTCCAGCGGGATCATCTGCACCACGAGCAGCAGGATCAGGAACGTGGTGCGCAGCCGGAACCGGAACCGGGCCACCGCGGTCGCTGCGAGCAGCGCGACCAGCCCGCTGAGCAGCACGGTCGCCACCGCGACCAGGGCGCTGTTGAGGAAGAAGTCGGTGAAGGTGACGCCCGGGATGAGGTTGCCGGTGAGGATCTCCCGGAAGTGCTCCAGGGTCGGCTCGGTCGGCACCGGATGCGGGGTGGCCGAGAAGATCTCCCGGTTGGGCTTCAGCGAGGTGGCGACCATCCAGTAGACCGGGAACGCGGCGAAGAGCGCGACCAGCAGGCCGGCACCGTTGAGGGCGATCTTCTTCACGCCTCGTCCTCCTGCCGGAGCACCATGCGGACGTACAGGGCGGTCACCACGAGCAGGATCAGGGTGAGGATGACCGCGATCGCCGACCCGAGGCCGTACTTGGGCGGCGGCGAGAACGCCTCCGCGTACGAGTAGATCGAGAGCATGAACGTCGACCGGTCCTGGGTGCCGCCGGCCAGCACGAACTGCTGGGTGAAGACCTTGAAGTCCCAGATCGTGGAGAGCACCACCAGGATGCCGAAGACCGGGCGCAGCATCGGGAAGGTGACCGACCAGAAGACCCGCCACGGCCCGGCTCCGTCCACCCGGGCGGCCTCCTGGAGCTCGCTCGGCACGCTCTTCAGCCCGGCCAGCACGCTCACCGCGATGAACGGGAACGAGTGCCAGACCACCACGAGGGTGAGGATCGCGAAGAAGAGCAGCGGGTCGTTGAACCAGCCGTAGCCGGTCCAGTCGCTGCGCCCGAAGAGCGCGGTGGAGAGCCCGTCCGGCAGTGCGTTGAACAACCAGGTGACCAGGCCGCTGGTGTCGTCGAAGATCCACTTCCAGACGATGGTGCCGGTGAGCGCCGGGGTGGCCCAGGCCAGCATCACGCAGCTCGCCACGAAGGTGGCCATCTTCCGGCCGAGCCGGTTGAGCAGCAGCCCGACCAGGGTGCCCAGGATCATCGTGAGCACCACGTTCGCCGCGGCGAACAGCACAGTGTTGCGCAGCACCGTACGGAAGAACGGGTCACCGAGGATCTGCGCGTAGTTGGCGAGGCCCACCCACGGCCACTCGCGGTCTCCGCGCAGCTGCCGGACGCTGTCCAGCTTGAAGAAGGACATCGCGACGACCTGGCCGAGCGGCCAGAGCAGCAGCCCCGCGATGATCGCCAGACAGGGCAGGAGCAGTACGTACGGCAGGTGATCCACGCGGCGACGCCGCCGCGCGGGGGTCTCCCGCGCGGCGGCTGTGCCGGTGGCCTCGGTCAGCGTGGTCACTTGGCGTTGAGGATGCTTTCCATCTCGGTGGCCGCGTCGGCGGTGGCCTTCTCGACCGTCTTCTGGCCCTTGATGACCGAGCTGTTCATCGCCTGGGTCACCGTCTTGGTGCGACTGACCTCGACCCACTTCGGGGTGAGCGGGGTCAGCTTGGTGTTCTGCATGGCGGTGGCGAAC
Source organism: Micromonospora sp. NPDC005806 (assembly GCF_042871425.1). Classification (NCBI taxonomy): domain Bacteria; kingdom Bacillati; phylum Actinomycetota; class Actinomycetes; order Micromonosporales; family Micromonosporaceae; genus Micromonospora; species Micromonospora sp. NPDC005806. Next base: position 61,309 of record NZ_JBIAIL010000026.1, on the reverse strand, counting down.
GCGGCCATCACCTTGTCGTTGGCGTAGTTGCCGCCGCTGACCAGGTCCTTGTACACCGGGAAGAAGCCGAGGCTGCTGGCGAACTCCTGGTCCTTCTGCTTGCTCAGCAGCACGGTCAGGTAGTCCCAGGCCAGGTCCTGCTTCTTGCTGTCCTTCCACAGGGCGATGTCGGAACCGCCGGCGAAGGCCGGGGCCGGCTTGCCGTCCGGGCCGGGGATGGGGAACGTGCCCCACACCTTCTCGATGGCGGGGTTGTCCTTCTTCATCGCGCCGCCCTGCCAGCTACCGGCGAACGCCATGGCGGCCTTGCCGGTGGAGAACTGGGTCCGGGCGTCGATCTCGTTCCAGTTGGCGGCGGCCGGCGGGGCGACCTTGTGCACGGTCACCAGGTCGGTCCAGAACTTGACCGCCTTCTGCGCCTCGGGCGTGTTGTAGCCGGACTTCCAGGTGTCGCCCTGCTTGGTGGCGATCTCGCCGCCCGAGGCCCACAGGAAGGAGTAGAACGGCAGCTCGGAGTTGCCGGGCAGGGCGATGCCGTAGGTGCCCGGCTTCTTGGCCTGGACGGCCTTCGCGGTGGCGACCAGCTCGTCCCAGGTCGTCGGCGGCTTCACGCCGGCCTCGGCGAACCAGTCGGTGCGGTAGTAGATGGCGCGGACGCCGGCGTACCACGGGACGCCGTACTGCTTGCCGTCGAGCTGGGCGTTCTTCACCAGGTCGGGGAGGATGTCCTTGCCCTCGCCCCAGCCGTTGAACTTGCCCGTGACGTCGGCGAGAGCCTCCTGCGCCGCCCAGCCCTGGGTCTCGGTGTTGCCCAGCTCGGTGACGTCCGGTCCCTCACCACCGGCGAGCGCGGCCTGGAACTTCTTCGGCGCCTCGAGCCAGGGGATGTACTGCACCACGACGTCGGTCTCGGGGTGCTTCTTCTTGAACTCGGCCTCGACGCCGTCGAGGAACTTGGTCTGGGCGTCGCCGCCCTCACCCATCATCCAGACCGTCAGCTTGCTGTTGTCGGCGGCCTTGTCGTCGTCGCCGGAGCCACCGCACCCGGCCAGCACCATCGCGGCCGAGGCCACGATGGCGGTGACCGGGGCCAGCCGCTTCCACCTGTTCACGCCACATCTCCCCTCGCGCCGCTTGGCACTAACCTTCCCCGCCGCACCTTAGTAGGAAAATTTCCTTTACAACAGGGGGTACTCGCGACGTCCGGGCGAGGCGACGGTATCGCAGGCTGCCGCCCGGACGGCAGGGGTGCCGTCCGGGCAGCTCACGACGGGTGGGGCAGACGCGAGCGGGCGCCCGACCGTCAGGCCGGGCGCCCGCTGGGGCGTTTCGGGGGTGTGCGTCAGTAGCGCGAGAGGTGGCGCCGGCGACCCACGCCGGCCACCAGGGCCACGGCGATGGCGGCCAGCACGACCTGCACCAGCAACTCCATCCAGTCGATACCGGCGGTCGCCGTGGCGATACCCAGAGCCCGGGCGACGACGGTGCCGAGCAGCGCCGCACCCACGCCGATCAGCATGTGCAGCCACATCGGCATGTTCTGCCGGCCCGGAACGACCAGGCGACCCAGCGCGCCGACGATCAGACCAACGAAAAGCGCGGTGATGATGCCCCAGACGGTCATGGTCGCTCTCCTCCTCATCCTCAAGATGTGTCACACGGTGTCGTGTGTCCGCTGTCGTGACCGCTAAGTTCCCGAGCGGCCGAAAACCCAAACCGAATTCGATGACGAACCCCACCAAACAGCTCCGACCAGGGCCTTCTCCCCGGACATGCGCCGGCCGCCGGTGGTTTCGCATTGACAGCCCAGGTACGCGAAACGGCCGGCGCCCCGGGCGGACGGACCCGTGGTACGGGTCGCCGCGAGCGGGGCGCCGGCCGTGCGTCGGCGTCGGGCGGTTACTTCTTGCCGGCCGTCTTGGCGTCGCCGGTGTCCGACGAGAGCGCCGCGATGAAGGCCTCCTGCGGGACCTCCACCCGGCCCACCATCTTCATCCGCTTCTTGCCCTCCTTCTGCTTCTCCAGCAGCTTGCGCTTCCGGCTGATGTCACCGCCGTAGCACTTGGCGAGCACGTCCTTCCGGATGGCGCGGATGGTCTCCCGGGCGATCACCCGGCTGCCGATGGCGGCCTGGATGGGCACCTCGAACTGCTGGCGCGGGATCAGGGCGCGCAGCTTCGCGGCGATGGTGGTGCCGTAGTTGTACGCCTTGTCCTTGTGCACGATGGCGCTGAACGCGTCCACCGGCTCGCCGTGCAGCAGGATGTCCACCTTGACCAGGTCGGACACCTGCTCGCCGGAGGGCTCGTAGTCCAGCGACGCGTACCCCTTGGTGCGGCTCTTCAACTGGTCGAAGAAGTCGAAGATGATCTCGGCCAGCGGCAGGGTGTAGCGCAGCTCCACCCGGTCGGCGGAAAGGTAGTCCATGCCGAGCAGGCTGCCCCGGCGACCCTGGCACAGCTCTATCACCGCGCCGACGTAGTCGTTGGGGGTGAGCACGGTGGCCCGCACCGTCGGCTCGTACACCTCGGCGATCTTGCCGGTCGGGTACTCGCTCGGGTTGGTCACCACGATCTCCTCGCCGTCCTCCTGGACGGCCCGGTAGACCACGTTCGGCGCGGTGGAGATCAGGTCGAGGTTGAACTCCCGCTCCAGCCGCTCCCGGATGATCTCCAGGTGCAGCAGGCCGAGGAAGCCGCAGCGGAACCCGAAGCCGAGCGCCCCGGAGGTCTCCGGCTCGTACGTCAGCGCGGCGTCGTTGAGCTTGAGCTTGTCCAGGGCGTCGCGCAGGTTCGGATAGTCGGAGCCGTCGATCGGGTAGAGGCCCGAGTAGACCATCGGCTTCGGGTCCTTGTAGCCGCCGAGCGCCTCCTTCGCCGGGTTGGCGTTGATGGTGACCGTGTCACCGACCCGGGACTGCCGGACGTCCTTCACGCCGGTGATCAGGTAGCCCACCTCGCCGACGCCCAGCGCGTCGGCCTTCTCCATCTCCGGGGAGATGACGCCGATCTCCAGCAGCTCGTGGGTGGCGCCGGTGGACATCATCTTGATCCGGTCGCGGGCGCCGATCCGGCCGTCGACCACCCGGACGTAGGTGACCACGCCCCGGTAGACGTCGTACACCGAGTCGAAGATCATCGCCCGGGCCGGGGCCTCGGCCTGGCCGACCGGCGGCACGAACTGCCGGACGATCTCGTCGAGCAGGTACGGCACGCCCTCACCGGTCTTGCCGGAGACCTTGATGCAGTCCGCCGGGTCCCCGCCGATCAGGTGGGCGAGCTCCTCGGCGTACTTCTCCGGCTGGGCGGCCGGCAGGTCGATCTTGTTGAGCACCGGGATGATGTGCAGGTCGTTCTCGAGGGCCAGGTAGAGGTTGGCGAGGGTCTGCGCCTCGATGCCCTGCGCGGCGTCGACGAGCAGGATCGCGCCCTCGCAGGCCGCGAGGGACCGGGACACCTCGTAGGTGAAGTCGACGTGGCCCGGGGTGTCGATCATGTTGAGCACGGCGGTCTCGCCGGCCCGGTCGCCCTCCCGGATGGTCCACGGCATGCGGACGGCCTGGCTCTTGATGGTGATGCCACGCTCGCGCTCGATGTCCATCCGGTCGAGGTACTGGGCGCGCATCTGCCGGGGGTCGACCACGCCGGTGAGCTGCAGCATCCGGTCGGCCAAGGTCGACTTCCCATGGTCGATGTGGGCGATGATGCAGAAGTTCCTGATGCGCGCCGGGTCGGTGGCACCAGGAGCGTTCGCGCCGGGATCGAGCGTCGGTGGCACAGCGGTCCGTTCTGGTCGGCTGACGTGAGCGGGCCGGCGCGACGCCGGCCCCCTCTATGCTCCCACGTCGCGCGGGACGCCGGTCCTCCCCCGTCACTCCTCGGGCGGCGCCACGAACAGGGCGGCGAGCCGGGGCAGCCGCCGCCGTGCCTCGTCCTCGTCGTCGAAGTCCCAGAAGTCGTTGAGGTCCGGCTCCGCGGCCGGCTCACGGTCCGCCGGCAGCTCGGCCGCGGTCGCCTTCCGGTACGCCTCCCACGGCACCGCGAGCATGTCCTCGCACTCGAACTCCTCGCCGCTGAGCGCCGCGGCCCGGACCTGGGGCAGCTCGGCCAGGGAGTCCGGGTCGGCCACCGCCTTCGCGAACACCGCCCGGCCCTGGGTCATCAGCCAGCCCCGGAAGTACTCGAAGCCGTCGTCCGAGGCACCGCCGTTGATCAGGTAGGCCGCGCCCCACAGGTCGACCTGGTGCGAGGCGGCGAGCACCCGCCGCTGGTGCTGGAAGTACCCGACGATCTCGTCCGGGGCCCGCTCGGCGAGCAGGGCGACCGCCCGAGCGGCCACCGCGTCGGGCTCGCCCCCGGCCCCGGCGCGGGCGGAGTCGATCAGCTGCCAGAACTCGTCGGTCCTCATGGCTGGCCAGTCTGGCAGAGCGGACCGACAGCCGGCTCCGCGCCGGTGGGGCAGCATGGACCGGTGCGCAGGATCTCCCTCCCCCCGGTGCCGTACGACGCGACGGCCGTCCGCCCCGACTGGGCGGCGCTCCCGGCCGGGCTGCGGGACGCGGTCGCCGCGCGGCTCGGCGGCACCCCGACCGCGGTCCGGGTGGCCGGTGCCGGCTTCACCCGGGGCTTCGCCGCGGTGCTCACCGGCCCCGACGGCGACCGGGTCTTCGTCAAAGCCGCCGCACTGGCCGGGCAGCGGCACCTGGTCGACTGGTACGCCCACGAGGCCGCGATCCTGGCTCGGCTCCCCGCCGGCCTGCCGGTTCCCCGGCCACGCTGGGCGTTCACCGAGGCCGGCTGGTACGCGCTCGCCCTGACGGCCGTCGACGGGCGCACCCCCCGGCTGCCCTGGGACCCGGCCGAGCTGGACGCCGCTCTCGCCGCGTACGCCGAGGTCGCCGCCGCGCTCGCCGCCCCGCCGGCGGACCTCGTCACGCTCGGGCTGCCCCGCCTCGCCGACCTGGCCCGCGACGACATCCTGTGGTGGGGCGAGGTGGCCGCCGGCCGCGAGCCGGCACCCGACCTGCCGGCGTGGACGCCGCTGCCCGAGTTGGTGGCGCTGGAGTCCCGGCTGCCCGGCTACGCCGCCGCCGGCGCCGGGCTGGCCCACGGCGACCTGCGGGTGGACAACCTGCTGCTGGACCCGGCGGGCCGGGCCTGGATCTGCGACTGGACCTGGCTCTGCCACGGGCCGGCCTGGTTCGACCTGGTCAGCCTGCTGATCACCGGCTACGCCAGCGGCCTGGACGCGGACGCCGCCTTCGCCGCCCACCCGGCGTCGGCCGACGCCCCGGCCGACGCGCTCGACGTGACCCTCGCGGCACTGGCCGGATACTTTCTCACCGGCGCGGCGGCCGGCCCGTCGAACGCCTCCCCGCACATCCGGGCACACCAGCGGTGGAGCGGCGAGCAGGCGCTCGGCTGGCTGGCCGACCGGCAGGGCTGGACCTGAGGCGGGCTGAGCCGTTTTGGCTCGTCCAGGCCGACCTGGTAACCTGACACTTCGCGCGGCGATGACGCATGCTCGTCGTGCGCGGAAGCAGACCAACCCGAGCTATCAAGACGAGGCTGTCGCGTGGCGAACATCAAGTCCCAGATCAAGCGCAACCGGCAGAACGAGAAGCGCCGGCTGCGTAACAAGTCGGTCAAGTCGTCGCTGAAGACCGCCATCCGGAAGTTCAACGAGGCTGCCGAGGCCGGCGACACCGAGAAGGCCACCGCCCTCATGCGGGACGCCGCCCGCAAGCTGGACAAGGCTGCCAGCAAGGGCGTCATTCACGCCAACCAGGCGGCCAACCGGAAGTCGGCGATCGCCAAGCGCGTCGCCACGTTCTCGGCCTGACGAGCGCCCTCAGATTCTGACCGGAAGCCCCGGGGTACCCGCCCCGGGGCTTCCGGCTGTCGGCGTTCCCCGAGGCCTTCACGACCGCACAACTTCAGGCAAGTTGCTGCCTCGCTGGTGACGGAGGCAGCAACTTCCCTGACGTTGCTGCTCTCCGCGCTCGGTGGGTCCGGCCGGTCGACGGTCAGGGGAACGGGTGGTGGCGGGCGGGGTCGGGTCGGCGGTCTCCCGCGTCGGATTGGAGCTCCGGGTCGCCGGGGCGGGCCGCCCGCAGCGCCGGGTCACCGCCGCGCACCACTCCGGGCAGCGGCCGGGCCGCCGACGGCACCGAGGCCCGCCCGACGACCGGCGCCATCTGCCGGCGGAAGCGGTCCCGCTCCTGCTCCGGCACCTGCGCCGCGGTGCGGATCACCACCTCGGCGACCAGGTCGTTGAGCTTGACCATGGTCGCCACCACCGCCGGCAGGACCAGGACCGCCCACCAGGTGACCAGCTCGGCGAGGGCGAGCAGCACGGCGAGCACCAGCGCCCCCTCGAAGAAGAGGAAGCAGAGCACCCCGCCCGGGTTGACGAAGCGCAACCCGAGCACCCGGGCGTAGAGCGGGCGGTACCGATCCCCGTCTGTGGGGACGGTCGCCCAGCGCCGGGGTCGGGTCACCGGGCGCCGCCCTGCCGCGCCGCGGCTACGGAGAACACCGCCCGCTCCAGCGCGTACGCCCGGTCGTCGGCGCCGCCCTTGACGGCCGCGTTGCACTCGGCGGCCGCCCGCATGGCCTCGACCAGGCCCTCCGGCGTCCAGCCCCGCCCCTGCCGCTGGGCCCGCTCGATCTTCCACGCCGGCATGCCCAGGCTGCTGGCGAGCTGGTAGGGGCTGCCCCGCCCGGCGGAGGCGACCCGGGCCACCGTACGGACCCCGTCGGCGAGCGCGTCGGCGATCGGCACCGGGTCGACGCCGACGTGCAGCGCCCAGCGCAGCGCCTCCAGGGCGGCGGGCACGTCACCGACCATCGTCGCGTCGGCGACGGTGAAGCCGCTCACCTCGACCCGACCCTTGTAGTACCGGGCGACGGTGTCCGCCCCGATCCGCCCGTCGGTGTCCGCGACGAGCTGCGAGCAGGCGGCGGCCAGCTCGCGCAGGTCGGTGCCGACGGCGACGATCAACGCCTCGGCCGCGTCCTCGGTGCACTTGCCCCCGCTGCGGCGGATCTCGTCCCGCACGAAGGCGACCCGATCGCGGTGGCCCTTGAGCTTCGCCGCCGGTACCACGGTCGCGCCCGCCGCGCGCAGCCCGTCGGCGAACGCCTTCCCCTTCGCGCCGCCGAGGTGCAGCGCCACCAGCTGCACGTCGGGGTCCGGGTTCTTCGCGTACGCCAGGAGCGCGGTGACCAGGTCCTTGCGGGCATCCTGGGCGGAGCGGAGCACGAGCACCCGGCGCCCGCCGAAGAGGGAGGGGCTGAGCATCTCGGCGATCTCGCCCACCGTCAGCGAACCGGCCTGGTACTCCCGGACGTCGACGTCGGGGTCGACGCTGCGGGCCCGGGCGACGGCTTCGGTGACCGCTCGCGTGGCGAGCAGCTCCTCATCGCCGAGAACGAGCAGAATAGGGGGCAGGCTGGCGGGGGTCACGTCGCCCATATTCGCACGGCCCTCGATCGGATCGTGCCTGGTCATCGAGGACTGTGACGACGCAGCCCGCAGCCAGCGCAAATCCAGACATTTACCTCGGCCCAGCAAACCATCTCGAATCCCGTCGGCGCCCGGGCTGCCCGCCACTCAGGTCCGCCCCGAGCTCTGCCCCAATTCTGATAATTTCTCACGACCGCCAGTCTTGCTGCGGCAGTATCCCTTTCGGGGGGACCTCGACCACCTCCCCGGCCTTTCGCCGGGACGGTTGGCCCGTTCAGGGAGGTTCACAGTGAAGGTCCTGCACGTGATCACCGGCCTCGGCATCGGTGGAGCGGAAACGCAGCTCGAACTGCTGCTCAGACACACCCGGCATGAGCCCGAGGTGGTCACGCTCTCCGACCGCGGCCAGGTCGCCGACACCATCGCGCAAGGCGGTGTGCGGGTCCGTGACCTCGCCATGACCCGCAGCACCGAGGTGTCCGCACTGGGCCGGTTGCACCGGATCATCCGGGAGGGACGCTACGACGTCGTCCACACCCACCTCTACCGCGCCCAGATCTACGGGCACCTCGCCGCACGCCTCGCCGGCACCCGGGCGATCGTGACCACCGAGCATTCCGTCGGCGAGACGCACGTCGGACGCCGGCGGATGACCATGCCGGTACGGGCCGTGTACCGCACTGCCGAACGCTGCTCGCACGCCACGATCGCGGTGTCGGACGTGGTCCGGAACCGGCTGGTGGCCTGGGGCGTGCCGAGCCGGAAGATCACAGTGGTTCCGAAGGCGGTCGACTTCGCCGCCGTCGCGTTCGACCCGGTCGGCCGGGTGAACGTGCGGATGGACTGGGGCATCGGACCGAACGTCCAGGTCATCGGAGTGGTCGGCCAGCTCGGCCTCGACAAGCGGGTTGACCTGGTGATCCGGGCGGCCGCGCCGCTGCTCGGTGAAAAGCGGCGCCTCGTGGTGGCCGGTGACGGCGAGGAACGCGAGCGTCTCGAGCAGATCGTCCGGGAGGTCGGGGTGACGGAGCACGTGCTCTTCGCCGGAGCGCGCCGGGACCTGGGCGCGGTGCTGTCGTCGTTCGACATGCTTGTCGCCGCGCCGGCGCAGGAGACGTTCGGGTTGACCATGCTGGAGGCGCTGGGCAACGGGCTCCCCCTGCTCTACACCAACTGCCCCACGTTGGACGGCATCGTCGTCGAGCGGGCGCGGCAGGTGCCCGGCGACGAGGTCGGGCTGCGTCGGGAACTGGCCGCCGAACTGCACGCACCGCTGCACCCGCGCACGCTCGTACCCGCACTGTGTGAGCGGTACGGCATCGAGAGCGTGGCCGCCCGGATCGACGACCTGTACGAACGGACAGCGGCGCGGGGTCCTGCGCTGGAGCGCGTCACCGAGACGGAGGAGGAGTGGCACGGGGACCTCTCGCCGTCAGCGTGAGGGGTGAAGGCGTACTGGCGGTTGCCACTGCGCGGCGGGGGAAACTCCGCGCCAGATCGAGGCGTCAGGGCTGCCGCCCAGGACTGATGCCGCGCGCCGCCACCGCGAACCGGCGCCCGTCCCACACCGCCGCCGCGTCCCCATCGGTGTCGGTACGCAGCACCCGGGCGCCACCCCGGGTCAGCCGGCCCAGCAGGCCCAGGTTCGGGTGCCCGTAGTCGTTGTCGGCGCCGACCGACACCAGCGCCACGGCGGGCCGGACCGCGTCAATGAACTCCGGGTCCTGGTAGGCCGAGCCGTGATGGGCGACCTTCAGCACGTCGGCGCGGAACGCGCCGGGCGGGCCGGTCTCCAGCAGCGCGCGCTGCTCCTCGGTCTCGGCATCCCCAGCCAGCAGGATCCGCACCCCGGCCACGGTCGCCGCGACCACCAGGGAGTTGTTGTTCGGATCCGACCGGCTGCCCCGCAGCGGGTACGGCGGCCCGAGGACGACCAGCTCCACTCCCCCGGCCCGCCAGCGCCAACCCACCGGCACCGTACGCAGCTCGGCAGCGCCGCTGCGAGCCGCCTCGCGTACCTGGGACACGCCGTAGGGCGGCTCCGCCCACTCCGGGGTCACCACGTCCGCCACCCGGCGTCCGCGGAACACCCCGGCGACGCCGCCCACGTGGTCGGCGTGGAAGTGGCTGACCACGAACAACGGCACCTCGCGTACGCCGAGTCGGCGCAGGCAGCCGTCCACCCCGGAGGGATCCGGTCCGGCGTCGACCACCACCGCCCGACCGGTGGCGACCGGCAGCACGATCGCGTCCCCCTGCCCGACGGCACAGGCGACGACCACCCAGCCCGCCGGCGGCCAGCCGGAGGCGAGCAGCCGGACCGGCAGCGTGCCGAGCACCACCGCGACCGCGCAGACCGCGACGAGCCGGCGGACCAGCGGTCGCCGGGTGGCGAGCAGCAGCGCCACGGTGAGCGTAGTCAGCAGCAGGGCCCCGGTCACCCCGCCCGGCCAGGGCAACGTCCCGGCGGGCAGCCGCGCTCCCTGTCCGGCGATGAGCAGCAGCCACCGGGCCGGCCAGCTCGCCAGCCAGGCGGCGAACTCGGCACCCGCGGGCCAGACCGGCGACACCGCGGCGGCGAGCACGCCGAGCACGGTGGCGGGTGCGACGGCCGGCACCGCCAGCAGGTTCGCCGGCACCGCGACCAGGCTCACCGTCCCCGACAGGCCGGCGATCACCGGCCCGCAGGCGACCTGCGCGGCGGCCGGCACGGCGAGGGCCTCGGCCAGCCCCGTCGGTACGCCCCGGCGACGCAGGGCGTCCCGCCAGCCGGGGGCGAACAGCAGCAGCCCGCCGGTGGCGCACACGGAGAGCGCGAAGCCCGGGTCCCCGGCCAGCTCGGGGTCGACCAGCAGCAGCACGGTGACCGCGGCGGCGAGCGCGGGCAGCGCGGCCCGGGGCCGGCCGGCGGCGAGCGCGGCCAGCCCGATCGCGCCCATCGCCGCGGCCCGCACCACGCTGGCGGACGGCTGGACCAGGATGACGAACCCGATCAGGGCCAGTACGCAGAGCACCACGGCGCTCCGGGGACCGGCCCGGGCCCAGCGGGCGAGCAGCAGCACCGCCCCGACGACGATCGCGACGTTCGAGCCCGACACCGCGTTCAGGTGGGTCATGCCGGTGGTCCGGAAGTCCTCCTCGACGGCCGGTGGCAGCCGACTGGTGTCCCCGACGACCAGCCCGGGCAGCAGCCCGCCCGGCTCGTCGGGAAGCGGCTCGCACGCGCGGTGCAGCCCGGCACGGAGGGCGCCGGCGGCGCGCTGCGGCCACGGCGGCGCACCGTGCAACGTGGGCGCTCCGTTCGCGGTGAGCACGACTGCCGTCAGGTCGCCGCCGCGTGGGTCGGCCAGCCGGCCCCGGGCGGTCGCCCGCTGCCCGGGTAGCAGCGTCCGCCACGCCGGATCGGTCGCCAACACCAGGCCCCGCACCGACCCGGTGACCCGTCGGACCCCGGTGCCGGTGCCGGCGTCGGCGTCGGCGTCGGCGTCGGCGGGGGTGAGGCTCACCAGGTCGGCCTGGAGCAGCAGGGTGGCCGGCCGGCCCGGCGCACCCCGGACCGGACGCGGGTCGTCCCGCACCACCAGTTCCGCGGTGACCCGCGCTCGCTCAGCAGCGAGCGCCCGCACCGGGGCGGCGTCGCGGACCGCCACCCGCGCGGCGGTGGCGGTCGCGCCGCAGACCACGCCGAGCAGCACGGCGACGGCGATCCAGCCGTACCGGCGGACGGGGGCGGCCGGGCGGCCCAACAGGCCGCACAGGTGGACGCCGAGGCCGCCGGCCAGACCGGCGGCCACCCCGGCGAGGGTGGCCGATTCGCCCGCGGTGAGGCGCAGCCCGGCCAGGGCGGCGAGCCACGCGGCCACGGCGAGCCCAGCCAGCCGCAGGTCGGGAATGCCCTCCGCCGCCCCGGCGAACCTTTCCGCGTTCGTCTGGTCGTGGTGGGCAGGTGTCGAGAGTCGGGACATCACACCGTCACCAAGTCCTTGAGCTGCTCGTACCGGGCGTCGCCGATGCCGTCGACCTGGCGCAGGTCGGAGACGGACCGGAAGCCGCCGTGCTGCTCGCGGTGGTCGAGGATCCGCTGGGCGAGCACCGGGCCGACGCCGGGCAGCGCGTCGAGCTGGGCCAGAGTGGCCGTGTTCAGGTTGACCGGGCCACCTGGTGCCGCACCGGCCGCCGGCTGCCCGGCTTGGCCGGGCGGGGCGGCCTGGCCGGGCGGGGCCGTCACGCCAACCAGGATCAGCTCGCCGTCGGTGACCTTGCGGGCCGGGTTGAGCAGGGCGACATCGACGCCGGGCAGCGCACCGCCGGCCGCCTCGACGGCGTCGGCGACCCGGGCATCGGCGGGCAGCCGGACCAGGCCGGGACGGCGCACCTTGCCGGCGACCGCGACCACGAGCTGGGCTGTCGCCCCGGGCGAGGCGACCGCGGAGGGCTGCGGCGAGTCCGGCGCGGCGACCGTCGACAGCGGCTGGACCGGCTCGGCGTGTGGGCGGGACCGCCAGGCCCAGAGGCCGGCGGCCAGCACCACGATCGCGGCGACGACGGCCAGGGCCCGGACACCCCGCCGGCCAGGATCGAAGGCACCCGGCCCAGGCAACCGGGAGAGCCGGGCGGACGGACTGCCGGGTGACTCCTGCTCCGGCTCGCCAGTCGGGGCGGCCTCAGTAGGCCCGGTGGCCGTTCGCACGATCGCGTCAGACCGCGGGCCGGAACCTCCCGATCGCCTGCCGCGCCGCTGTGTGGCGGGTCCGCCAGGGAGCAGATCGAACGTCGGCCAGTCCTGCTCCCCGTGGGCACCCGGGTCGAACAGCCGGGACAGCCGCCGTCGCACCACGCTCTCCTCGTCGTCTGACACGGCGAGAGGCTAGGCCCGAGGACGGGCGCTGCTCAGGTAGGAGCGGCGATCCTGTGGACGGGGGGTTCCCTTGTGGACAACCGCCTGATCACGCCGAGGATGTGCTACCAGGCGCGGGCACGGTAGGCCCAGCTGTGAACGACCCGACGACAGGCAGGCCGTGCTATGCGGCCGGCGACAGCTCCCGGGCGAACCGGCGTACGGCGTCAGTGACGGCCGCCGGGGCGTCGAAGTTGGCGAGGTGCCCGGCACCCGGGACCACCTCGACGCGGGCACCGGGATGGGCGCGGGCGAACTCCCGCTCACCGGAGCGGAACACCCGGTCCCGCTCCCCGTTGAGGATGAGCACGGGGGCGCGCACCGCGGCGAGGCTGGACGCGTCGAACCGACCCAGCATGTCCCGCCAGGCGACCGGTAGGGTGTGGAAGGCGTACCCATCGGCGATGGTGGCGTCGACGACGTCCGGCGGGTAGAGGCGGCGCAGCAGCCGGTCGTTCCACCAGGTCAGCCGGGCCGCCGGCAGCCGGCCGACCAGCGCCGCCACCAGCCGGTACGGGACGGTGCGCGGCCCGGTGGTGGCCACGCTCGCGCCCATCAGCACCAGCCCGGCCAGCAGGTCCGGATGCCGCCGCGCGAAGTGCAGCGAGACGTACCCGCCGAGCGAGTGCCCCACCATCACGGCCGGCCCCGCGTCGAGGTCGCGGACCGCCTCGGCCACGACGTCGGCGGCCCGCTCCAGGTCCCACGGCTCGGTCGAGCGGCTACCGTGCCCGGGCAGGTCGACGGCCGCCACCGGGAACTCGGCGGCGAGGGCGGCCAGTTGCGGCTGCCACTGACCCCGGGCGAAGCGGGTGCCGTGCACGAGGACGATCGGCGGGCGCTCCACAGTGTTCAGTGTGCCTCCGGGTCGAGGCCGAGCGCCGCGCGGCCTCCGTCCACCAGCAGGGTCACCCCGTTGACGAACGTGGCCCGCTCGGACAGCAGGAACGCGACCACGTCGGCCACCTCCCCGGTACGCCCGATCCGGCCGACCGGGTGCAGCCGGGCCAGCTCCGACCCGATTCGGTCCGCCTCGGCGGGGGCGAGCCCGGCCAGGAAGGCGGCGTGCCGCTCGGTGTGGATCGAGCCGAGCGCGACGGCGTTGGTGCGGATCCCCCAGCCGCCGTACTCCACGGCGAGCGCCCGGGTCAGCCCCTCCACGGCCGCCTTCGCGGTGGCGTACGGCAGGGCGCCCGGCACCGCCCGACGGGCCTGGTGGGAGGAGACGTTGACGATCGCACCGCCGGTGCCGGCGGCGAGGAAGCGGCGTACCGCCGTCGCGGCGCCGACCACGGCGGGGCGCAGGTTCCGGTCGATCAGCGCGCACACCTCGGCGGCGGGCGCGGTGTGCAGGGAGGCGTCCCGGAACACGGCGGCGTTGTTGACCCAGCCGGCCAGCGGCGCGGCCGCCTCGGCCAGGTCGGCGGCCCGTCCGGCGACCTCGTCGTCGGACGCGTCGCCAACGATCGGGTGCAGCCGGTCGGCGGCCGGGTGGTCGGCGAGCCACGCGAGCGCCGCCCGGTCCCGCTCGACGACGACCACGGTGCCGCCGTCGGCCGCGAGGCGTTCCACGATCGCCCGTCCGACGCCCCGGCCCCCGCCGGTCACCACATGGGACACCAGGTCACCCGGCGGCTCGGCGATGGACGACGACGCAGGCCAGGCCCGGTCCGGCGTGCGCCGCGACCACCGCCCCGGCCTCGGTGACGTAGGTGTCGTGCAGGCGGTCGCCGAGCCGTTCGGTCAGCGCCGCCACCAACTGCTCGGCGCGTTGCGGCGCGGCGAGGTGGTGCACGGCCAGGTCCACCTCGGCGTCGCCGGCCGCCTCGACCGCCAGGTCGACCAGGCGCGCCACGCCCCGGCCGGCGGTCCGGACCTTGTCCCGGACCACGATCGTGCCGTCCGGCATGTGCATGATCGGCTTCACCGAGAGAGCGGTGCCGAGCAGCGCCTCGGCCGCGTTGATCCGGCCGCCCCGGCGCAGGAACTCCAGGGTGTCGACGTAGAAGAAGATGGTGGTGCGGTCGATCGCGTCAACCGCCGCCACGCGTACCCCGTCGAGGTCCGCGCCCCGCTCGGCGGCGGCCGCAGCGGCGAGCACCGGGAAGCCCAGGCCCATGCCGGTGGAGCGGCTGTCGACCACCGCGATCCGGTCGCCGTCCTCGGCGGCGGCGAGCCGGGCCGCCTCGACGGTGCCGGACAGCTCGGCCGACAGGTGCACCGAGACGACGCCGTCGGCGCCACCGGCGAGCAGCGTGCGGTAGACCTGCGCGAACTGCTCCGGGGCCGGCCGGGAGGTGCTCACCGAGACCCGTCGGCCGCTGAGCACACGGGTGGCGTCGTCCGGATACGTCTCCACCCCTTCCAGGCCCTCCGCGCCGTTGAGCACGACGGTCAACGGGACGACGGTGAGCCGGTGCGCGCGCACCAGTTCGGGCGGGAGGTAGGCGGTGGAGTCGGTGACGACCGCGACGGGCATGCCCGGCACGCTAGCCGATGTCGCCCCGACACGCCTGGGCCGGACGGCTCAGACCGCGTCGGTCAGCGCCGGCTGCGTGATGAGCCCGACATTGTGCGCGCGCAGGTGCCAGCCCCGCACGTCGTCGTGGCGCAGCTCAGTCCAGTGGCAGTTGGCCAGCGAACCGATGGTCCGCAGCACGGCGTGGTCCCAGCCGAGCAGGTGGCCGACGCCCTGCCGGGCGCCGCCGCCGTGCGTGGTCACCACGACGGTGCCACCGACGGCCAGGTCGGCCGCGTCCTGGAAGGCGGCGCCGAGCCGCTTGCCCAGGTCGTCGAGGGATTCGATGCCGGCGCCCGGGTCGGGGTCACCGGCGCGCCAGCGGGCGTACGCCGCGGGGAAACGCTCGGCGACCTCGGTGAGAGTGAGCCCCTGCCACTCGCCGAAGTGCCGCTCGCGCAGCCGGGCGTCGGTGCGTACCGGCAGCCCGGTGAGCGCGGCGAGCGCCGCGGCGGTGTCGGCGGCCCGGCGCAGGTCGCTGGCCACGATGGCGTCCGGACGCAGTGCGGCCAGCACCGGCGCGGCGGCGCGAGCCTGCTCCCGACCGAGGTCGTTGAGGGATACGTCGGTCTGCCCCTGGACCCGGCTGGTGGCGTTCCAGTCGGTGTTGCCGTGTCGCCAGACGATCAGGCGGGTCATTCGGCGCTGGCGGTGCCGGCGGTCGAGTCGGCCAGGTCCCGGTCCACGAACGGGATCTGCGGGCAGTCCTTCCACAGCCGGTCGAGGGCGTAGAACTCGCGCTCCTCGGTGTGCTGCACGTGCACCACGATGTCGACGTAGTCGAGGAGCACCCAGCGCCCGCCCCGCTCGCCCTCGCGCCGGACCGGCTTGGCCTTCTCCGGCAGCTCCAGCAGCCGCTCCTCGATGGCGTCGACGATGGCCAGCACCTGGCGCTCGTTCGGGGCGGCGGCCAGCACGAACGCGTCGGTGATGGCCAGCTGGTCGCCCACGTCGATGATGACGATGTCCTGCGCCTTCTTGTCGGCCGCCGCCTGGGCCGCGGCCATGGCCAGCTCGTGAGCGCGTTCGGAAACTGTCACCGTTCTCCTTCGATCAACCGTGCGACCCTCCAAGCCTCTCACACCCGGTGGACCGGCGACTTGTCAGTTCTGGTCGATTACCCGGACAACCGCTCGCATTCTCGGCGGAATCACCGCTGGTAGAGACGCCGCTTGGCGATGTACTGCACCACACCGTCCGGCACCAGGTACCAGACCGGCTCGCCCCGGGCCACCCGCGCCCGGCAGTCGGTCGAGGAGATCGCCATGGCCGGGACCTGCACCAGACTGACCGTGTCGGCCGGCAGGTGCTTGTCGGAGAGTTCGAAGCCGGGACGGGTCACCCCGATGAAGTGGGCCAGCTCGAACATCCGGTCCACCTCCTTCCAGGACAGGATGCGATCCAGCGCGTCCGCCCCGGTGATGAAGAAGAGCTGGACCTTCGGGCCGTACTCGTCGTGCAGGTCCTGGAGGGTGTCGACGGTGTAGGTCGGGCCGCCCCGGTCGATGTCGACCCGGCTGACCTGGAACCGGGGGTTGGAGGCGGTGGCGATCACCGTCATGAGATAGCGATCCTCGGCCGAACTGACCGGCTCGTCCGTCTTCTGCCAGGGCTGGCCGGTGGGGACGAAGACCACCTCGTCCAGGCCGAACCGGTCCGCCACCTCGCTGGCCGCCACCAGGTGCCCGTGGTGGATCGGATCGAAGGTACCACCCATGATCCCGATCCGCCGGATGTCTTCCTCCACCCCGCGATCGTAGGCGGAACCGCGGACACCGTCCGGTGGGCCCCGTCCGCGGCTCGCGCGCTGCGGAAGGGGCTTCCCCAAACTCGACGGTTGGCCATATACTCGGATGCGAGTAATCGGAAGCGAGTAATGAGGAGGGGTGGCATGCCCGGGCGGCGGAAGGTCGGCAACCTCACGGCGTTGGCCGTGCTCGCCGTCCTGGTCGAGCGCCCAATGCACCCGTACGAGATGGCCACCACCCTCCGCGGCCGAGGCAAGGACCAGGACATGGGCATCAAGTGGGGGTCCTTCTACACCGTGGTCCGCAACATGGAACGGCACGGGCTGATCGCGGCCGTGGAGAGCGTCCGCGAGGGCCGACGCCCGGAGCGCACCGTCTACCGGATCACCGACGACGGCCGGGCCGAGCTGGTCGACTGGGCCCGGGAGCTGGTCGCCACGCCGGCTGCGGAGCAGCCCCGCTTCCGCGCCGGGCTGTCGGTGCTCGCCGCACTCCACCCGGACGAGGCCACCGCGCTCCTGCACCGACGGCTGGCGCAGCTGGAGGACGGGATCAGCAGCGAGCGCGAGACGCTCGCGGCGCACGCCCAGGTGGTACCGCGCCTTTTCCTGGTCGAGAACGAGTACGACCTGACGATCCGGGAGGCGGAAGCCGCCTGGATCCGCTCCCTGCTGGCCGAGATCACCTCGGGCAGCTACCCGGGGCTGGCCGAGTGGCGGGCCTACCACGAGGCCGGCGCACCCGGATCGGGCCCGACGGGAGGGGGCGGCACCACCACGTGATGGACGGCCCCGGCTCGGTGCGCCAACACCGCGCCGGGGCCCTTACCTCGAACCGACACCTGACGGCGCCCGGCCCGAAGCGGCAACCACGAGGATACCGGCGCTCCCGCCAGGTGGGTTCGGCACGCATGACCACCGACGACCCCTGGGAGGGACCGTGTCCAGAGTGAGAACAGCGATCGTCATCGGCGGCGGCATCGCCGGTCCGGTGACCGCGTCGGCCCTGCACCGCGCCGGCATCGCCGCCACGGTGTACGAGGCGTACCCGAGCACCACCGACGGCAGAGGCGGCACCCTCGGGCTCGCGCCCAACGGCGTCGCGGCGCTGCGCCTGGTCGGTGCTGACGAGGCGGTCACCGCGATCGCCACCCCGATCCACACGCAGGCGCTGGCGGTGGGCCGCAAGCGCATCCCCCTGCCCGGCCTGGCCGGGATGCCCCCGCTGCGGGTGGTGCACCGCAACGAACTGCACCGGGTGCTGCACGACCGGGCCGTCGCCGAGGGCGTGACCATCGCGCACGGCAAGCGACTGGTCGGCGTACGGGAGACGGCCGACGGGGTGACCGCCACCTTCGCCGACGGCGACACGGCCACCGCGGACGTGCTGATCGGCGCGGACGGCGTCCACTCGACCGTGCGGACGCTGATCGACCCGCACGCCCCCGGCCCCCGGTTCACCGGAGTGCTGGGTTTCGAGGCGGTGGCCCGGCACGAGGTGGACGCGGCGTCCGGCACGATGACCTTCGCCTTCGGCCAGGGCGGCTACTACCTCTACTGGCCGGAGCCGGCTGGCGGCACCCGGTGGGGCGTCAACCTGCCCCAGAAGCGGCCGATGAGCCTCACCGAGGCCCAGGCCGTACCGGCCGCCGAGTGGCTGCGCATCCTGCGGGACGCGTACCGCGACGACGACCCGGGGCGGGATCTGACGCGGACCAGCAGCGCGGAGGAGTTGCAGGTGGTGGGCTCGATGCACATCATGCCGCCGGTCCCGCACTGGCACCGCGGGCGGATGGTGCTGGTCGGCGATGCGGCCCACGCCCCCTCCAACAGTTCCGGGCAGGGCGCCTCGCTCTCCATCGAGAGCGGGGTGCAGCTGGCCCGGTGCCTGCGGGACCTGCCCGACGTCCCCGCCGCGTTCGCCGCGTACGAGCGGCTGCGACGGGATCGGGTGGAGAAGGTTGCCGCGCGGGCGGCCCGGATCAACCACGCGAAGGCCCCGGGACCGGTGGCCCGGGCGATCATGCCGGTGCTCATGCCGCTGTTCATCAAGGCGGCCATGAACCCGGAGAAGATGATCGGGCACGAGCAGCGGTACGTCATCGACTGGGAAGCTCCGGTGACCGCGGGCGCGGCGGTGGGCTGAGCCGTGCGCCGGGGTGGCGAACCTGGTGGGGTGCGCCACCCCGGCCCTGGTCACGCGCTGGTGGCGGCCACCGCCGTCCGGGCCACCAGCGCGCGGCGCAGATCGTCGTCGAGATCGACGACCCGCCGCCGCAGCCCCGGCGTGAGGTCGTCGCGGGCCAGCAGCGCCGCGGCCAGCTCCCGGGTGGGCTGCGCCACGGCGTAGCGCGGGAACGCCAGGGTGGCGACCCGGTCGGCCGTCCAGGCGGTACGCAGCCGCGCGGCCGCCGGCATGTCGGCGAAGTACCGCTCGACGTACCCGGCGGTCAACTCGGTCTGCTCCGGCTGCCAGAAGCCCTCCGCGGTGGCCTCCACCAGCCGGTTGGACAGCTCGGTATTGCTGGTGACGATCTCCCAGGCGACCCGCTTGGCGTCGGCGTCGGGCAGGGCGGCCCGGCAGCTCGCGGCCCGCTCGGCGCCGATGGCGCTGCGGTCGGCGGCCGCCTCGGCGGCGATCTCCGGCTCGCCGGCCCCGCCGAGCACCACCAGCCGGTGCAGCACCGCCCAGCGCAGGTCGGCGTCCACGGCGAGGCCGTCCGGCACGCCCTTGCCCGCCAGCCAGCCGGCGAGCAGCCCGATGTCGGTGGTGGCGCCGATCAGGCCGCGGGCTGCGGCGAGCTGCAGCGAACCGCCGGCCGGGGCGCTGGCCAGCAACGTGGCGCAGGCCCCGGCGATCCGGAGCAGGGCCGCGTCCCGGGCCAGCGGCTCCAGGTATCGGTCTACCAGGCTGCGGCTGAGGGTGAGCACGTCCTCCGCGATGATCACCTCGGTCTCGGCCGGCAGCGCCGCCGCGATGAGCGCGACCACCGAGGTCACCGGCCGCTCGCCGTCGGTGGCGGCGTCCAGGGTCTCGCCCCAGAGCAGCGCCCGGGCCAGCGGGTCGTCCAGCGCGGGGAGCACCATCGGCACCGCCCCGGCGGAGGCGGGATCGAGCCGGATCTTGGCGAAGGTCAGGTCCCCGGCATTGGGCAGGAGCAGGCCGGTGGCCGGCTGCCCGACCAGCTCGGTCAGCCCGGTGCGGCCGTGGTCGGTGTCGGGGTCGAGGTCCACCTCGAAGCGGTGCACCGGGGCGTCCGGGGCGTACCGGGCGACGCCGATGCGATGGGGGCGCAGCACCGGGTACGCCTCCGGCGCGGTCTGCACCATCGCCGCCTCGGTCCACCGGCCGTCGGCGTCCACCGCGGTCACCATGCGCAGCGTGTTGACCTGCGCGCGGCGCAGCCAGCGCTCCGCCCAGTCGGTCAGGTCCCGCCCGCTCGCGGCGCCGAGGCTCTCCAGGAGGTCGGCGAGGGTGGCGTTACCGAACCGGTGCTTGGCGAAGTGCGCGTTCAGGCCGGCGAGGAAGGCGTCGTCGCCCAGCCAGGCGACGAGCTGGCGCAGCACGCTGGCGCCCTTGGCGTACGAGATGCCGTCGAAGTTGAGCAGGCCCTGGGCGGCGTCGGCCACCTCCTCCGGGGCCACCGGGTGGGTGGACGGCCGCTGGTCGGCCGCATACCCCCAGGCCTTGCGGCGCATCGCGAAAGTGGTCCACGCCTGGTCGAAGCGGGTCGCCTCGGCGGTGACCCGGGTGCCCAGGTACTCGGCGAAGGACTCGTTCAGCCACAGGTCGTCCCACCAGCGCATGGTCACCAGGTCGCCGAACCACATGTGCGCCATCTCGTGTGCGATGGTGGTGGCCCGCAGCTCCCGCTGGGTGTCCGTGACGGCGGAACGGAACACGTAGTCGTCCCGGAGGGTGACCAGGCCCGGGTTCTCCATGGCGCCGGCGTTGAACTCGGGCACGAACGCCTGGTCGTACTTGCCGAACGGGTAGCGCTCGGCGAAGAGCTGGTGGAACCGGTCGAAGCACTCCTTGGTGACGGTGAAGATCTCGTCGGCGTCGGCGTCCAGGTGCGCGGCGAGCGAGCGCCGGCAGTAGATGCCGAGCGGGATCCCGTCGTGCTCGTCGTACCGGACGTGCCACGGGCCGGCGATCAGGGTGAAGAAGTACGTGGCCAGGGGCGCGGTGGGGGCGAACTCCCAGCGCCCCGGGCTCGGCCGGTCGGCGAGCTGGCCGTTGGCCGCCACGGTCCACTCGGGCGGGGCGGTCACCGAGAGCGTCACCGAGGCCTTCAGGTCGGGCTGGTCGAAGGCGGCGAAGATCCGCTGCACGTCGTCGAGGAAGGACATCGCGTACAGGTAGGTCGCACCGTCGGCCGGGTCGACGAACCGGTGCACGCCCTCGCCGGTGTTGGAGTAGGCCATCTCGGCGCTGACGGTCAGCGTGTTCGTCGCGGCCAGCCCGGTCAGCGGCAGCCGGTTGTCGTCGAGCAGGGCCGGGTCGACGTCCCGGTCGTTGAGGCGTACCGCGAGGAGTTTCGCGGGTTTGACCTCGGCGAAGGTCTCGGCGCCGGGGGTCGCCCGGAACCGGATGGTGACGGTGGAGCGGAACCGCTCGCCGTCACCGGTCAGGTCGAGGTCCACCTGGTAGGACTCGACGGTAATCAACGCGCCACGCGCGCTCGCCTCTACACGGGTCAGGCTGGGCATCCGCTTATCCTGCCCGATGAGGGTCCGCACGGACTTCCCCGTGTCGCATGGCGATGGAGGAACAGCGATGAGTCAGCACCCCAAGGGCGACTTCGACCTCTCCCGGGCCGTCTGGCAGCGAGCCGATGGGGACACCTCCGAGAAAGCGGTCGAGGTGGCCTTCGTCGACGACCTGATCGGCATGCGCAACTCGGCCGAGCCGGACGGTCCGGTGCTGGTCTTCACCCAGGCCGAGTGGGACGCCTTCGTGGCGGGCGCCCAGGACGGCGAGTTCGACCTGGACTGAGCGGGGCTCAGTCACCGTCGCCCCAACCGAGGCCGCCCGGGCCGGGCGCGTGGTGGAAGCCCGGGTGTCCGGCCACGTCCACGCAGCGCTCGCCGTCGGGGCCGAGCGCGCCGCAGAACAGCCGCTCCGCGCGGTGCCAGGCGTCGGCCGGGGAGAGTGCCGCCGCGCCGAGCGCCAGCTCCGGGCGGAGCACGCCCAGCGCCTCGGCGTACGCGACCGCCAGCTCGCGCGCGGCGGTCTGGTCGGCCGCCTCGAAGCCGAGGTGCATGGTGAAGAACCGGGGCGGCCGGGCGATCGTCCGGCGGGGCGGCGCGATCAGGGCGTCCTCGCGGTCGCCGCGACCCGCGCCGAGGCCGCTCACCACCCGCCGCTGCCGCCGGTGCGACGCCCTGTTGTCCCGCATCCATCCACCCCGTCTCCGGTGCCCGCCACGCCGGCCGACCCACGAGCAGCCGTCCGGCGGTGACCCGGGACCGGCCCGCCGCCGGCCCCGAGCTGAGCGAACCAGTTGTTCGCCGCCCTGGGAGGGGCCAGCTCGGGTGCTCCGGCTGGCCCCTCCCAGGGCGTCACGAACGTGCTACGACACCCAAAGGGGCGGCGGGATTCACCCGACCTGGCCAGGGTAGAAGCGCAGCGACCGTGCCGCGTCGCCGTCAGGAGCAGCCGATGAGCGCCATCCCCACCGACCGCAGCCCAGAGAGCACGCTGGCGTTCCTCCAGGCGGGCTACCGGTTCATCACCGATCGCTGCGACCGCCACGGCAGCGACATCTTCCAGACCCGGCTGCTGCTGGAGCGGACCATCTGCCTGCGCGGTCGTCCGGCCGCCGAGCTCTTCTACGACAACGACCGGTTCGTCCGGCGAGGCGGCATGCCGATGCGGGGGCAGCACACCCTGACCGGGACCGGCGGGGTGCAGGGGCTCGACGACGCGGCGCACCGGACCCGCAAGGCGATGCTGATGTCGATCATGACGCCGGCCGCGATCCGCCACCTCGGCCAGCTCTTCGACGACGAGTGGCGGGCCCGGATCCCGGTCTGGGCGGAGTCCGGTCCGGTCGCGCTCTACGACGAGGTCGCCCGGATCCTGACCTGGGCGGTCTGCGCCTGGGCGGGGGTGCCGCTGGCCGCCGAGGACGTGGCGCGGCGCACCGCCGAGCTGCACGCGATGATCGAGGCGCCGGCGGCGGTCGGCTCTCGGCACTGGCACGGCCGGCTCGCCCGCCGCCACGCCGAACACTGGATCGGCGACCTGATCGGACGGACCCGAACGGGCGCGCTGCCGGCACCGGAGGGCTGCGCGCTGCGGGTGATCGCCGAGCACCGCGACGAGCGGGGGCAGCTGCTGCCGCGCCGGATCGCGGCGGTCGAGCTGCTGAACGTGCTCCGGCCGACGGTCGCGGTCGACCGCTACGTGGTGTTCGCCGCACTGGCCCTGCACGACCACCCGGGTTGGCGGGAGCGGGTCCGCGGCGACGACACCGCCACCGAGCACTTCGTGCAGGAGGTACGCCGCTACTACCCGTTCTTCCCGGTCGTGGCGGCCCGGGTCCGGCGCTCCTTCGAGTGGCGGGGGTACGCGTTCCCGCAGGGCCGGCGGGTGCTGCTCGACCTGTACGCCACCCACCACCACCCGGAGCTGTGGCCCCAACCGGACCGGTTCCGGCCGGAACGGTTCGCCAGCTGGCCGGGGGATCCGTTCAGCCTGATCCCGCAGGGCGGGGGCGACCACTTCACCGGCCACCGCTGCGCCGGTGAGTGGATCACCATCGAGCTGATGAAGCGGGCGGTCGCCAACCTGACCACCGCGATGAGCTACCGCGTCCCGCCGCAGGACCTCGCGCTCGACCTCAGCCGGTTGCCCACCCCGCCGCCCGGGAGCCTCCTGATCGACGGCGTGCGTCGGACGGAATGATCACAGCGCATCACTGCGCCACCACGAGGGCCCGCGGGGCAGCCCGTCGCGCCGCCGCCGAAGGCCCGCATCGCGGACCGGGACCGCGCCTCATCGATCTCGGCAGGCATGTCCGATCCGGTACCCCGCGGTGCCAAATCGAATCGACGCTCGTCCCGGATCCCCGGTCCGGCCAGGCCGCCTGCGGGACGGTCGGCAGGTCGCCGTCCTCGTTCACGGCCGGGTCGAGCGCCCCGACGGGTGGTGTCGGGGCTCCCGCACCTGTCCGGTCTCGATCAGCGACTTGATCCGGCGCAGCGCGCTGCGGAGCGCCAGGTCCGGGTCGTGCCCGCTGGCCAGCCCCAGCGCCCGGTGGACCGGGTCGGACCGCCAGCGCAGCTCGGCGCGGATCTCGGTCCCCCGCCCCTGCGGCGTGGGCACCAGCTCGACCTGCCCCCGCTGGGCCACCGGCCCCTCGATCACGCGCCAGCTCAGCCGGCGGGGACCGTCGACGGTGAGCTCGGCGCGCCATTCGGTGCCGCCGCCGGCCGGGTCACGGGCCACGCACCGCCACCGGTTGTCGTCGAGCTGCTTCAGGGTCGCCCACTCGGCGAGGCCCCGGTCCAGCCGTTCCCGATCGGTCCAGTAGCCGATCACGGCGTCCATCGGCCGGTCCACCGTGATCCCCCGGTGGACCACGTACCAGCCGTCCTCCCACTCGGGTCGGTGTCGACGCCGCCAGCGAGCCACCGCCCGGCCAACCCCGATCGCGGCGACCGTGGCGGCGCCGGCCAGGGCCCATCTCGCTCCGTTGCTGCGCATCATGTCTCCTCCACCCGGGCGTCCGGGGTTGGACCGCCCGCATCCCGCAGCGCTACCCGACACAGGACGGTCGAAACGGCAAAATGGTTTGATCACGGGAATTTCGGGCAGACGGTCCCCCCGATCCAACCCCGAGGAGGCGAGGCGAGGTGGCCCTTCCACCGCACCCACCGTCGCGGGTGCCGGCGTGACTGCCCCGGCCCGCGACCCCGGTGCCCGGGCCACCCCCGGGTACGGCGGCGACCGGTCGACCCCCGCCCGGCGGCTCCCACCGGACCAGGGGCACGCCCGCAACCGGTACGCGGACCGCGATCCGGCCCGACCGGCGCGGCTGCTGGCCGCGCTGACGGCGCTGGCGGCGGTGACGGCCGCGCTGGCCGCCCGCCGGCCGGGGCGGTTGCTGCGGGTCGCCGCGGCGACGGTGGTCGTGGCCGGGCTGGGCCGACGGCTCACCGACGCGCTCCCCGGCCCGGGCGGCCAGGCCGGCGATCCGGCCGACCCGACCCGCTCACCCGACCGGGCCGGGTCGGGCCTCGACGAGCTTCGGCTCTGGGTGGAGGCCGGCAGCCTCCGGGACCCGCTGCGCCCGGGCCACACCACGGACCCGCTGTCGAGCTGAGCCGTCCCCGGCATCATCAGCACCGTCGACCCCGCCCGACACCCGCGCACGCGACAGCTCGCGGCCACTCCCCGACGTCCTGCCAGGAGGGGCCGCGAGCTGCGGCGTACGAGGACGAATCACTACCGGACCTGTTCGCCCGGGTGCTGCGCGGTCTCCCGCACATCCTGTGCGGCGGCGCGGGTGTCGTCCTTGACCGTCTGCGCCGCGTCCTGCGTGGTCGACTTCACCGACTCGGTGGCATGCCGGGCCGGCTCGCGCAGCTCCTCCTTGAGCTCCCCGGCGACCTCGCCCAGCTTCTCCTTGACCACCCCGCCGTGCTCGACGGCCTTCTCCTTGACCTGCGCGGCGACCTGCTGCTCGCGGCGGGTGGCCGGGATCAGCGAGGAGACCAGCATGCCGACGCCGAAGGCGATCAGGCCGGCGGCGATGGGGTTGCCCTCGGACTTCTCCCGCAGCACGTGCGGGGCCCGGTGGGGGGCGTCGCCGACGCTGGCGGCTGCGGCGTGCGCGCGGTCGCCGACCGCGGACGCCGCCGAGGAGGTGTGGTCGCCCACCGAGTGGGCGGCGTGGCCGGTGCTGTGGCCCAGGTCGGATGCGGTTCCCATCACCTTGTCCCTCACGTTCAGGAGCGCGTTGCGCGCGCGCTGCTTGCGGTCGTCGACGATGCGGCTCGGGCTGACCTTGTACGCCAGGGCGTCCACGTCCGAGCTCAGGTTGCTGCGGGTCGCTTCGATCTCCCGGCGGATCTGGTCGGGATCGGTGCTCATCGGGTGACTCCCTCCGGGTGCGGCTTGAGCGCGTCCGGGATGCGCTGGACGCTGTCGTTGGTCTGCTTGAGGCCGCGGATGCGCTCGGCGTTCTTCCTGCCCATCGCGTAGAGGACCCCGGCGATCGCGGCCCACAGGACGGCCACGATCAGCGCGGCCCAGCCGGCGTCCATCACGTTGGACAGCCCGGCCCACAGCGCGATCGAGAGGAAGAGCGCCACCATGTAGCCGCCGAAGCCGGCGCCGCCGAAGAATCCCGCGGCCTTGCCCGCCTTCTTCCCCTCCTGGCGGATCTCCGCCTTGGCCAACTCCACCTCCTGCCGCATCAGGGTGGATAGGTCGGCGGTGACCTGGCGCATCAGCTCACCGAGGGAGCTGCCGCGGACCTCGTCCGCGGTGTGCGGCGCGCCCGCCGCGTGGTAGCCGGAGTCCGGCCCGGACCCCTGCGTCGGCATGCTCATACCGTCGCCTCCCTGCTGCCGGATCGGACGCTCACGGACGGGTACGGCCGCTCGACGGCACGCCCGGCGCGGCGTAGCCGGGGTCCGGCTCGGCGTAGCTGCCCGGGGTCGGGTCGAGATAGCCGCCCGGGGGGATCTGGTCCGGCACGGCCCGCGCGGTCGGGATGACCGCGGTCTGGTCCGGGTCGTACGCCCGCCGGCCGGAGCCGTCGCCGACGGCGGCGACGTTCCGGGTCAGCCGGCCGGCGACCACGCCCAGCAGGGCGGCGCCGATCAGGAAGGTGCCGGGGTTGCGGCGGGCGTAGCTCTTCACCTCGTTGAGGATGTCGCCCGGCTCGCGCTGTTCCAGCCAGCCGGCCACGCCGTGCACCCGGTCGGCGGCCTGATGGGTCAGTTCGGTGACCGGGCCGGCGCCGCCGTGCTGTGCCATCGCGCGCATCTCGTCGGCCAGCGAGCGGAGCCCGCTCGCCGCGCGCTGCTGCTGCTGGCTGGTCTGCGTGGTGAGCTGGTCGCGGGCGTCGCGGTAGAGGTTGCGGGCCTGACGCTTGGCCTCGCCCACGACCTCCTGGCCCTGCTCCTTGGCGGTCTGGGCGACCGCGCCGCCCGCGTTCGCGGCCTCCGAGCCGACCTGGCGGGCCTGGTCGCGAACCCCGCCGCCGTTGCTCGACTCGTACGTCGCAGGCGTGGGTGAGTGATCGTAAGTCATGGTGTCCCTTCCGCTCGGCTGGTCGTAGCGGTGGTGCTCGGGGGATCACGCCGAATTACTTTCGGCGTGACAACTGACTACCCCAGGTCGTCGCGTCCATGCCTGATTCGGCATTTCTCTGCGGGAACGCCCCTTCCTGATCACAGAATGGAGGGTCTGCCCGGTCCGGGTGGCGGCTGATCCACGGAGGTGACAGCGATGGCACGTGACGTGCGCGGACGCGCTCCGGCCCGGTCCCGTCCGGCGATCCAGAAGGTCGCGCTCGCGGTGGCCGTCGTCTTCGTGCTGATCGGCGTGCTCGGGTTCGTCCCCGGCTTCACCACGCACTACGGTGACCTGGCGTTCGCCGGGCACCACTCGAAGGCGAAGCTGATCGGCCTGTTCCAGGTGTCCGTCCTGCACAACCTGATACACCTGCTCTTCGGACTGGCCGGGCTGGTGCTGGCTCGCCGGATCGCCGGGGCCCGACTCTTCCTGGCCGGCGGCGGCGCGCTCTACCTGGGCATCTGGCTGTACGGCTTCGCCGTGTACCGGGAGAGCGCGGCGAACTTCGTGCCGTTCAATGACGCCGACAACTGGCTGCACCTGTTCCTCGGCTTCGGCATGCTCGTCCTGGGTCTGCTGCTCTCCAACGAGGTGGGCACCGGCGGCCGGCCGGACACCCCGGGCGACCGGTCCTGACCTGGCCCGTCACCCGGCCGGGGGGCCGCCCCGACACTCCGGCCGGGGGTTTGCGCGAACATTGCTCAGGGCAACGGAGGACCACCACCGGGAGTGACTGTGACCCCGGATGGACGAGGAGGTCCGACGATGCCGCGGTGGTTGCGGGACAACGCGCTCACGGTCGCCATGCTCGGCGCGTTCCTGGTCTTCCTGGTGTTGC
Source organism: Micromonospora sp. NPDC005806 (assembly GCF_042871425.1). Classification (NCBI taxonomy): domain Bacteria; kingdom Bacillati; phylum Actinomycetota; class Actinomycetes; order Micromonosporales; family Micromonosporaceae; genus Micromonospora; species Micromonospora sp. NPDC005806. The sequence continues at coordinate 33,527 of NZ_JBIAIL010000026.1, read as the reverse complement.
AGAGCGTCTTCGGCTGGCAGGTCCACAACGAGGAGCTGACCCAGTACGGCGCGGCCCCGCTGAGCTGGTGGGCGTACCCGGGCAGCGGGCACTTCGCCGAGGCGGTCTTCGAGAACTGGGAGTCGGAGTTCCTGCAGATGGGCGGCTACGTGCTGCTCACCGCCTATCTGGTGCAGAAGGGCTCGGCCGAGTCGAAGCCCGCGGACCAGACCGACCGCCCCGAGGACGACCCACGCCGCGCCACCCCGCGGTCCCCCTGGCCGGCCCGGGTCGGCGGCCTGCCGCTGGTGGTCTACCGCAACAGCCTGTCGATCGCGCTGCTGATGATCTTCGCGGGCGCGTTCCTCGGCCACCTGTTCGGCGGCGTGGTCGAGTACAACCAGGAGCAGGCGCTGCAGAGCGGGGCCCCGCCGATCAGCGCCTGGCAGCTCCTCGGCACCAGCGACTTCTGGTTCCAGTCGATGCAGAACTGGCAGAGCGAGTTCCTGGCCGTGGGCGTGCTGATCCTGCTGAGCATCGTCCTGCGGCAGCACGCCAGCCCCGAGTCGAAGCCGGTCACCGCCACGCACGCCCAGACGGGCGCCTGAGCGCCGCCGCCCAGCTCAGCCGTTGTCAGGCGGCGACCGGCAGGCGCTTGGCGAAGCAGACGCTGTACGGGTTGTCGACGTACTCGCCGTACACCGGGATCGGCTGGTAGCCGCAGGACCGGTAGAGGCCGATGGCGGCCGGCAGGTAGGTGCCGGTCTCCAGGCACACCGTGGTGTGCCCCTGCCGGAAGGCCAACTCCTCCAGCGCGGCCAGCAACTGCCGGGCCACGCCCCGCCCCCGGAACGCCGGCCGGACGTACATCCGCTTGAGCTCGCTGGTCTCCGCGTCGAGGGCCTGGAGCCCGCCGCAGGCGATCGCCCGTCCGCCGGCCACCACGACCAGGTACTTGATGTCGTCGTGGGTGACCGTCACCTGTCCGTCCAGGCCCCCGTCGGCCTCGCGCAGCTCCCGCTGCTGGGCGGTGACCAGGGCAGCCATCTCGGGATCGGTGGCCGGACGGGATTCGATCAGCATGCCGTCACGGTAGGTCGGCCGGATTTCGCGGAGGTTTCCGGCCAACGACCCGAACACGGACGGACCAGGACTACTCCCAGTCCTCGTCGTCGGCGTCGTCCTGCGGGGCGGCCTCGATCTCGTCCTCCGGACGCCGCCGGCGCTCCTTGCGGGCGGCCAGCCGCTCGGCCGCCGTGGCGCGGGTCGCCTTCTCCTCCAGCCGGACATCCGTGCCCCGGTTGCCGGGAACGAAGTCCACGCCCGCGTAGAGGGTGGGCTGCCAGTCGAACTCCCGGTCGCCGATCCGGACCAGGTCGCCGGCCTGGGCACCGGCCTTGGCCAGCTTCTCCTCGACGCCCAGCCGGGCCAGCCGGTCGGCCAGGTAGCCCACCGCCTCGTCGTTGTCGAAGTTGGTCTGCTTGACCCAGCGCTCCGGCCGGTTGCCCCGGACGGTGAACGAGCCGTCCTCCTCCGCCTCGATGGTGAAGCCGGCGTCGTCGACCGCCTTCGGGCGGATCACGATCCGGGTCGGCTCGGCCGGCGGCGCCGCGCTGCGGGCCTGCTCGACCAGCTCGGCCATCGCGTACATGAGCTCCTTGAGCCCCTCGCGGGTAGCCGTGGAGATCTCGAACACCCGGAAGCCGCGCGCCTCCAGGTCGGGCCGGACGATCTCGGCGAGGTCCCGCCCGTCCGGCACGTCGACCTTGTTGAGCGCGACGAGGCGGGGCCGGTCGGCCAGGCCGCCGTACTCGGTCAGCTCGGCCTCGATGGTGTCGATGTCCGCGAGCGGGTCCCGGCCCGGCTCCAGCGTCGCGGTGTCGACCACGTGCACCAGCACGGCGCAGCGCTCGACGTGGCGGAGGAACTCCAGGCCCAGCCCCTTGCCGGTGGCCGCGCCGGGGATCAGCCCCGGCACGTCGGCGACGGTGAAGGTGTGGTTGTCCACCCGGACCACCCCCAGGTTCGGCACCAGGGTGGTGAACGGGTAGTCGGCGATCTTCGGCTTCGCGGCGGAGATCACCGAGATCAGCGAAGACTTGCCGGCCGACGGGAAGCCGACCAGGCCGACGTCGGCGACGCTCTTCAGCTCCAGCACCACGTCCAGCTGGTCACCGGGCTCGCCCAGCTCCGCGAAGCCGGGGGCCTTGCGCCGGGCATTGGCCAACGAGGCGTTGCCCCGACCGCCCCGACCGCCGCGGGCCGCCTCGAAGGTGGTGCCCGCGCCGACCAGGTCGGCCAGCACCTCGCCGTCGAGGCTCTGCACCACGGTGCCGTTCGGCACCTTGATCACCAGGTCGTGGCCGTTGGCCCCGTCCCGGTTCGAGCCCGCGCCGCCCTTGCCGTTCTCGGCCTTCAGGTGCGGGCGGAAGTGGAAGTCGAGCAGCGTGGTCACCTGCGGGTCGACGACCAGCGAGACGCTGCCGCCGTGCCCACCGTTACCGCCGTCCGGACCGCCGAACGGCTTGAACTTCTCCCGGTGGATGGAGACACAGCCGTGCCCGCCGTCGCCGGCCAGCATGTGCAGGACGACCCGGTCAACGAACGTCGTCACGACGCCAATCCTTCCAGCGGGGACCGCCCCCGCACGAGAAACGACGAAGCGGGCCGGGACACGAGGTCCGCGGCCCGCTTCGCCTTCGAACTACTGCTGCGGCACGATGCTCACGGTCTTGCGACCGCGCTTGATGCCGAACTGGACCGAGCCGGCGGCCAGCGCGAACAGCGTGTCGTCGCCGCCACGGCCGACCAGGTCACCGGGGTGGAACTTGGTGCCACGCTGACGGATGAGGATCTCACCCGCGCTGACGACCTGACCACCGAAGCGCTTCACGCCGAGCCGCTGGGCCGCGGAGTCGCGACCGTTACGCGAGCTGGACGCACCCTTTTTGTGAGCCATTGGAGGACGACCTACTTCCCGCTGGAGATGCCGGTCACCTTGACCTGGGTCAGCGGCTGGCGGTGACCCTGGCGCTTGTGGTAGCCGGTCTTGTTCTTGAACTTGTGGATCCGGATCTTCGGGCCCTTGGTGTGCGCGGCGATCTCGCCGGACACCGAGACCTTGGCAAGCTTCGCCGCGTCGGTCACCAGGTCGTCACCGTCGACGAGGAGCACCGCGGTGAGCTTCACCGCGTCGCCGGGGGCACCGACGAGCTTCTCGACCTCGATCACGTCGCCCTCGGCGACCTTGTACTGCTTGCCGCCGGTCTTGACGATCGCGTACATCGGAGGCGGACTCCCTGTCGTTGAGGCTGCTGGCGGTCATTCCCACGGCGTCTCGCCGGGAGCCGTGACACCGGCGGCGCGGGCACGCGGGAACTCGGCACACCAAAGTGCGCCGCAGGCCAGCGTACGCCATACCAGGCCCGCCGCCCAAACCGGGCCGCCGGTCAGGCCGGACAGAGCTCGTCGAGGCGCTGCTGGAGCCGGTCGAACTCCGTCCCGTCGACCGCCTGCACGTCGGTGCCGAGCCCGCCGACCTCGGTGGCCAGGTCCGCCAGCAGCGTACGCAGCCGCGGGTCGTCCGCCCGCGCGGACTGCTGCCGCCGCGCGTCCCGCCAGCCGGCGAGGGCCGCCTCCGCGTCCCGCCGGGCGGCGTCGGCCGCCGTCCGGTCACCGCCGCCGGTCGCGCGCAGCATCTCGGCCAGCTTCTGGACGTACGTCTGCACCGCCGCGGAGCCCACCTGCTTGGCGCCGGCGCAGACACCCGCGTCCCCGGTGGCCGTCGGCGCCGCCGTGACCGGTGGGGCCGGCGGGGCCGGTGAGGCGAAGCCGACCGCGAAGGGGTCGGGTGCCGTCCCGGTCCGCGCAGCCCGAACCGGCCAGCACGACCCCGGTCAGCACGGTGACCGCGGACACCCGGCGCATGTCTCCTCCCGTCCGGGCCGCGCCGTCCCGACCGGGATCGACGGATACGGCAGGGCCCCTCCCTGCGGACTCTGTTGCCGAGGAAGGGGCCCTGTCAAACGCCGTGCAGGTCAGCGGCTCACGGGCGGGTACGCCGCCGGGCGCCGCCCCGCCGGGACCGCCGCCGGCTGGTGCCGGCCTCGGCGCCCTCCTCCTCGGTCCCGCCCTCGCCGAGCGCGTCCGGGTCGTCCTCCGCGGCCAGCCGGGCCGAGTCGCCCACCTGGGCGTCGGCGACTGCCGGGGCGGCCGGCGTCTCGGTCTCGTACCGGGACAGGTCGTAGCCCTGGGTGTCGTAGTAGTCGTCCCTGTCGACTACCTCGGCGACGGACTTCTCCGGCGCGGTCCCGGTGGCCGGCTGCTCCGGCGCGGCCTCCGCGGCGGGCTTCTCCGAGGCGGCCTTGCGGCCCCGGCGCCGGCCCTTCTCCTCGGTGGCCGGGGTGGTGACGGCCGAGGCGACCGCCTTGACCTTCTCCCCCGCGCCGCCGGCCCGCGGCTTCTCCGGCACCGGCTCGGTGTGGATGATCACGCCGCGGCCCTTGCAGCACTCGCAGGTCTCGCTGAACGCCTCCAGCAGGCCCGCGCCGATCCGCTTGCGGGTCATCTGCACCAGGCCGAGCGAGGTGATCTCGGTGACCTGGTGCTTGGTGCGGTCCCGGCCGAGGCACTCGGTGAGCCGGCGCAGCACCAGCTCCCGGTTCGACTCCAGCACCATGTCGATGAAGTCGATCACCACGATGCCGCCGAGGTCGCGCAGCCGGAGCTGGCGCACGATCTCCTCGGCCGCCTCCAGGTTGTTGCGGGTGACCGTCTCCTCCAGGTTGCCCCCGGAGCCGGTGTACTTGCCGGTGTTGACGTCGATGACGGTCATCGCCTCGGTCCGGTCGATCACCAGCGACCCGCCGGAGGGGAGGAAGACCTTCCGGTCCAGCCCCTTGAGGATCTGCTCGTCGATCCGGTACTCGGCGAAGACGTCCGTGGTGCCGGCGTGCCGGCGCAGCCGGGCGACCAGGTCGGGCGAAACGTGCGACAGGTACGACTCCACCATGTCGTACGACTGCTCACCCTCGATCACCAGCTCGCGGAAGTCCTCGTTGAACAGGTCGCGGACCACCCGGATGACCAGGTCCGGCTCCTCGTAGAGCAGCACCGGGGCACCACCCTCGGCCGCCTTGGCCTGGATGTCCTCCCACTGCGCCTGGAGCCGCTTGACGTCCCGGGCCAGTTCATCCTCGCTGGCGCCCTCGGCGGCGGTCCGGACGATCACCCCGGCGCCGTCCGGCACCAGCTTCTTGAGGATGTCCCGCAGCCGCTTGCGCTCGGTGTCCGGCAGCTTCCGGCTGATGCCGGAGGCGTTGCCGTGCGGCACGTACACGAGGTGCCGGCCGGAGAGCGCGATATGGCTGGTCAGCCGGGCGCCCTTGTGCCCGATCGGGTCCTTGGTGACCTGCACCAGCACCGAGTCGCCGGACTTGAGTGCCTGCTCGATCGAGCGGGCCCGGCCCTCCAGACCGGTGGTGTCCCAGTTGACCTCGCCGGCGTAGAGCACGGCATTGCGCCCGCGCCCGATGTCGACGAAGGCCGCCTCCATGCTGGGCAGGACGTTCTGCACCTTGCCCAGGTAGACGTTGCCGGCCATGGTGCCGGACGAGTTGCGGGTGACGTAGTGCTCGACCAGCACGCCGTCCTCGAGGACCGCGATCTGCGTCCGGTCGCCGCGCTGGCGGACGGCCATCACCCGGTCGACCGCCTCGCGGCGGGCCAGGAACTCCGACTCGCTCAGGATCGGCGGCCGGGTACGCCGCTGTTCGCGACCGTCCCGGCGGCGCTGCCGCTTGGCCTCGAGCCGGGTCGAGCCGGAGACACCCTGCACCTCGTCGGCGGGCCTGCGGGGCTCCCGGATCTTGACGACCGTGGGCACCCCGTCCTCGGCCGCGGTCTCCACTTCGCCGGCGCCCCGGCGGCGGCGCCGACGCCGACGGCGGGTCATCCCGTCGCCCTCGGTCTCCTCCTCCTCGGCAGCCTCCTCCGCCTCGGCCTCGGCGGCCTCGGCCTCGACGGCCTCCTCGGCCTCCTCGTCCTCGAGCTCCTCCGCGCCACCCTTGCCCCGGCCCCGGCCGCGACGGCCACGACGACGGCGGCGACGGCCGGCGAGCGTCTCCTCCTCGTCCTCCTCCTCCTCCGCCTCGGCGATCTCCTCGGCCTCGACGGCCGGCTCCTCGTCGACCTCGACCTCGACGTCCACCGGCTCCGCCTCGCGGCGGGCCCGCCGACGGCGCCGGCCGGTCTCCACCGGCTCCTCGGCCGGCTCCTCGGTGGGGGTCGGGTAGGTGACCCGGACGGCCGGCGCCTCCTCGGGCTGCGGCGCCATGAACAGGACGGTCGGCGCGGAGAGCGCGGCCCGTCGACGGCGGGTGGTCCGCTCCGGCTCCTCGGCCGGCTCGCTCACCCCCGGGACGGCGGCGCCCGGCGCGATCTCGCCGGTCCGGTCCTCCGGCCCACCGGCGCGGGCCAGGGTGGCCGGCGGCAGCTTGGCCACGCCCTCGGCGGCCGGCGTGGGCCTGCCGGCCTGCTCCCCGGCCGGCGTCGGTCCGCCCTCGGTCTCCTCGGCCTCCTCGGCGGCGGCCGACGGCTCGGCGGTCGCGCCGCCCTCGGTGTCCGCCTGCGGCTCGGCGTGCGGCTGGGCCGCGGCCTCGGCCGGCGCCTCCGTCGCGGACTCGTCGATCGGGGTCTCGGCGGGCGGCGGGGTGGCCTTGCGCCGGCGGGTACGGGTCACCTTGACCGGCGGGACGACCTCGTCGGAGGCGGCCTCCGCGCCGTCGGCGACCACCGGCTCCTCGACCGCCTTCGCGGGGGTCGCCTTGCGGCGCCGCCGGGTGGTCTTCGGCGCGGCCTCCAGCTCACCGGCGACCGGGGCGAACACCTCGGCCTGCGGCGCCTCGCCAGTGACGGCGCCGGTGGCGGTGGGCGCCTCGACCGGCGCGTCGGTCTGCTCCGGCTGGTTCAGCGGGGCGGCCTTGCGCCGGCTCGTCCGCTTACGGGCCGACTTGGCCTCGGGAGTGCTGTCGGTGCTGCTGGCGGTTGCCTCGGCCGGCTCTGAACCGGTCCGTTCGCCGCCCTCGGGCTCGTTCTCGAGCATGGACGTTCTCCAGTTCTGGCTGCCCCGGGCGCGGGTGAGCGCTGCCACGCAGGGTCGCCGCAAAAGGTGTTTCCGCCGGGCGCGCAGGCGCGCGACCGCCGAAGTCTGCCTGCCAGAGCGCTGACCGTCGGTCAGTGCTCTCCGATGGCTGCCCCGTCGCGATCCGCATCCAACGGATCGACGATCTCGCCCTGCGCGGTCAACGTGCCCTGCGCCAGCCGGATCACCTTCGGGGCGACCGGCGGCTCCAGGGCGGCCACCACGCGGAGGCCGGAAAGGACGTCATCGGGCCGTACGGACGGGGTGACCTGCCGCACGACCAGTTCGAGTATCGCACACGGTACGGCCACAGCCCCGGAAGGCGTCTCCGACGGAGGCGCCACATCGATGGCGATGACGGCGGCGCGGGCGTCGAAGGTACGCCGGCCCTGCTTGGTCATCCGCTCGACCTGGATCTCCTCGGCGGCGCGGAATGCGGCCACCGCCTGCTCCGCCAGGGCCGGGTCGACCTCGGGCAGTTCAATCCGCCAGCGCGACGCCTCGATCCGGTCGGCGAGGCTGCCGCCGGTGGCCTCCACGGCGTCGAGCACGTCGAGCCCGGGCGAGAGGGCGGCGTCCAGGGCCAGCCGCAGCTGCTCCGGGTCGACCGGCTCGCGCAGGCCGATCTCCAGGTACTCGGCCTCGCTGGCGACGCCGGTCGGCGCAGCCGAGGCGTACGAGATCTTCGGGTGCGGGGTGAAGCCCTGGGAGAAGGCGATCGGTGCGCCGGCCCGGCGCAGCGCACGCTCGAAGGCCCGGGCGAAGTCCCGGTGCGAGGTGAACCGCAGCGGTCCACGCTTGGCGTACCGGATCCGGACCCGCTGGACGACCGGTGCCTGGCCGCCCTCGGGTTGAGGCTTTCTGGCGATCGTGAGCTCCTCGGGTGCTACCTGCGTGTCCGCCCCATCCTGGCGCAGCGCCCGGGACGGCACGCAGCCGGGGCGGCCGGAGCGGCCCGGCAAGCCGGTCGAAACCGGTCAGCCGGGCCGTTCGCACCGTCCCCGGACCCGCCGGTGGCCGGCCGGTGACGCGCAGGTCACCCGGCCGGCCACGACGGTCAGGACCGGTTCCCGCCCGGCGGCGGGCCGGGCGGGCCGTAACCCGGGGGCGGGGCGTACGGCGACTGACCACCCGGCGGCGGGTAGCCACTCCCCTGGCCGGGCGACGTGCCGGGCGGGCCGTAGCCGGCCGGGACCGGCGGAACACCGGCACCCACCTGGTCGAGCAGCTCGTCCGGGACGTCGGCCGACAGGGCCGCCTCGCGGCGGTACCGGCGGCGGTTCCAGATCAGGAAGAACGCCAGCCCCAGCAGGATCACCAGCACCACGGCGATGCCGATGCCGATGACCATGACCTGCTGGTCGCTCGGGCCGCCCCGGTCGCCGTACTTCGTGACGTCGAAGTTGTCGTCCTCGGCCGCCTGGCCCGGGGCCTGGCTGGCCGCGGCCGGGGCGAGCAGCGGGTTCGCGGAGACCGTGGGCACGTTCGCGGTCAGCGCGGCGACCGGGTCGATCCGGCCGAAGCCGTACTGCGGGTCGCGGCCGGGCGGGCCGGCGTCGCGAGCGGTCTTGATGATCCGGTTGATCACGTTCGGCGCGTCGAGGTCCGGGTACTTCGACCGGATCAACGCCGCGATGCCCGAGACGATCGCGCTGGAGTCGGAGGTGCCGTCACCCCAGCCGTAGCCGTGCTCCGGGCCGATGTTGTAGATGCTGTCGCCGGGGGCGGACACGACCGCCTCCGGTCCCTGCACCGAGCCCGACCAGAAGGCCCCGCCCTTGGTGGTGCCGGTCACGGCGATCACGCCGGGGACGTTGGCGGGGCTGATGACGTCGACGTCGCCCTTGGCGGTGTTGCCGGCGGAGGCCACCACCACGACGTCCCGGTCGAGGGCGTACTTGATCGCGGCCTCCTCCTCGGCGCTGGCCGCGCCGGGCGTGCCGTAGGACAGGTTGATCACCTTGGCGCCGCCGTCGACGGCCATCCGGATGCCCAGGGCCGACGCGGCGTCGCTGACCTCCTCCGTGGCCCGTTTGATCTTGATCGGCAGGATCTTCACGTCCGGGGCGATGCCGTCCACGCCGTCGCGGCTGGCGTTCGTCGCCGCGATGATCCCGGCCATGTGGGTGCCGTGGCCGTCCCCGTCGGCGCGCCCGTCACCGGCGCCGCCGTAGCTGCGGCCGCCAGGAAGCACCTGCCCCCGGATGTCCGGATGGGTGGCGTCGACGCCGCTGTCCACCACCCCGACGATCACGCCCCGCCCGGTGGAGAGCTTGTGCACCTGGTCGATCCGGAGTTCGCCCAGGTACCACTGCTCGGTCCGCCGAGGCGCGGCGGCCGCCGGTTGGGCGGCCCCCAGCACCATGAGCCCGGCCACCAGACCGGCCGCGACCGGTCGGAGCATGCCGACGTTCAACCTCATCCGTCCGTCCTCATCGCAGGATGCCCGGAGACGCGGCGTCACCGGTGCCCCACGGATCGTCATCCTCAGTCAACCACGACGAGTGCTCGGTGCCGGTGCCGCCGTGCCCGGCGCCGCCGTGACCGCCCATCATGCCGCCGCCCATCATCCCGGCCCCGCGCAGACCACCCTGCCCGGCGCCGGTCGCGTTACGCAGCGCGCTGGCCGCGCTGGTCATCGGGGGCACCTTGCCGTTGCCACCACCGACCATGCCGGGGATGCCGCCCACGCCGATGCCGCCGGCCGCGCCGAGACCGCCACCGCCGATGCCGCCGGCCGACCCGACGCCACCGCCGATTCCGCCACTGAGGCCGCCACCGCCGCCGAGGCCGGGCGAGCCGCCGAGGCCAGGGCCGCCGCTGTAGCCGCTGCCGATGGTGGGGGTGCCGGCGCCGGCCAGGCCGGTGCCGTAGTCGTGCCCACCGCTGCCGGGGGCGCCGGCTGCCGGCGGCGGGTAGGAACCGGCGCCACCGCTGCCGAAGTTGCCGCCGGTGGAGGGCGGCGCGATGGACGAGTGGCCGCCGCCGAACGAACCGCCGCCACCGCCGATGCCCGTGCTGCCGAGGGAGGGACCGCCGCCACCACCGCCGCCGCCACCCGGGAACCCGGACGGCGGAGTCCGGTCGTCCGGCCGGTAGCCGTCCCGCAGATCCTTGCCGTCCGGGCCTGGCACGACCAGCTTGGGCCGCTCGGTCTCCACCGCGGTGGGCAGCGGCGACATGGCGGAGTTGGCCGCCGCCTGGTTGTCCCGGTACCAGTTGTCCAGATGGGACTTGGTGTCCCACCAGCCACCCCGCTTGTGGTCGTCGGCGTTGCCGTCGACCTTCATGGTCGCTTCGAGGTCGTCGGCCTTGTCGCGGAACGCCCCGTCGGCGTACGACGCGGGGTTGCTCTGGTAGTCCTTGCGCAGCGCGGCCAGGAAGCCGGACGCGCTCTCGCCGTCGCGGGCGTCGTCGAGCTCGGTGCCGTTGGGCAGGCTCCACTCGTTCCACCCGAAGTCGTCCATCAGCGGGATCGGGATGCTGGCGACCGACTTGCGGATGTCGCCCTCGATCCGCGACAGCGCGCCGCTGACGTTGGTCGCGTGGGTAATCAGCTCCTCGACGTCCTTGCCGATGTCGCCCAGGTGCTCCCGGTAGGCGTCGCCCCCGCTGCCCTTCCAGCCGGCGAGCATGTCGGTGAGCCCGCCGACGTGCGGGCGCTCCTTGCCGGGCGCGATCGGGCCGACGAACGACCGCCCGACCAGCGAATCCCGCAGGTGCCCCAGGCCGGTGGAGAGGTTGTTCCAGCCGACGCCGACCGAGCCGACCGTCTCCGGGTCCGCCGAGAGCGTCACCTCACGGACACACCGCTCCCACGTTCCTCCTGCCATGACCCTCTCCCCCTCAGGCCGAGTACGGGTAGGTGGGCGGCTGGTCGCCCGCCGCCGGCGGCGGCGCGGCGGACTCCAGCATCCGCTCGATCTGCTTGCCGTTGGCGGCGTTGCGCGCCTCCGTGTCGCGGAACGCCTTGGCGATGTCCTCGGTGCCCTGCTTGAGCCCGGCGAGCTTCTGGGAGAGGGACTTGAGGTGCGCCTCCATGTTGGCCGTCGACCTGGTCAGCGCCTGCCACTGCATGCGCGCGTCCTCGTACGCACCGAAGGGGGTGCCGTTCGGGACGGTCTGCGCGTTGTTGCTGTCGCCCTTCATCCGCTCCTTGATGCGCTCCATCTCGTAGCTGATGGTGTCGTCGACGTACTGCTTCAGGCGCTCGACGTAGTCCGCTGCGGCGTCCAGGTCCTCGACGCTGACGTGCAGATCGCCGGTGTCCGGCGGCTTGATGTCACCCATGCTGCTGCCTCCCCGCTGGCCGACCCGCCGGTCGGTCCAATACGGACGCAGCGTATCGAGTGACGGCCAGTCGAGGCACCCCCACCCCGCGTCATGGGATGCCGCCGGGACGACCGGTCCCGGAAACGACGGAGCGCGGGAACCCAGTGGGGTTCCCGCGCTCCGGACGCGTCGACGGCGTTACCGCTGGGCGCCGGTCGGCAGCTTCAGCCCGTTGACCGGAGTCAACGGCAGCAGCTTCTTTCCGGTCGGGCCGATCTGGATCTCGGTGTCCATGGCCGGGCAGACACCGCAGTCGAAGCAGGGGGTCCACCGGCAGTCGTCCTGCTCGTACTCGGACAGGGAGTCCTGCCAGTCCTGCCAGAGCCAGTCCTTGTCCAGGCCCGAGTCGAGGTGGTCCCAGGGCAGGACCTCCAGTTCCTCGCGCTCCCGGGTGGTGTACCAGTCGAGGTCCACGCCGAAGGTCGGCAGCACCTCGGCGGCGGCGTCCACCCAGCGCTGGTACGAGAAGTGCTCGCTCCAGCCGTCGAACCGGCCGCCGTTCTCCCACACCTTGCGGATCACCGCGCCGACCCGGCGGTCGCCCCGGGAGAGCAGGCCCTCGATCAGCGACGGCTCACCGTCGTGGTACCGGAAGCCGATCGCCCGGCCGAGCGAACGGTCCGCGTTGATCGCTTGCTTGAGCAGCTTGAGTCGCGCGTCGATGACCTCCGGCCGGGCCATGGAGGCCCACTGGAACGGAGTGTGCGGCTTCGGCACGAACCCGCCGATGGAGACCGTGCAGCGGATGTCCTTGGAGCCGGTCGCCGCCCGGCCGGCCTTGATGACCTCGTGCGCCATGTCCGCGATCTCGAGGACGTCCTCGTCGGTCTCGGTGGGCAGGCCGCACATGAAGTACAGCTTCACCTGCCGCCAGCCGTTGGTGTACGCGGTGACCACGGTGCGGATGAGGTCTTCCTTCGACACCATCTTGTTGATCACCTTGCGGATCCGCTCCGACCCGCCCTCGGGGGCGAAGGTCAGACCGGTCCGCCGGCCGTTGCGGGACAGCTCCTGGGCGAGGTCGATGTTGAACGCGTCCACCCGGGTCGACGGCAGCGAGAGCGACACGTTGGTGCCCTCGTACTGCTCGGCGAGGCCGGAGCACATGTCGCCGATCTCCGAGTGGTCGGCCGACGACAGCGACAGCAGGCCCACCTCGTGGAAGCCGGAGAACTCCAGACCCTGCTGCACCATCTGACCGACGGTGGTGATCGAGCGCTCCCGCACCGGGCGGGTGATCATGCCAGCCTGGCAGAAGCGGCAGCCGCGGGTGCAGCCGCGGAAGATCTCCACCGCGTACCGCTCGTGGACCGTCTCGGCCAGCGGCACGAGGGGCTTCTTCGGGTACGGCCAGGCGTCGAGGTCCATGGTCGTCCGCTTGTGCACCCGGAACGGCACGTCGGGGCGGTTCGGCACCACCCGCTGGATCCGGCCGTCCGGCAGGTAGTCCACGTCGTAGAAGCGCGGCACATACACGCTCTCGGTGCGGGCCAGCCGCAGCAGCAGCTCGTCGCGCCCGCCCGGGCACCCCTCGGCCTTCCAGTCCCGGACGATCGTGGTGATCTCCAGCACCGCCTCCTCGCCGTCGCCGAGCACGGCGGCGTCGACGAAGTCGGCGATCGGCTCCGGGTTGAACGCGGCGTGCCCGCCGGCCACGATCACCGGGTCGGCGTCGGTACGGTCGGCGGCGAGCAGCGGGATGCCGGCCAGGTCGATCGCGCTGAGCAGGTTGGTGTAGCCCAGCTCGGTCGAGAACGAGATGCCGAACACGTCGAAGTCGCGCACCGGGCGGTGCGCGTCGACGGTGAACTGCGGCACGCCCTGGGCGCGCATCAGCTTCTCCAGGTCCGGCCAGACCGCGTACGTCCGCTCGGCGAGCACGTCGGGCAGCTCGTTGAGCACCTCGTACAAGATCTGCACGCCCTGGTTGGGCAGGCCGACCTCGTACGCGTCGGGGTACATCAACGCCCACCGGACGGTCGCCGCGTCCCAGTCCTTGACCACCGCGCCCAGCTCGCCACCGACGTACTGGATGGGCTTGGTCACCTGGGGCAGCAGCGGCTCCAGCTGGGGCCAGACGGAATTGGCCGCGACCGGGCGCGGCGTCGTGGACGGGGCACTCATGATGCCCAAGGGTACGCGGTGCTCCGCCGGTCACCACGCCGCACCGCACGGTTGACCAGCCGCCGCGCCCGGTCAGGCCGGCTGCCGGCGGCGCGGCCAACCCCGCCGTACGCCCTCGCTGGTCAGTGCGTAGTACACGATCATGACGCCGATGCCGATCAGCCCGAACGCCGGGCTGACGACCCAGCCCAGCACGCCACTGAGCAGATAGCGCCGCGGTCGGGTGCAGCCGGCGGATTCGTCGGCGGTGGCACGGCGGTACTAACCTCGCAACGGGCGCGAGAGGAGAATGCCGCGATGTCGCAGCCGCAGCCGGCGGGGGACCGGCCGGCCGACGGGGGCACGCCGGCGACCGGCCAGGACCGGGACCCGGAGGTCAATGACCCGCCCGTGCCATCCCCAGGCCACGTCCCGGCACCCTCCACCGCCGCATCGGACGCCGGGATTCCCCCCACACCGGACCCGCAGCCGGCATCGCCGGACATCCCGACCGTGACCGCGCCGGACGCGGAGGCTCCGCCGGAGGCGGACATCCCGACCGTGACCACGCCGGACGCGGAGGCTCCGCCGGAGGCGGACACCCCGACCGCGCCCGCACCGGAGGCCGAGGAACCGACGCAGCCGGACACCGAGCCGGCGCCCCCGTCCACGTCGGCCGGCGCCACCGCGGACACCGACGCCACCCCGGCCGCGCCGGTGAGCCCTGCCCGGGGGACGGCCGCCGTGCCGGCATCCGGCGCCGCCGACTCCGCCCCGGTCCCCGGCCGCCCCGACCCCACCCGGGTGGAGACCCGACCGGAACCGCCCGCGCCCCGGTGGAGCGGGTCCGCACCGGTTCCGCCCCCGCCGCCGCGCAAGCGCTCCTGGGGCGAGTCCGCCGAGCCCACCCCCGTGCCGCCGCCCGACGTGCCGGAGCACCAGATCCCGGTCGACCCCTGGGAGGGCGTGGACACCACCGGCTGGAACCTGCACTCGACCGACTTCCCGGCGCTCCCGCCGACGCTCGACTACCCGGTGCCGCCGCACACGCTGCCCTACCCGGTGCCGCCGGTCGGCCCACCGCCGCCGATTGCCCGCCCGGTGTCGCCGCCGCCGGCGCCGGTGTCCCCGACCCGGCCCGGCCCGGTCCCGCCGCCCCCGCCGGCACCGCCCGCGCCGGCCCGCCCGCCCCGGCAGCGCCGCCGCGAGAGCGCCCCGCCGCCGGTCACCGCGCCGCCCGGCTGGCGGCCGCCCAAGGGGTACGTGGCCGTCCCGGTACGCCGCCGGCGCCGCTGGCCGTGGGTGCTGCTGCTCACCGTCGCCTGCTGCTGCGGCCTGCCGCTGTGGTGGGCCCAGCCGCTCTCCGCCCAGTACCCGGCCAGCGCGGCCCTGCCCGACCGGATGCACGGGCTGCGGCTGCGGGAGGACGAGCGCAGCCAGGCCACCGCCGAGAAGCTGAAGACCGAGATGGCCCAGGCGCACCTGCTCGCCGAGGACACCTTCGCCGGGATCTACAGCACGGACGACGGCAAGCGGGTGACCCTCTTCGGCGGCACCGGGTTCCGGCTGACCCCGGAGGCGGACGCCGACGCCGAGATCGCCCGCCTCACGGAGCAGTACGCGCTGGACGCCGCCGTACCGGTGGAGACCCGGGTCCGGGGCCGGTACGAGCGCTGCGCGGTGGGCCGGGCGGACGGCGACGGCGTGGTGGTCTGCACCTCGGTCGACCACGGCAGCCTGACCACCGGCATCTTCACCCGGCTCTCCCTGGACGACAGCGGCCGCCTGCTGGACACCCTGCGCCAGCAGGTGGTGACCCCGAAGCAATCCTGAGCCGTAACGCTTCGCAATGTATCGAACACATAAAGGCGGCAGTTCCTACCGGCACACATCGGACGGTCGGGCCACAATCGGGACATGTCGCGGCGTTGGCTTTTCGCCGACCAACTGGGGCCGCACTTCCTCGACGACCGGAGACAACCGGTCCTGCTGATCGAGTCGAAGGCGGTCTTCCGACGCCGCGTCTACCACCGGCAGAAGGCCCACCTGGTCCTCTCCGCACTGCGGCACCGCGCCGCCGAGCTGGGCGACCAGGCGATCTTCCTGCGCGCCGAGACGTACCGGCAGGCGCTGAAGAAGGTCCGCGAGCCGCTGGAGGTCTGCCACCCGACGTCGCGCCGGGCCCGGGCGTTCCTCCGCGACCTGGACCGGGTCACCGTGCTGCCGGCGCGGGGATTCGTGACCAGCCTGGAGGACTTCGCCGACTGGGCCGACGGACGCCGGGGCGCCCTGCGGATGGAGGCGTTCTACCGGTTCGCCCGGGAGCACCACGGGGTGCTCATGCAGGGCCGCGACCCGGTGGGCGGCCGGTGGAGCTTCGACACCGAGAACCGCGAGCCGCCGCCGAAGACCGGGAAGCTCGACGTGCCCGCCCCGCCGATGCCGAAGGAGGACGACATCGACGCGGAGGTCCGGGCCGACCTGGACCGCTGGGAGCGGGAGGGGATCCGGTTCGCCGGCCGGGACGGCCCGCGCCGCTTCCCCGCCACCGCCAAGGAGGCGAAGGCCCGACTGCGGCACTTCCTCCGGCACCGGCTCGCCGCGTTCGGCCCGTACGAGGACGCGATGCTCACCGGCGACCCGTGGCTGGCACACAGCATGCTCTCCGCCGCGTTCAACCTGGGCCTGCTCGACCCGGCGGAGGCGATCCGGGGCGCCGAGCAGGCGTACCGGCAGGAGGGTGCGCCGCTGGCCAGCGTGGAAGGCTTCGTCCGGCAGGTGCTGGGCTGGCGGGACTACATCTGGCACACCTACTGGTACTTCGAACCGAGCTGGCGCGGCAGCAACGAGCTGGCCGCCCGGCGGTCCCTGCCGGACTGGTGGAACGACCTGGACGCGGACGCGGTCGACGCGCACTGCTTGTCGGACGTGCTCGCCGGCGTCCGGGACCGGGCCTGGGTGCACCACATCCCCCGGCTGATGGTGCTCGGCAACTACGCCCTGCAACGCGGCTGGCGCCCGGCGGAGCTGGTGGAGTGGTTCCACACCCGGTTCGTGGACGGCTACGAGTGGGTGATGACCGGCAACGTGGTCAGCATGAGCCAGTACGCCGACCTGGGCCGGATGACCACCAAGCCGTACGTGTCCGGGGGTGCGTACCTCAACCGGATGAGCGACTACTGCGGCGGCTGCCGGTACGACCCGAGGAAGCGGCTCGGCGAGAAGGCGTGCCCGTTCACGGCCGGCTACTGGGCGTTCCTGTCCGCCAACCGCCCCCGGATCCCGGCCAACGCCCGGATGGCTCGGACCATGAAACAGCTGGAACGCCTCAGCGACCTGGACGCGGTGGTGGCCCAGGAGAAGCGGCGCGGCAGCGACCCGCCCTGATCCTGTTGATCAAGGACGCGGATCAGGCGGTGGGGTCGGCGGTGGGCTCGGCGCGCTTGGGGGCGTACCGGGGGACATATTCCTGGCCGGTGAGCTTCTGGATCTCAGCCATCAGCTCGTCGGTGATCTCGCGCAGCGAGGTGCGGTCGTCGGACCGGCCGGTGACGTCCAGCGGCTTGCCGAACCGGATGCTGATCTTGGCCTTGCCGGGCCGGGGCACCCGCGTCCCGATGGGCTGCGCCTTGTCGGTGCCGGTCACGCCGACCGGGATGATCGGCACGCCGGCGGCCACCGCGAGCCGGGCCGCCCCGGTCCGCCCCCGGTAGAGCCGCCCGTCCGGCGAGCGGGTCCCCTCGGGGTAGACGGCAACCAGGTCACCGGCCTTGAGCACCGGAATGGCGGCGTCGAACGCGGACAGCGCCGCCCGTCCGCCGGCCCGCGCGACCGGGATCGCGCCCAGCCCGGTGAGCACGAACTTGGAGAACGCGCCCTTCACCCCGGTGCCCGTGAAGTACTCCGACTTGGCCCAGAACGCCAGGTGCCGCGGGACCACCGTGCCGAGGAGCAGCTCGTCGGCGACGGAGAGGTGGTTGCCCGCGAAGATCGCCCCGCCCGTCGCCGGGATGTGCTCCAACCCCTCCACGGTCGGACGGAAGGCCAACCGCATCGTGGGTGCCACGGCGAGCTTGCCGATGGTGTAGAGCAGCGGCACGGGTCCTCCGGCGGTCGTACGTGAACAGGCGCTGTCACGGTAGCGGACGGGCCCACACCGACCCGACGGGGTGGTCGGCCGCCCGCCTGGTGGCCCGGCGGCGACACCCGCCGCCGGACCACCGGTATCAGGACCTCATACCCGCCGGACGGCCACCGTCACCCGCTCGCCCTCGCCGACCTCGCCGGCGAAGCCCTCGACCCCCTCGGCGAAGTCGATCGTGTCGGCCAGCACCTCCCGGGCCACGAAGTCGGTGTACCCGGCCACCGCCGCGCGCACCTCCTCCGAGGCCGAGAGCGCCACCACGATCCGGTCCGAGACGTCCAGGTCGGCGTCCCGGCGGGCCTGCTGCACCACCCGGACCACGTCCCGGGCCAGCCCCTCGGCGGCCAGCTCCGGGGTGACCTCGGTGTCCAGCACGACCACCCCCTCGCCGCCGGGCAGCGGCGCGGAGTGCTCGGCGTCGGCGGCGACCAGGCGCAGCTCGTACTCGCCCTCGGCGAGGGTGACCCCGGCGGCGACCGGGGCGCCGTCGACCAGCTGCCAGTCCCCCGCCTTCACCGCCTTGATCACCTGCTGGACCGCCTTGCCGACCCGCGGACCGAGCGCCCTGGGCACCACGGTCAGCACCTGCTGGCAGTACGCGGACACCTCGTCGGTGAAGCCGACCTCCTTCACGTTGACCTCGTCGGCGACCAGGTCGGCGAAGGGCCGCAGCTGGGCGGCGACCGGCGAGGCCACGGTCAGCTTCGCCAGCGGCAGCCGGACCCGCAGCCCCTTGGCCTTGCGCAGCGACAGCGCCGCCGAGGCGACCGCCCGCACGTTGTCCATCGCGGAGACCAGCTCGTGGTCGGCCGGGAACTCGTCCGCCGACGGCCAGTCGGTCAGGTGCACCGACCGCTCGCCGGTGAGGCCGCGCCAGAGCTCCTCCGCGGTCAGCGGCGCCAGCGGCGCCACCACCCGGCAGAGCGTCTCCAGCACCGTCCAGAGCGTGTCGAACGCGTCGGCGTCCCCGGACCAGAACCGGTCCCGCGAGCGGCGCACGTACCAGTTGGTCAGCGCGTCCAGGTAGGACCGGACGGTGGCGCAGGCGCCGGAGATGTCGTACGCGTCCAGCTGCGCCTGGACCGTCGAGACCAGCTCGTTCGTCTTCGCCAGCACGTACCGGTCGAGCAGGTGGGTGGAGTCCACCCGCCGCTTCGCGGTGTAGCCGTCCGCGTTGGCGTAGAGCGAGAAGAAGTACCAGACGTTCCAGAGCGGCAGCAGCACCTGACGCACCGCGTCCCGGATGAGCGTCTCGGTGACCGCCATGTCGCCGCCGCGTAGCACCGGCGAGGACATCAGCATCCAGCGCATCGCATCCGACCCGTACGAGTCGAAGACGTGATAGACGTCCGGGTAGTTGCGCAGGCTCTTGGACATCTTGCGTCCGTCGGAGCCGAGCAGGATGCCGTGGCTGAGGCAGTTGCGGAACGCCGGCCGGTCGAACAGCGCGGTGGCCAGCACGTGCATGGTGTAGAACCAGCCGCGGGTCTGTCCGATGTACTCGACGATGAAGTCGCCCGGGTAGTGGTGCTCGAACCACTCGCGGTTCTCGAACGGGTAGTGCACCTGGGCGAACGGCATCGAGCCGGACTCGAACCAGCAGTCCAGCACCTCCGGCACCCGGCGCATCATCGACTTGCCGGTCGGGTCGTCCGGGTTGGGGCGCACCAGCTCGTCCACCGCCGGCCGGTGCAGGTCGGTCAGGCGCACGCCGAAGTCCCGCTCGAGGTCGGCCAGCGAGCCGTACACGTCCACGCGCGGGTAGTTCGGGTCGTCGGA
This sequence comes from Micromonospora sp. NPDC005806, assembly GCF_042871425.1. NCBI lineage: Bacteria > Bacillati > Actinomycetota > Actinomycetes > Micromonosporales > Micromonosporaceae > Micromonospora > Micromonospora sp. NPDC005806. Next base: position 14,049 of record NZ_JBIAIL010000026.1, on the reverse strand, counting down.
CTTCCACGCCGGGATCGGCGAACCCCAGAACCGGTTCCGGCTGATCGACCAGTCGCGGGCGTTGGCCAGCCACTTGCCGAACGAGCCGTCCTTGATGTGCCCCGGTGTCCAGTTGATCTGCTGGTTGAGCTCGACCATCCGGTCCTTGAACCGGGTCACCGCCACGAACCAGGACGACACCGCCTTGTAGACCAGCGGGGTGTCGCAGCGCCAGCAGTGCGGGTAGGAGTGGGTGTAGGTGTCCTGCTTGAGCACCACCCCCCGCTCCTTCAGCTCCCGGATCACCGGCTTGTTCACGTCGAAGACCTGCTCGCCCTGGTACGGCGGGACGAGCGCGGTGAACCGGGTGTGGTCGTCCACGGTCACCACGGTCGGGATGCCGGCCGCGTTGCAGGTGTTCTGGTCGTCCTCACCGAAGGCTGGGGCCAGGTGGACGATCCCGGTGCCGTCCTCGGTGGTGACGAAGTCCGCGCCGAGCACCTGGTACGCGTTCGGTCCGGCCTGCTCGACCAGGAAGTCGTAGAGCGGCGTGTAGCGGCGACCGACCAGGTCCCGGCCGTGCACCGTGCCGACCTGCTCGTACCCCTCCAGCTCTTTGGCGTAGGCGCCGAGCCGCGCGGCGCCCACCAGGTAGCGGGCGCCCTCGCGCTCCAGCACCGCGTACTCGATGTCCGGGCCGACCGCGAGCGCCAGGTTCGACGGCAGGGTCCACGGCGTGGTGGTCCAGACGCCGAGCTTGACCGGGCCGCGGACCAGCTCCGACGCGCTCTCGTCCGGGGTCAGCTCGAACCAGACCGACAGGGTCGGGTCGTGCCGGTCCTTGTAGACGTCGTCCATCCGGGTCTCGGTGTTGGACAGCGGGGTCTCGCAGCGCCAGCAGTACGCCAGCACCCGGAAGCCCTCGTAGACCAGACCCTTGTCGTGCAGGGTCTTGAAGGCCCACATGACGCTTTCCATGTAGTCCAGGTCGAGGGTCTTGTAGTCGTTGGCGAAGTCGACCCAGCGGGCCTGCCGGGTGACGTACCGCTCCCAGTCCTGGGTGAACTCCAGCACCGAGGTGCGGCAGGCCTCGTTGAACCGGGCCACGCCGAGGTCGAGGATCTCCGCCTTGCTGGTGATGCCGAGCTGCTTCTCGGCCACCACCTCGGCCGGCAGGCCGTGGCAGTCCCAGCCGAACCGTCGCTCGACGTGCTTGCCGCGCATGGTCTGGTAGCGCGGCACCACGTCCTTGACGTACCCGGTGAAGAGGTGGCCGTAGTGCGGCAGGCCGTTGGCGAACGGCGGGCCGTCGTAGAAGACGTACTCGTTCTTCCCGTCCTCCCCGGCCGGACGGGCTTCGACGGAGGCCTCGAAGGTCTTGTCGGCCGTCCAGTGCTCCAGCACCCGGCGCTCGACCGCGGGCAGGTCCGGGCTCGCCGGGACGCCGGCGGCGGTCGGGTCGTGCAACGGATAGGCCATCGGGGGTCGCTCTCCTCAGCAGCTCACGTGTCCGTGTGGGTCTGCGAGGACGAGCCCTTTTCCGGTACGCCGTGACCGGCGCGCCGGGACCAGGCCCGCGGTACCACCCCGCTTGGCGGTCAAGGTGCGACCGCCCGCTCGTTGGCCGGCTGTGACGGGCCGGTCCCGTCCGGTTCTACTGGGCCGGTCACCCGGCTGTTCTTCCGGAGGCTCGCCGGTGATGGCCGGGTCGTCGCCTGTGTGCGATCCAGGGTACTCGACCGGCCCGGTGCCCCGCCGCCGAGTATCGGCCCGGGTCGACCCGGTGACCACGGCTAGGCTGCCCGGGTGATCCGGATCGAGTTGGACGAGCCGACGCTGGCCCGTACCCGGATCGCCACCAGCCCGCTCTGGGAGGTGATGACCAGCCTCTACGTGCTGAAGCGCCACCCTGGGGAGGCGCCCTGGCCGTACACCGGCTGGGCTCGGCACGCCCGCCGGGTGCTGGCCGAGGTGCCGGAGACGGCGCCGGCCCGGCTGCTCACCGCCGACGACCGGACACCGGATTTCCTCACCCCGGTCCCGCCGTCGCCGGCCCCCACCCTGGCCGAGGAGCTGGCCGTGCTGCGCGCGACCCCGGCCGAGGTGATCGCCGAGCAGATTCCCCGCTACCACGACCCCGACGACCTGCCGGACTGGCTGCGCCCGTTCGTCACCGAACGGCCGGCCGCGCTGGACCGGCTCGCCGACGGCATCCAGGCGTACTGGGACGCGGCCATCGCGCCCTGGTGGCCGGTCATGCGGGCGGCGCTGGACGAGGAGGTGCTGCACCGGGCCCGGGCACTCGCCGCCGACGGCCCGGACGCGCTCCTGGCCGACCTGCACGAGCGGGTGCGCTGGGAAGAGCCGGTGCTCACCCTGGTGAAGCCCTTGGAGCAGAGCTTCCGGGCGGTGGACAAGCGACTGCTGCTGATCCCGCTGATCTTCTCCCGGGGCGCGCTGGCCTGTTCCAGCGACCATCCGGAGATCGTCGCGGTTTCCTACCAGGCCCGCGGGGCGGTCGTGCTGGCCGAGGGCGAGCCCACCCCGACGGCGGGCGCGCCCGGGACCGACCGGTTGGCGGTCCTGGTGGGCCGGCGCCGGGCGCAGGTGTTGCGGGCGTTGGCCCGGCCGGCCACCACCGCCGGGCTGGCCGCCACCCTGGGGCTCGCCCCGAGCACCGTCTCCGAGCACCTCGCCGCGCTGCTCGCCGCCGGGGTGGTGCACCGCCGCCGGGTGGGCCGGCGGGTCCTGTACGGCCTGGAACCGGCCGGCCTGGCCCTGGTCACCCTGATCGGAACGGATCAGGCGACCGCCTCCGCCTGAGGATTCGGCCGGGGCCGAATTCGTTTCCCCGGCCCGTCCGCCGTCCCTAGATTCGCCGCCATGAGCGAGTACGCGATCGAGGCGGCCGGGCTGCGCCGCACCTACCGCAGCCGGACGGGATGGTTGAGACCCCAGCGCCGGGAGGTGGAGGCAGTCCGCAGCGTCGACCTGACGGTCGGCAACGGGGAGCTGTTCGGCCTGCTCGGACCGAACGGCGCCGGCAAGACCACCACCATCAAGCTGCTGAACACCCTGCTGATCCCGACCGCCGGCACCGCCCGGGTGTGCGGCCACGACGTGGTCGCCGAGACCCGGGAGGTGCGCCGGCGGATCGGGTACGTCTTCGGCGGTGACCGGGGCCTGTACGACCGGCTCTCCGCCCTGGACAACCTGCGCTACTTCGCCGAGCTGTACGGCGTGCCCGGGCGGGAGCAGAAGCGGCGCATCGCCGAACTGCTGGAGCTGGTCCGGCTCGACGGCCGGGAACACGAGCGGGTGGAGGGCTACTCCCGGGGCATGCGGCAGCGGCTGCACATCGCCCGGGGCCTGCTGCACCGGCCGCGGGTGCTCTTCCTCGACGAGCCGTCCATCGGGGTGGACCCGGTGGCCGCCCGGGAGCTGCGGCAGACCGTCGCCGACCTGGCCGCCACCGGCACCACCGTGCTGCTCACCACCCACTACATGGCCGAGGCGGACGAGCTCTGCGACCGGATCGCGGTGATCGCCAACGGCAGCATCCAGGCCCTCGGCACCCCGGCCGAGCTGCGGCACCACGCCGACGGGCGGCAGGTGCTGGAGGTCGAGGCGTACGGGGTGACGGACGCCCAGCTCGCCCGGATCCACACCCTGCCCGGAGTGCGCGAGGCGAGCGTGACCGTCACCGGCGCGGCGCAGGTGCTGACCGTGCAGTCCGACGCGGGGGTGGACGTGCAGGCGGACGTGCTGCGCGAGCTGGACGGGGTCCGGCTGGGCCGGGTCAGCGCCCGGCAGCCCACCCTGGAGGACGCGTACGTGACGATCGTCAACCGGGTCACCGCGCCATCCCGCCCGCTCGAGGCGGTGGCCGGATGAGGCTGCTGCGCATGATCGGGGTGGGCCTGTTGCTGCACACCAAGCAGCTCACCCGCTCCCCGTTCGAGATCGCCACCGCGCTGATCGTGCCCGTGGTGCAGGCCACCCTGGCGGTCTACCTGTTCCGGGCCGGTGGCGAGCCGGGCCGGCTGCTGGAGGCCGCGGTCGGCGCCGGCCTGATGGGCGTGTGGTCATCGGTGCTCTTCGGCTCCGGCGGCGCCATCCAGAACCAGCGCTGGCAGGGCACCCTGGAGATGATCATGTTGGCGCCCCGCCCGCCGGCGCTGATGATCCTGCCGATCACCCTGGCCACCGCGGTCACCGGCACGTACGCCATGCTCGCCACCCTGCTCTGGGGCCGGCTGCTCTACGGCGTGCCGCTGGACTTCGCGCACCCGCTGCTCTTCCTGGTCGCGGTCCCCGGCTGCGTGCTCGGCCTGGGCATGTTCGGCCTGCTGCTCGCCGCCACGTTCGTGCTGATGCGCAACGCCAACGCGCTGACCAACACGCTGGAGTACCCGATCTGGCTGGTCTCCGGGATGCTGGTGCCGCTCACCGTGCTGCCCGGCTGGACCGGCCCGATCGCCGCCGTGCTGCCCACCACCTGGGGCGCCCGGGCGGTGCACGAGGCGGCCAGCGGCGGCCCGGTGTGGCCGTCCCTCGGCATCTGCTTGGCGATCAGCCTCGGCTGCCTGGTCGCCGGCGCCCTGATGATGACGTACGTCGAGCGACGGGCCCGCGCCGCGGCGACCCTCGCGCTGGCCTAAGGGGGACGACGAATGGCACTCTTCCGGCTGATCGGCACCGGCGGCGTGATCGCCTACCGGGCCCTGTTCAACTGGACCACCCCGGCGATGTTCATCGGCTCGCTGCTGGTCGGGCCGATCTTCCAGTTGCTCTTCTTCGCGTACCTGGGGCGGCAGCTCGGGGTCGCCGACGACCGCTTCTACATCGTCGGCAACGCGGTGCTCGCCGCCTCGCTCTCCTGCGTCTTCGGCGGCACCATGGCGGTCGCCAACGAGCGACGCTTTGGCACCCTCGGGCACGTGCTGCTCTCCCCGCGCAGCCGCACCGCGGTCTTCCTCGGCCGGGTCCTCCCGTACGCCGGGAACGGCCTGCTCATCGCGGCGAGCACGCTGACCGTGGGCTCGCTCCTGCTCGGTCTGCGGATGCCCGCGCGGGCCCTGCCCGCGCTGCTGCTGACCCTAGCGGTGGCGTCGCTGGCCTGCGGCTTCTTCGGTCTCACCCTCGGCGCGCTGGGGCTGCGGTTCCGGGACGTCTGGGTGGTCTCCAACGTCTCGGTGGCGCTGCTGCTCCTGCTCACCGGGGTGAACGTGCCCGCCGCCGGGCTGCCCGGCTGGATGCGCGCGGTGGGCGAGGCGCTGCCCATCACCCACGCGGCCGGGGCCGCCCGGCAACTGGTGGCCGGCGAGGGCTTCGCGGCGGCCGCGCCGGCACTCGCCGCCGAGGCCGCCGTCGGACTCGGGTACGCGCTGCTGGCGGGCGCCCTGCTGAAGATCTTCGAAGCGGAGTCCCGCCGCAAGGCCTCCCTCGACACCATGTGACCCGCCCCGCCCGTCACCGGGCATGACGACCGTCACAGCCGCCGTCCGTCACACCCGGGGCGGGCCGGCCCGTCGTATGGGCGTACGGACGACACGAGGGAGGCCGGGATGAGTCGGGTCAACATGGCGGCGGTGGCACCGGAGGCGTACCAGGCGGTGTTCGGGCTGGAGAAGTATGTCCAGGCGAACGTCGACCACACCGTGCTGGAGCTGGTGAAGCTGCGGGCGTCGATGCTCAACGGCTGCGCGTACTGCGTGGACATGCACAGCCGCGACGCACTCGCCGCGGGCGAGTCCAGCCGACGGCTCTTCGCCGTCGCCGCGTGGCGGGAGGCGCCGTTCTTCGACGAGCGGGAGCGGACCGCGCTGGCGCTGACCGACGCGGTCACCCGGCTCGGCGAGCACGGCGTGCCGGACGAGGTCTGGGACGCCGCGGCGAAGGTCTGGTCGGAGAAGGAACTGGCCGATCTGGTCGTCGCGATCGCCACAATCAACGTGTGGAACCGGATCGCGGTGACCAGTCAGGCGCAGCCGCCGGCCGAGGTGTGACCTCTGCTGGGGCGACGCAGGCGGCCGGTGCGCTCATCGCGCACCGGCCGATGCTGCTTGGGCTGGCGTACCGGCTGCTGGGCAGCCTGCACGACGCCGAGGACGTGCTCCAGGAGGCGTACCTGCGGTGGCTGAACGTCGACCGGGCGGCGGTCTCCGAGCCCCGCCGGTACCTGTCCCGGGTGGTGACCCGGCTGTCGCTGGACCGGCTGCGCGCCCGGCAGGCCACCCGGGAGAAGTACGTCGGGCCGTGGCTGCCCGAACCGGTGCCGACCGACCCGTCGCCGTTCGGGCCGCTGGACACCGTCGAGCAACGCGAGACGCTCTCCACCGCGCTGCTGCAACTGCTGGAACGGCTCACCCCGCCGGAGCGCGCGGTGTACGTGCTGCACACCGCCTTCGCCCTGCCGTACGCCGAGATCGGCGACCTGCTGGACCGGTCGGCGGCGGACTGCCGGCAGCTGCACCACCGGGCGGCGGCCCGGCTCGCCGACGACCGGCGGCGCTTCACCGCCGGGCCGGCCGAGCAGCGCCGCCTGCTCGACGCCTTCCTGGCCGCCGCCCGCGACGGCGACCTGGCCCGGCTGACCGACCTGGTCGCGGCCGACGCCACGGCCTGGGCCGACGGCGGCGGTCGGGTCAGCGCGGCCCGCAACCCGGTGCACGGCGCGGACCGGATCGCCCGGTTCTTCGCCGGCGTCTACGGCCCGCGTCGGCCCGGCGTCACGGCGACCCCGGTCGAGCTGAACGGCGCGCCGGCGCTGCTGCTGCGCTTGCCGACCGGAGTCCACTACACCCTCGCCGTCGCCGCCGCCGACGGCCGGATCACCGGCGTCTACCTCGTCGGCAATCCCGACAAGCTGATCCGCGTCAGCGGCTGAGCACGCGCGACGGCCCCGGTCCCAGGCCGGGGACCGGGGCCGTCAACGGCGAGGTCAGCTCAGCTCGGGAAACCAGAGCGCGATCTCGCGCTTGGCGCTGTCCACCGAGTCGGAAGCGTGCACGAGGTTCTCCCGGTTGGAGAGGGAGAAGTCGCCCCGGATGGTGCCGGCGGTGGCCTTGCGGCCGTCGGTGCTGCCGAGCATCCCGCGCACCACCTCGATCACCTCGTCACCGGAGAGCACCAGCGCCACCAGCGGACCGCCGGTCATGAACGCCTTCAGCGGCGGGTAGAACGGCTTGTCCACGTGCTCGGCGTAGTGCTGGTCGGCGAAGTCGCCGTCCATGGTCCGGGACACCATCGCGTCGATCCGCAGGCCCTTGCGCTCGAAACGGGCGAGGATCTCGCCCACCAGACCGCGGCGGACCGCGTCGGGCTTGATCAGTACGAGCGTGCGCTCGTCCGGGCTGCTGCTGGACACGCTGGGTTCCTCCTGTGCGCGGATGCGGCTCGGGCTGGGTACGGTCAGCCTAGCGACCCGGTCCCGGCGCCGGGACGGCGGCTGCTCTTTCCCTCGGTCGCCGCCCCGGCCTAGCCTGGCCCTGGAACCCTGGGAGGTCCACTGTGGCGAATGGCGGGAACCGACCCATCGCGCCGATCCGCAAGCTGATCGGCGCGGTGCTGGGCACCGTGGCGACGTTCATCACGCTGTTCGGGCTGGGCATGACGAGCTGGGCGATCGTGGCGCTCGGCGTCGCGCTGCTGGTCCTGGCGATCGCCCTGGCCACCGTACGCGGCGGCGGGCGCACCTGGGTGATCGGCCTGGGTCATGTGCACAGCGCCTCCGAGCCGCCCACGCAGTACGCGTTCGGCCGCTGCGAGCTGCAACTGGTGATCGACGCGCCCGGGCTGCCCCCCCGGTCCAAGAAGATCATCGAGCCCCGGGTCCCGGTCGCCAAGTGGCCGTCGCTGGGCCAGGCCCTGCCCGTCCGGGTCGCCCTCGACGACCAGCGGCACGTCCGCGTCCTCTGGGACGAGGTGCCCACCCACGGGGAGACCGCCGCCACCATCGCCGACCTCCCACCCGAGTACGGCGGCCCCGACCCGGTCGAGGAGGTGCTGATCGTGCAGGAGGCCCCGCCGTGGGCCGACCGCGCCCCGGAGGACGACTTCCGCGACGACTTCCCGCCCGCGCCGGACCCGCTCCTCGACGACGTCGTGCTCACCGAGGAGCGCGAGCCGGTCGTGGTGCACCAGCGCCCCGGCGGCCCGAAGGTCCTCGAGGGCGAGGTGGTCGAGCCGATGACCGGCGGGCCGCTGCCCCGCCGGGCCACCCCGGCGCCGCGCCCGCCCGCCGACGAACGGTTCGACACCGTGCCGGTCGACCCGATCGACGTGGCGCTGGACGAGCCGGCCCCCGAGCAGCCGCCCACCGCCGAGGAGCTGGACGAGGCCATCTTCGGGCCGGCCGGCGACGAGCCGGCCGAGGTGGCACCCCCGATCAGCGGCGTCGGGATCACCCTGCTCGTCACCGATCTGGACCGGTCCCTCGACTTCTACCGGGACCTCGGCTTCGACGAGTTCGACCGGGGCGCCGGCAACGCGGTCCTCGCCTCCGGGCCGACCCGACTGGTGCTGCGCCAGGTCACCGGGGCCGCCCCGATCAGCCGCCGGCTGGTCCACGTCAACCTGGAGGTCGACGACATCCAGGCCGCGTACGAGCGGCTGCGTGACTCCGGCGTGCGGTTCACGTACGCCCCGCGGGTGGTGAACCGGGGCACGAAGCTGGAGGTGTGGGCGGCGGCCTTCCGTGACCCGGACGGGCACGGCGTGGCCCTCACCCAGTGGCGCACCCTGGCCGACGCCTGATCCCCGCCGCCGGCCGGCGGCGGGGACCGCTCAGCCGAGGATGACCCGCCGCACGTGCAGCGCGTACGCCCACACCAGGGCGAACATGACGCCCAGCACGAGCAGCGACCAGTGCAGCAGCCCGGAGAGCAGCAGCAGGCCCTGCAGGACGGTGCCCGCGGGCCAGGCCCACGACCGCTTCATCTGGCCGGCGAGCAGCACGCAGGCGACCGCCAGCGTCACGATCGCCGCGATGGCGGCCCCGCTGAGCTGTCCGCCGACCACCCGGATCGGCTGGATGGCCAGCAGCAGCACGAGCGCCTCCAGCGCCAGCGTCCCCGCGCCCAGCCCGCGGACGGCCTTGTCCGGGTTGCGCAGCCCGGAACGCCGCTCCCCGGCCGACGGCTCCCCCGCCGGCCGGTCCTCGCCCGGCCGCTCCTCCACCGGCCCGGTCATCGCTTGAGCAGCCGGCGGGCGTCGGCCACGGTCACCACCGACCCGGTGATCAGCACGCCGACCCCGGCCAGCTCGCCCGGTACGTCGGACTCCGCCTCGGCGACCGCCGCCTCGATGGCGTCCGGCATCTCCGCGGCGACCTGCACCCGCTCCGGCCCGAAGACCTCGCGGGCCAGCGCGGCCAGCTCGTCGGCCGGCATGGCCCGGGGCGAGCTGTTCTCGGTGACCACGATCGAGTCGAGCACCGGCTCGAGCAGCTCCAGCAGGCTGGCCGCGTCCTTGTCGCCGAGCACGGCGAGCACGCCGACCAGCTTGCTGAACGCGAACTCCTCCTGGAGCGCGGTGACCGTGGCGGCCATCCCGTGCGGGTTGTGCGCGCCGTCCAGCAGGATCGTCGGCGCGGTACGCACCTTCTCCAGCCGCCCCGGCGAGCTGGCCGAGGCGAAGCCCTCCCGGACCGCCTCGATGTCGAGCTGCCGGCGCGCCCCCGCCCCGAGGAACGCCTCCACCGCGGCGAGCGCCACGGCCGCGTTCTGCGCCTGGTGGGCACCGTGCAGCGGGATGAAGATCTCCTCGTACACCCCGCCGAGGCCCTGGATGGTGAGCACCTGGCCGCCGACCGCGACCGCCCGGCGCAGCACGCCGAACTCGGAGCCCTCCCGGGCGATGGTCGCGCCGACCTCGGCGCACCGCGCCAGGATCGGCCGGGCCGCCTCCTCCTCCTGCGCCGCCGCGATCACGGTGGCGCCCTTGTGGATGATGCCCGCCTTGTGCAGGGCGATGTCCTCGATGGTGTCGCCGAGCCACTCGGTGTGGTCCAGGCCGATCGGGGTCAGCACCGCCACCCCGGCCTGGATCACGTTGGTGGCGTCCTCGGCACCGCCGAGGCCCACCTCCACCACCGCGACGTCGACCGGCGCGTCGGCGAACGTGGCGAACGCCAGCGCCGTGGTCATGTCGAAGTACGTCAGCGGCTCGTCGAAGCGGTGGTCCACCAGCTCGGCCAGCGGCGCCACCTCCCGGTACGTGGCGACGAAGCGCTCCTCGCTGACCGCTTCCCCGTCCAGGCTAATCCGCTCCCGGACGGTCTCCAGGTGCGGGCTGGTGTAGCGGCCGGTGTGCAGCCCGAACGCCCGCAGCAGCGAGTCGATCATCCGGGCCGTCGAGGTCTTCCCGTTCGTGCCGGTCAGATGGATCGACGGGTACGCCCGCTGCGGGCTGCCGAGCAGGTCGAGCAGACTCTCGATCTTCTCCAGCTCGAAGCGCATGCGGGTGAAGCCGCGCGCGGCGAGCGCGGCTTCCACCTCGGCGAATTCGGTACGGTCGGTCACGAGGGAAGCGCCTCCAGCGCGGCGTCGATCCGGACCAGATCCGCCTCGGCCACCGCGAGCCGCTCCCGGATCTTGGCGACCACCGGCTCGGGCGCCTTGCCGACGAACGCCGGGTTGTCCAGCTTTGCCCGCGCCTGCGCGGCCTCCTTCTCGGCGGCCGCCCGGTCCTTGGTGAGCCTGGCCCGTTCGGCGGCCACGTCGATCGAACCCCGGGTGTCCAGCGCGACGCTCACCTCGCCCGGCATGGCGAGGGTGGCGCTGGCCTGGAAGTCGGCACCGGGCGCGTCGAGGCGGACCAGCGACCTGATCAGCGGCTCGTGCGTGGCGATGCCCGCACCCGCCAGACCGTCGAGCCGGGCCGACACCCGCTGCGTCGGGCGCAGCCCCTGGTCCGAGCGGAACCGGCGGATCTCGGTCACCACCCGCTGCAGCATGCCGACCTCGCCCTCCGCGGCGTCATCGACGAGGGTACGGTCGGCCGCCGGCCAGGCGGCCTTCAGCACCGTCTCCCCGCCGGTCAGCGCGGTCCACAGCTCCTCAGTGACGAACGGGATGACCGGGTGCAGCAGCCGCAGCAGCTCGTCCAGCACGTGCCCGAGCACCCGGCGGGTGGCGTCGGCCGCCGCGCCGCCCTCGGCGAGCACCGGCTTGCTCAGCTCGACGTACCAGTCGCAGACGTCATCCCAGGCGAAGTGGTAGAGCAGGTCGCAGACCTTGGCGAACTCGTACGCCTCGAACTGCTCGTCCACCTCGGCGGTGACGTGCGCGAGGCGGGAGAGGATCCACCGGTCGACCGTCGACAGCGCGCCGGCCTCGGGCAGCGGCCCCTCGGTGTGCGCGCCGTTCATCAGCGCGAACCGGGTCGCGTTCCAGAGCTTGTTGCAGAAGTTCCGCGAGCCCTGGCACCACTCCTCGCTGACCGGCACGTCCTGGCCGGGGTTGGCGCCGCGGGCCAGGGTGAACCGGGTGGCGTCGGCACCGAACCGGTCGATCCAGTCCAGCGGGTCGACCACGTTGCCGAACGACTTCGACATCTTCTTGCCGTGCTCGTCCCGGACCATACCGTGCAGGGCCACCACGTCGAACGGCTGCACGCCGTCCATCGCGTACAGGCCGAACATCATCATCCGGGCGACCCAGAAGAAGAGGATGTCGTACCCGGTGACCAGCACGCTGGTCGGGTAGAACTTCGCCAGGTCCGGGGTCTGCTCGGGCCAGCCCAGGGTGGAGAACGGCCACAGGCCGCTGGAGAACCAGGTGTCCAGGACGTCCTCGTCCTGCCGCCAGCCCTCGCCGGTCGGCGGCTGCTCGTCCGGGCCGACGCAGACGATCTCGCCGGCCGGGCCGTACCAGACCGGGATCCGGTGACCCCACCAGAGCTGCCGGGAGATGCACCAGTCGTGCATGTTGTCGACCCAGGCGAAGTAGCGCTTGGCCAGCTCGGCCGGCTCGATCTTCACCCGGCCGTCGCGGACCGCGTCACCGGCGGCCTGGGCCAGCGGGGCGGTGTTGACGAACCACTGCAGCGACAGCCGCGGCTCGACGGTCGTCTTGCACCGCGAGCAGTGCCCGACCGCGTGCACGTACGGCCGCTTCTCGGCGACGATCAGGCCCTGCTCGCGCAGCGCCGCGACGATCGCCGGGCGGGCTTCGTACCGGTCCAGGCCCTCGAACGGGCCGGGTGCGGTGATGATGCCCCGCTCGTCCATGATCGTCAGCGCCGGCAGGTCGTGCCGCTGGCCGATCTCGAAGTCGTTCGGGTCGTGCGCCGGGGTCACCTTGACCATGCCGGTGCCGAAGCTCGGGTCGACGTGGGCGTCGGCGACGATCGGGATCCGCCGGTCGGTGAGCGGCAACGCCACCTCGGTGCCGATGAGGTGCTGGTACCGCTCGTCGTCCGGGTGCACCGCGACCGCGGTGTCACCGAGCATGGTCTCGGCCCGGGTGGTGGCCACCACGACCTCGTCGCTGTAGCGGATCGAGATCAGCTCACCGTCGTCGTCGGTGTGCTCCACCTCGATGTCCGACAGGGCGGTGAGGCAGCGCGGGCACCAGTTGATGATCCGGTTCGCCCGGTAGATGAGCCCGTCGTCGAAGAGCTTCTTGAACATGGTCTGGACGGCCCGGGACAGGCCCTCGTCCATGGTGAAGCGCTCCCGGTCCCAGTCGACCGCGTCGCCGAGGCGCCGCATCTGGCCCAGGATCGCGCCACCGGACTCGGCCTTCCACTGCCAGACCCGCTCGACGAACTTCTCCCGGCCCAGGTCGTGCCGGGACAGGCCCTCGGTGGCGAGCTGCCGCTCCACCAGGTTCTGGGTGGCGATGCCGGCGTGGTCCATGCCGGGCAGCCAGAGCGCCTCGTAGCCCTGCATCCGCTTACGCCGGCTCAGCGCGTCCATCAGGGTGTGCTCGAACGCGTGGCCCATGTGCAGCGAGCCGGTGACGTTCGGCGGCGGGATGACGATGGTGAAGGGGGGCTTGTCGCTCTCCGCCGACGCCCGGAAGTGGCCGGCGGCTACCCACTGCTCGTACCGTCGCTGCTCTACCTCGCCGGGCTGGTACTGGCCGGCAAGGGTCGGGGCGTCGGGGCGCGGGGCATCCAGTCTCTCGGTCACCCTGAAAGTCTACGGAGCGCTTTCGGAGACCTGACGTGCGCCACCTCCTGTTCGCGTACGGTGGCGGACATGTCCGACGCGCATCTCACCGAGCGTCCGGTCGACGACGGGCCCGAGCCCGTCGATCTGACCGACGAGCCGATCCAGCTGAGCCGCCGTGACCCGGCGCAGGAGCCCGACGAGCGGCGTCCCGCCTCCCGCCGGCGGCGGATCGCGCTCACCGCCGCGCTGGTCGTCGGCCTGGCCGGCCTGGGTGCGCTCGGCGTGGGCGGTTGGCGGGTGCTGGAGCAGAAGGACACCAAGCTGACCACGCCGCAGGAGGTCGCCGGTCTCACCCGGGACGACTCGGAGCGGGCCCGGAGCACCGCCGACTACCTTCGCGACGGCTTCGCCGCGGACATCGACCTGGACCGGAGCTTCGGCACGGTCTACAGCGACCCGCGGGACGCGAAGCGGGCCGTGCTCGTGTTCGGTGGGACGACCCTGCTCTGGCAACCCGAGCGGGACCTGGACAGCCTGTTCGGGCTGATGGCCGACGAGACCGGCAAGGTGACCGCCCTGCGCGAGGTGCGGGCTGGGCGCCTGGGCGGCGTGATGAAGTGCGGTACGACCAGCGGTGACGGCGGCGACTTCGCGGTCTGCGGTTGGGCCGACCACGGCAGCGTGGTGATGGCGATGTTCCCCGGCCGTACGGTCGACGAGTCCGCCGCCCTGCTCCGCCAGATGCGCGACGGCATGCAGAGCCGCTGACCCGTTTCCGATTCCGCGGGACGCCGTTCGCTCGCCGGCGGCGTTTCCGCGGTCCGGGATACGGCGCCGGAACTCGGGGCCACAAATGCAGTCAGGGTCACCCCGAAGGGTGACCCTGACTGGAAAGTTTGTCCGGCGGTGTCCTACTCTCCCACACCCTCCCGAGTGCAGTACCATCGGCG
>NZ_JBIAIL010000025.1:0-103715 GCF_042871425.1 Micromonospora sp. NPDC005806 | reverse complement strand
TCCCGGGGGCCCCCCCCGGGGGCCCGCGCCGGCCCGGCCCCGGCCTGCTGGCGACCTCCGGCCGGCATCGGCCGGGCCGGCCGGCCACACTTGCGAGTCACAGGATCGGAAGACCTCGGGGCTCCGCCCCGAACCCCGACCCTCCTCAGAGATGCCGCCGCGGATCTCCTCGCCGAGCACCACGAGGGCTACCAGCCTCCCCGGACGGGGACCAGGTCGTTCGTCCGGTAGGGCGCTCCACCGGGTCCCCGTCCGGGGAGGCTGGACGGTCTGGCGACTGCCCGACGAGGAGATCCGCTTCAACAGGCAGGCGAGGCAAGGAATCGCGAGGCCGTCCGGAAGCGCGCGATTACCCACCGCCACATCCAACAGCGATGGATAGCACGGACAGCCGTCCCGCCCGGAACGCGGTCAGATTCTCGGTCGTCAGTTGGTAGTACGACATGGGTGGATGACTCGTCTTCCAGCGGTTGACGTGCACGAAACAGCCGTGCCACCTGCCGTTGCCGATCATTTCGAAGTCAGGGAAGCCCAGATCCTTTGCTGGAGTGCTGACAACGAGCCCTGGTCCGGACACGCGGGTGAGGGCGTTGTCATCCGGAGGTCCGACGAAGATCGCGACTGCGGCGCGCTGCTCGGCGGGTGCCGTACCAGGATCGATGTAGTCGTGCACTCGCTCGTAACCGCGCACGCTGATCTGAGACACATAGCCTTGCGCCTCGGTCCCAGTGGCGTCTCTCAACTTGAGCACGCCGAAACAGCAGGCGGCAACGGCGACAACCGACAGCAGCCAGATGCGTCGGCGTCGCGAACGCACCGGGACGTTCGTGTCAGTGGCATCGTCGGGTCCAGGCACGACGACACAATAGGCCGGCCGACCCGCGCATGGGTGGGGCGCAAGGTCAATAACGCCGAACGGTCGGACTACCCTGGGCCGTCCGCGGGCCAGTAGCTGCAGGGCCGGGCGGTCACCAGCGGGCACTAGACGTCACTGGGTCGGCCGCCGCGAGCAGGCTTTTCGGACATCACGGCCGGGTGAGCGCGCTCTTCCAAACTGACGCCCCGCCCGACGAGCAGCACCTCTCCGGCCTGACGGTACCGTCCTAGCGGTGGCGGAAGGTGGCCGGGAGAGATGAACAGATACTGGCTCCACTTCGACATCTCCGTGATCTACCCGGGCGGCTGGCCGCCGGTGGTCGGTGTGACCGGCCAAGACCTCGATGACTGTCTGGAGATCGTCAGACACCAGTACGGACAGCAGGTGCCACCCATAACGAGGGTTGTCGAGGATCCAGACCTGACCGACTTCCAGCCCGGCAGCGTGCCCGGTGGTTGGTCGCTTGGGGTCCCGGTCTGGCGGGGCGTCTGGTACCCGCCCGAGAACATCACCGGACCCGAGCCGCCAGAACGCCAGCAACGCCACCCGCGATGGTGGGCATTGAGCCAGCGACAGTGACGTGGTTGGCGTACAGCCATCCGTACAGCCAAGCCGACCCGCTAACGCCGACGCTGCCCGACACCGGCGGACCGGCTAACCAGGTGCACAGGCGCCGGACGAGCCATCCGCGATCTTCTTCTAAACCCCCGGCACGGCCGGAGGAAATTCTCTGTTGGCGGCACTGCGCCAACTTGCCGAGCTGGTGTCATTCCTTCACGCGCCGAGGCGTCTCCGCCACAAGGTCCTCGGCATGCCGACGTCGGAACTCCACCAAAGTCAGTGCGGTTGCGGCCAAGAGCGTCAGTGGAGCCAGGACCAGGAGGTAGACGGCCCAAGGCGTGATGAACCCCAGGAGGAAGCACGCGACCACGACGATGGGCCATGACCACGCCAGGATGCCCGGTCCCCAGAACCGCCACGGCGACGCCCCTGGTACTGCCTCCCACGAGTTCAGGCGGCCGAGCAGTGCGCTGATCACGCTTGACCACACGCACAGCAGAATCAGGATGCATACAAACGGACCTAGGCCATCGGGCACGGCAAGATTGTTTGGCCCCGCCCAGTAGAAACGCAAGGGCGGAAGGTCCTCAGCGCCCCGAGGGTGACCGCGCCTCCGCGACGGTCCGCATCTGGTCCGCAAGAGGTCGACGGGCAGCGGGGGAGTGGTGTGAGACGTCAAGAGGTGTTTCCGCTGCTGAGCCGCCGTGTGCCCAGGTTGGGGGTACGGGCAGTTTGATCTCATAATCCGTCGGTCGCGGGTTCGAGTCCCGCCGCCCCACATATGTCCGAACTACCTCTGGGACTCGAATCGGCTGATCTCCTTGGTAGTCGCCGGCTTCACGGCCTATCGGCGGCGCTCAGCGTTAGCCGTTGCCGACCGCTGCGCCGGTGCGAGCATCGCCTGCAGCGAGCCAACACCGCGGCCGGCGGCGACCCAGACCGGTCGCGCCGCCGCCCGCCTCGTCGCCGTCATCAACGATCGCACCGCCGCCGAGAACCACTATGGATATATGACGCAGGGACCACTTGTCCGGTGGCCCCTGGTCCGTACGTTCGTATCGACTAGACTTCAGGTTGGCAGTTCAATCGTCGCTCTGCTGTTGCGGGCGCGACCTCGGGAAGGTGTTCCAGCACCTTCTCGGGGGCCCGTCCGATAATCCGGACGGTTCCTACTCGCAGAAGACGCGGACCTTGGTGTCGGGCTGGTCGACCTCGACCGTCATGTCGTCCAGGTGCTCGACGAGCGCCTCGAGCTGCTCGGGCTTGAGCTGGGTCAGGTCGAACGGCACGCCCGACCTGGTGAGCTCCGCGTTGGCCTCGCCGAGCGCCTGCGGCGGAATCAACGCGGCGAGCCGCACACCGGCCCGGAGCAGTTGCAGCGGCACCCGGATGTTGACCCGGCTCGGAATGCCGTCGTCGTTCGCGTCCACCATCACCCGCAGATACTTCGGCTTTCCCTTCGGCCGTACGTCCGACTCCGAGGCCACCGGTACCGGCTGGTCGCGCTCGAGGGCGGCGATGAGTTGATCCGCCTCGTCCGTAGTGATCTTCCCGTCGGCGAGCATCTGCAGGATCTCTTTGCGCTGTTCGTTCACTGTGTACCTCTCCTTTTCCGTGCCTCTACCTGATGTTCACGAGTACGGCGGTGCGCCCGTGCTCGACGTCGAGCCGGGTGCCGGGGAGACCGGACATGATCCGCCACCCCGTGCCGAGTGCCCGCAGCAGACTGATCCGGTACACCAGGCACGCGACCGCTGCGACGACTACCGCCAGGACCACCACCGGCGACAAGACAAGCAGTACGGGGAGCACCGGAACCCAGATCCGGATAGGGCGACCGTTCGGGCGCTTCACCCGTACGGTCAACAGTTGCGGCATCATGTGCGACCCTCCAACTCGCGCAATGCCTGCTGGGCGTTGATCTCGCCACGGCGCAGCCGGTCGATGATGTCGGCCCGCGACGGCGCCGGATCGGTCTCGACGAAGTCGAGCATCTGGGCGATCCGGTTGAGTCGCGACTTGATCGTCGGGTAGCTCACCCCGAAGATCCGCTCCATCTCCTTGATGGAACCGTGGCACCGGACGAACGCCGTGACGAACACCTGGTCTTCAAGGCTGAGCTGACCCAGTTGCGGGGGCTCGAACTCCCCCTCGATCGCCACGCCGCTGGCCAGGCGCACCCGCTCGACGACGAACGGCTGGCCCCGGGTCAGGTTCGTGAGTTCTTGCCAGTCCATCGCCCGCTCTGTCATATCTAAAGTTGTACCTTGAATATCTTCATCTCTCAAGAAGCTGACCTTAATTTTCTTAAACTCGACTCACCTGGGTTCCGGCCGGCCGCACACCGGTACACAGGGCCGTCAGGTTCCATGACGTTGCGGCCCGCCGGTTCGTCGCAGCTGCACGTTCCGTGAACCTGCATGGTGGGCGGCCGGCCTCGCGACAAGTCCGCGAAGACGCGCCCGCGCAATCCGCGCATCGCGGCGAGGCCGCCGACGCCATCAAGGTCGTCGCCTCCGACAACCTCCGCAACGCCGTGCTCGCCGGCGTCGACACGATCGAGCCCGGGCCGTCGGAGGTATACCCGGACCTGATCTGTCGCGATCCGGGCGCTACGTAGCGTCACGCCGAGCCGGCCTGGTTGCCGTCCGGACGTGCCGAGGAGAGTGCGTGCTCGAAGGGCGCCGCGCGATGACTGATGCCGCTGAGTTTCACCGGCCCGTCGAGGTCAACGCGGCTAACCTGGTTCCAGCCGCTCGGCAAAACCGACCAGTACCTGATGCTGCTGCCGCTGCTTGAGTTCGGCCGCCGCGACCAGGCTACCTTGCTGCGCAAGGCGCGGTCACCGACCTCGCCGGCGGCAGGGGCCACGCCCGTGACCTGGCCGCGCACGTGCTCAGCCCTTGCCGAGCAGTTTCAGGAACTGCAGCAGGCGGTCCCGACGCCGCCGCGTCGTCTTGGCCCCGAGCGCGTACAGGAAAGGCCATTGCGGGCCGTCGAAGTCCGCCGGTATGTAGCCCAGGTTGCGCAGAATGGTGCGCGTTCCCGAGAAGACGATTGCGCCGAAGCCTCCGGCTGCCCAGAGTGACGGTGCGCCGAAGGCGGCATCCGCGATGGACGTCACCGCTCCCATCACGCCCGCCGCGGCATCCAGCCGGCTCCGTCGCCATGCGGCCAAGATCGAGTCGTGGAACTTCTCGTGCTCCAGTTGGTGGCGCAGGTGGTGTAGGACGGCGCCGTCCAGCTCGGCGGGCGCTATGAGCTTGAGACTGTCGCATGTCCTGCGCATCCATTTCAGCAGGTCCGCCCGCCCCGAGCCGTCGAGGAACCGCCGGAGATCAGGCGCCCGTCCTCCGGCGAACTCGTCGAGACGGCGCAGCACCTCGATGGTCTGCAGCGCCAACTCGCCCATCGGCGCCGCTATCGACTGGACCTCGCCTCGCGGGCGAACGAGACTCGGGACGCCGGCCTGATCGGCGAGGATCTGCATGAAGCCGAGGTCGACCCGACTGAGGTGCATCGCGATGTCGGCGTCAGAGATCTTGAATGCCATTCCATGGTTGCGCGCGTCCCGGAGCATCGTCTTGACGACTATCGCGACCTCGCTGTGCGCGATCGTTCGCTTGGTCAGGTTGCGGGCGATGGTATCCATGGTGCCGCCTGGTATCTGTCGTGGCGTGCGCCGGTACACCTCATACAGTCGCCTGATCGCCTCCCGATGCTGATCCATGTGGGAGTCGGCCCACTCGTAGCCATCCTCCGGAGGCGCCTCGATCACCCGACGCTCACGAGGCGGCCTGCTCTTGTCCTCGTCGAGCAGCCTCTTGATTTCGTCATCGATGCGCGGCACCCACCGCGCCGACGGGCCAAACGGGTGCGCATTCCGGAAGGATTCGGACGTCAGCCAGCGCTCGCGCCCGACGATCCTGATTCTCCCCGAGTCGAGCAGCCACAGAATGTCATCCACCGCCACGTTCGACTCGCCTAGCAGCACGCTTGATGGCGCCCAGAGTGTCAGCGGTTCCGACAACAGCAGCATCTGCCGCAGATTGCGATAGCCGCGATTCTGGTACTCGTTGATGTGGCAGAAGGCGGGGAAGTCAAACATCGGAAACGGCCCGCCGATGAGCGTCGGGCGTGTCGACCAGATACGGAGCGTCCGAGATCGCCACCAGGTGCAGGTACTCGGCGTCATCGTTGCGGATCGCGTGGGAGACCAGCGCGGGAACGAGCACCACGACCACGCCGGAACCCGTGAACCGCTTCGTATGAATCCGGCTGTGCGGTGAACCGCCGTCCCAGACGAGCGACCAGGACCCGTTGTAGTTGCCGGCTCGGCCCGAGAGACGGCATGAGCAACGGGCCCGACACGACGGAACGAGCTGCTCGCGGCATCGGCGACAACGTGCCTGCCCCAACGGCAGGCGGTCCTGTCCGTCGGATCGATGATGATCGCCGAGCGAGTGCACCATCGACCGCGAGGTGCGGTGTCCCCATCTGTTCGGCGGGGCCGCCGCCGTCGCGGCGACGGCCCCCTGTCTGCCCGGTCGCGCCGGCCGAGAAGCAGATCAACCGGCTCGAACCGACGCGGCCTCCCACGCGAACCCGTCGGGATCGGTGAAGGGCCCGGCATCGCCGGCGATTGCGATCCGGTGCGATCCGGTGCCGTCCGGGGAGACGCCGGCGTCCTTGGCGGCGGCACGGCGGCTGTAGAGCGCCAGCTTGACGGGCGACCCCGCCGTCTCAAACTCGACGTACTTGCTGCCGAAGCTCTTCGCCACGGCCAGGCCGCGGTCGACGTAGAACTGCTTGCTTGCCTTGACGTCCGCGACGCCCAGCAGCAGCACGACGTCGTCGACCCGCCGGGTGGCCGGGCCGGTTTCCTTCTTCGCCGACGTGGCGACCTTCCAGATCGCCCCGTCCGGGGCCTGCACGACGCCGCCGTAGCCCCAGAAGCTCTTCTTGACCGGCTTCAGCGTGGTGGCGCCGTTGCCGAGGGCGGTGCCGATGAGGCTGTCGACGGTGCTCGGCTGGGACACCACGAGCGACAGGGTGAACCCACGGAAGCCGGTCGTCGGCGCCTCGGAGGCGCGGACGCCCACCACAGTGTCCAACCCGAACGCCGCTGCGTAGAAGGCGTCGGCGGCCGCGAGGTCGGGCACCTCCAGGGTGACGGACTCGATGGCGGCCATCTCAGTGCACCTCCTGGATGCGGACCATGTTGCCGGCGGGGTCGCGGAAGGCGCAGTCGCGCACGCCGTACGGCTGGTCGGTCGGCTCCTGGACGACCTCGGCGTCGCCGGCCTGCAGCCGCTCGAAGGTGCCGTCGAGGTCGGCGGTGGCCAGGATGATGCTGGCGTAGGTGCCCTTGGCCATCATCTCGGCGATGATGCGGCGCTCGTCGTCGGTGATGCCGGGGGTGGCGGCCGGCGGATGCAGCACGATGGACGTGCCGGGCTGGTTGGGTGGGCCGACCGTGATCCAGCGCATGCCCTGGTATCCGACGTCGTTGCGGACCTCGAAGCCGAGGGTGTCGCGGTAGAAGGCCAGGGCCGCGTCCGGGTCGTCGTGCGGCAGGAAGGTCTGGTTGATGGTGATGTCCATGCCGGTCACGCTAGTTGCGGCGCCGTGGCCGGTGCTTCTTGATTCCTGATCGGTCCGGTCACCTACACCTGAGTACGGCAGCTCATCCGCGCCGCCGCCGGGACCGGCAGGATCAGTGGCCATGACGACGGGTATGCGTACTCTCCTCGGCGGCCTGATCCTGGCCGCGGCGACGGTTGGCGCCTGGTTCGCCTGGCTGGGCTGGGAGTCCGGCTACACGGTCGATCCGGAGACCGGCGCGACCAGCGGCCCCTATGCGGTGTGGCAGGTGGCCGGCTGCGTGCTCACCCTGGCCGTGATCGCCGTCCTCGGCGGCTGGTGGCTCAGCCCCTGGCTGGTGGCGCCGGTGATGACGGTGGCGTTCACCGTCGCCTGGGCCGCGCACGCCGCGTCGATCGACGCCAGCGGCCTGTGGGCGGTGGGCGCCGTGCTGGTGCTGATCGGGATGGCGGCGGGGAGCACGGTGGTGAGCCTCGCCGCGAGCCTGGTCCGCCGCCACGTCTGAAGGCCGGGCCGATGAGCGGCCGCAACACCGACGACGAGGGGCCCCGCCGAACCGGCGGGGCCCCTCGTGGTCAGGAGGCGCTCAGGAGAGCGTCTTCAGGTAGTCGGGGTTGGCCTTCAGCCACTCCTCGACGGCCTTCTCCTCGGCACCCTTGTGGGTGTTGAACATCAGGTCCTCCAGGGAACCGAGCTGCTCACCGTCCATCTTGAACTTCTTCAGCATCGAGGCGACCTCGGGGAAGTCCGTGCTGAAGCCCTTCCGGGCGAAGGTGTTGATCTGCTCGGCCTGGCCGAGGGTGCCCTTCGGGTCGGCGAGGTCCTTCAGCTCGTACTTGGCGTAGGCCCAGTGCGGGTGCCAGAGGGTGACCACGATCGGCTTCTTGTCGGCGATCGCCCCGTCGAGCGCGGCGAGCATTGCCGGGGTGGAGGAGGTCTTCAGCTTCATCGTGCCGTCCAGACCGTAGCCGGGAAGCACCTTCTCCTGGGTGGCCTTGGTGAGGCCGGCGCCCGGCTCGATGCCGATCATCTGCCCACCGAAGGTGCCGGCCTTGCCGGCCAGGTCCTCCAGCGAGTCGACGCCATCGACGTACTTCGGCACGGCGATGCTCAGGCTGGCGTCGTCGTGCCAGACGCCGAGCTTCTCCAGCTTGTCGCCGTACTTCTCCACGTAGGAGGCGTGCGTCTGGGGCAGCCAGCCGTCCAGGAAGAGGTCGATGTCGCCGCCGGCGAGACCGCCGTAGACGAGACCGGCCTCCAGGTTCTTGAGCTGGACCCGGTAGCCCTTCTCCTCCAGGATGTGCTGCCACAGGTGAGAGGCGGCGATCGCCTCGTCCCAGGCCATGTAGCCGATGGTGATCTTCTTGCCGCGACCGGACGAACCGTCCGACTTTCCGCCGCAGGCGGCGGCGCCGCCCAGGGCCAGGGTGGCGGTCACCGCGAGCGCGAGGACGCGCTTCAGGGTCGTGAACACAGGGTTGTCCTTCCTGATTCGAGCCGGCGGACCCGCGTACGCGGGAACAGGGGTGCCGGCGGAGGGCGACGGTCAGGCCGCCTGCCGCGCGAGGCGCTGCGCCCGCGCGGAGGGGAACCGGTCGCCGACGGAATCGGTCAGTCGGTCGAGCACCACGGCGAGGACCACGACGGCGATGCCGCCCTCGAAGCCGCTGCCCACCTCGACCTGGGAGAGCGCGAACATGATCACGTCGCCGAGGCCGCCGGCGCCGACCATGCCGGCGATGACCACCATGGACAGGGCCAGCATGATCACCTGGTTGACCCCGGTCATGATCGTGGGCAGAGCCAGCGGCAGCTTGGTCCGGAGCAGCACCATCCACGGTGGCGCGCCGAACGACTCCGCGGCCTGGACGATCTCCTTGTCGACCTGGCGCAGGCCGAGCTCGGTCAGGCGTACGCCGGGCGGCATGCTGAACACCAGGGTGGCCAGCACGCCCGGCACGGTGCCGATGCCGAAGAAGAAGATCGCCGGGATGAGGTAGACGAACGCCGGCATGGTCTGCATCAGGTCCAGCACCGGCCGGGCCACCGCGGACGCCCGCTTGTTCTCGGCGACGAAGACGCCCAGCGGGATCGCCAGCAGCAGGGCGAGCACGCTGGCCACGAGCACCTGGGCGAGCGTGCTCATGGTCTCCTCCCAGTACGGCATCCCGGCCACCAGGCCGAGGCCGACCGCGGTGCCGAGGCCGAACTTCCAGCCGCGCAGCCACCAGCCGAGCGCGGCGAGGACCAGCACGACCGCCACCGCCGGTACGCCGGTGAGCAGGTCGCTGAGCGGCCGGACCAGCGCGTCGACCACGGCGGCGACCGCGTCGAAGAACGGGCCGAGGGTGCCGGTGGCCCAGTCGACGGCGGACTCGGTCCAGGCGCCCAGCGGCACCCGGGGCAGCCAGCTGTCGACCGGCGACTGCGTGAGGCTCATGCCGACTCTCCCTTCGTGGCGACCAGTTCGGCCCCGTCCGGGGCCGGCTCGTCGACCGGTTCGTCCACCGCGGGCACCTCGTCCGGGGTGGCGGCGGCCAGCGCGCTGAGCAGGGTGATCCGGGGGATCACGCCGGTCAGCCGGCCCCGCTCGTCCAGGACGGCCACCGGATGCTGGCTCTCCGCACATTCGGCGAAGAGGTCGGCCACGGCGGTGTCCTCGGTGACCGTGCGGACCCGCTCGGTCGAGACGTACCCGTCGAGGCTCTGCCGGCCCTCGCGGAGCGCGCGCAGCACCTCGTCCTCGGTGACCGTGCCGAGGAATTTCTTCATCGGCCCGGTCACGTAGACCACCGAGGTCTGGCTCTCCCGCAACGCCTTGGCGGCCACCCGGGGACCGGCGTTCACGTCCAGCACGTGCTGCGGCTTCTCCATCACCGACGCGGCGGTGAGGATCCTGGTCCGGTCGACGTCGGCGACGAACTGCGCCACGTACCCGTTGGCCGGGTCGGTGAGGATCTCCTCGGCCGTGCCGATCTGGACGATCCGGCCGTCCCGCATCACCGCGATCCGGTCACCGAGCCGCATGGCCTCGTTGAGGTCGTGGGTGATGAAGATGATGGTCTTGCCCAGCTCGGCCTGGAGTTCCAGGAGCTGGTCCTGGATCTCCCGGCGGATGAGCGGGTCCAGCGCCGAGAACGCCTCGTCCATCAGCAGGATGTCGGTGCCGGCCGCGAGCGCGCGGGCCAGCCCGACCCGCTGCCGCATGCCGCCGGAGAGGTCGTGGGGGAGCTTGTCCGCCCACTCCTCGAGGCCCACCATCCGCAGGGCGTCCATGGCCCGCTCGCGTCGCTCGGCCTTGGGCAGGCCGGCGACCTCCAGCGCGTACCCGGCGTTCTCCAGCACCGTCCGGTGTGGCATGAGCGCGAAGTGCTGGAAGACCATGCTGATCTTCTCCCGCCGCAGCTTGCGCAGCGCGGCGGGCTTGAGTGTGGTCAGCTCGACCCCGTCGATCCGCACGCTGCCCCTGGTGGGGCGCAGCAGGCCGTTGAGCATCCGGATGAGGGTCGACTTGCCGGAGCCGGAGAGGCCCATCACGACGAAGATCTCGCCGGGGCGTACCTCGAAGTTCGCGTCGATCACGGCGGCCGTGGCCGGCAGCCCGGCCAGGGCCTCGGCGCGGGGTGCGCCGTTCGCCAGGCGTCTTACCGCTTCGTCAGCTCGATTGCCGAATATTTTGTAGAGCGACTTCACTGCGAGCGCGGACACGATCCCCTCTCCGACGGAAACCGCTGGCGGATCGCGCCATCGGTGACCATCTTCGCGTCTCGTCCGTCGATATCAACATCGGTCACATTCATTGGGCCACACGGGCCGGCCGAGAAACTTACCGACGTCATCGGTGCAAATCCAGTCGGTACTGCGGGGAATGTGGATCTGCCCACAAAAATCTCCGGCCCACCGTTGTCGAATTCGGTCGTCCGCACGCACGCGGGACGTGCTCGCCGCCGGAGTCCAGCGAGACGATCACGTACGGTATGCGCCGTTCATCCCGCCTGGCGAGGCCCATCAGGTGGCGGATCCGCTGTCACCGTTCGTCCCCGATTGCGACGCCGGTGATAGAGAACCGTCATGGTCGGAGATTTTCGTCCCCGATGTCGGCGGCTCGTCAGGCCCGTATCGCGGGCACGGTTCCGCATTTCTCCGGGCTGCGGCGATAAATCGCCGAATATGGATCGTTGGTGACCGGCGGGGCGGGCGCGACGCCGATGGATGTGATACGGCGCGGCCGATCCGTACGATCGACGGGAGTGCGTCGCGAAAACCGCGCCGCGCCGGCAGGCATACTTGCCGGATGTCGAAACCGGCTCAGCCCGCCCGCCGGGAGGGGGTGTCGCCCATGCTGGCCGCGCTGCGCACCGGCACCCGCGAGCACCACCTCGCCCTGGAGCGCCACCTGGCCCTGCCCGGCCGGATCCGCGAGCGGGCGGACCTGGTGGCCGTCCTGTCCGCGATGCTCGCCTCCTGGGCGCCGCTGGAGCGGCAGCTCGCCGCCGCCGACTGGTCGGGGCTGCGGCTCGACGCCCGGCTCGGCGAGGCGGCCGAGCTGCTCCGGGCCGACCTGGCCGCCCTCGCCGCCGACTCGGCCGTAGTGCCCGACGCACCCTCCTCCGACGAACCGCCGGGTGTCCGGTTCGACACCCCGGCCCGCGCCGTGGGCGGGCGGTACGTCCTGCTCGGCAGCGCCCTGGGCGGCAGCGTCATCGCCCCCACCGTGGAACGGTGCCTCGGACTGGCCGAGGGGGCGGCGACGGGGTTCTTCCGCCGCAGCGGCCGGGTGCCGGGGCGCGACTGGCGCGACTTCCGCCGCGCCGTCGCTGCTCGCGAATGGTCGCCCGAGGAGCTGCGCGAGGCGACCGATGCCGCCCGGGAGACCTTCACGTTCATCGGCCGGGCCGCCACGCCGTTCCTCCGCCACGGGAGCACCGACCCCGCCGCGGCCTGACCCGCGGTCACGTCGGGCAGGCGTACGCCGGCAACAGCTTCCGCCCCCCGGCGCTGCCGCCGAAGATGACCGCCACCTTGGCCGCCCGACCCTGCAGGACCGGGGGACCGCGAGGCTGACCGCGGTCAGCCCTGGCCGGCGTGGAACTCCGCCGTCACGGTCCGCAGCGCCAGGGTCAGCTCCTTCGCCGTCGGCGCCGTCTCCGGGTCGACCAGCCACTGGGCCGCCACTCCACCGAGCAGCGACTGGTAGAAGGAGCCGACCGCGAGCGCGGTGGGCTCGTCGGCGTCCGGGTCGAGCCGGTGGAAGACCTCGGCGAGGCCGAGCCGGGCCTGCCGGGTGACGCCGGCGAACGCCTCGCGCAGCTCCGGGGCCCGGTCCATCTGGGCGATCAGCTCGAACTGAATGGCCCAGAGCGGTCGCAGCCGCGCGAAGGACTCGATGATCCGCGTCCAGGCCGCCTCGAACCGCTGCTCCGGTGTGGCGTCCGGACCGGCGTCGTGGGCCAGGGCGCGGTCCAGTTCCTCGCCCCACTCCGCCATGGCCTCGAAGAGGGCCTCGTTGAGCAGCGCCTTCGTGGTGCGGAAGTGGTAGCCGATGGCGGCCAGGCTGGTGCCGGCGGCGGTGGCGACGTCGCGCGCGGTGGTGGCCGCGTAGCCCTTCTCCATCAGGCAGCGCTTGGCCCCGGCGAGCAGGTCCTCCCGATTTCCCATGCCGACAGCGTAGCGAACTTCTTGAACAACCGTCTTGCACAAATGTCTAACACGCCTGTACCGTCTGCGGCATGACCGATGTGCTGATCTCCGGCGGCGGCGTCGCCGGACCCGCGCTCGCCTGGTGGCTGCGCCGCCACGGCTTCCGTCCGACCGTCGTCGAGCGGGCCCCGGCCCCCCGTTCCGGGGGCTACAAGGTGGACATCCGGGGCGCGGCCCTGACCGTTGTGGAGCGGATGGGCCTGCGCGAGCAGGTGGCCCGACACGACACCGGGATGCGGCTGGCCCGCTTCGTGGACGGCGGTGGGCGGCAGCTCGCCACCATGGACGCCGCGCTCTTCGGCGGCCGGGAGGGGGACGACGCCGAGATCATGCGCGGTGACCTGGCCCGCATCCTCATCGACGCCACGCAGGACGTCGAATACCTCTTCGACGACTCGATCGCCGCGCTGAACCCGTCCGCCGACGGCGTGGAGGTCGCCTTCGAGCGGGGGCCGAGCCGCCGCTTCGACCTGGTGATCGGCGCCGACGGCCTGCACTCGACGGTGCGCCGGCTGGCGTTCGGTCCCGGGTCGGCGCACCTGCGCCCGCTCGGGCACCACATTGCCATCTTCACGGTGCCGGCCGAGTACGCCGAGGAGCGCGTCGAGCTGATGCACCCGGCTCCGGGGCGCACGGTCGGCGTCTACCGGACCGCCGGCGCGCCGGACGCCCGGGCGCTCTTCCTCTTCCCGTCGCCGGCCGAGGAGCCCGACCACCGCGACGTGGCCGCGCAGCGGGCCGCGCTGGCCCGGTCGTTCGCCGGGGCCGGCTGGCGGGTGCCGGAGCTGCTGGCCGCGATGGCGGACGCGCCGGACTTCTACTTCGACTCGATGAGCCAGGTGCGGATGGACCGCTGGTCGACCGGCCGGATCGGGTTGGTCGGCGATGCCGGCTACGGGGCCTCGCCGGCGTCCGGGCAGGGCACCAGCCTCAGCCTCGTCGGGGCTTACGTGCTGGCCGCGTCGCTGGCCGAGGCGGGTGGCGACCCGGCTGCCGGGTTCGCCGCGTACGAGCGCCGGATGCGCCCGTTCGTCGCCGCGAACCAGCAGCTCGCCGAGCGGAACCTGAAGGGCATGGTGCTCGGCTCGGCCGCGCAGATCCGGTTCCAGACCCTGATGCTGCGGCTCATGCCGCACCTGCCCGGCCGGGAGGGCATGATCCGCCGGGTCACCGAGCCGATCCGCAAGGCGGCCACCGCGATCACCCTGCCGGACGTGCCGGCCCGCACGGCCTGAGCCCGGGCCGCGGGGTCCGCCGAGGTGGACCCCGCGCCGCCGCTCAGGCCTGGTCCAGGCGTTCCGCGTACGCGTCGCGCAGCTCGTCCCAGCCGAAGGCCTTCGCCTCGCCCCCGCGGATCGGGCCGACCGGGTCGCCGTCGAGCAGGTGGCCGGCGACATCCAGGCAGAGGTGCCAGCCGGCCGCCATCATCGGGGCGAGCTCGGGCTTGTCGATCCGGTGTCGCAGGGTCAGCCGGGTGCCGGTCCCCGTCGGGCTCAGCTCCCAGCGCAGCAGCCCGTCGCCCCAGGTGTACTCCAGCAGCGACGGTCGCTCGGCCCGCAACACGGTCGCCGTTTCGGGCCAGGTCTGGTCGCCGTCGACGGTGCTGAGCGTGGCGTCGCCCGGCGTGCCGAGGTCGCGGCTGGTCAGGAAGGGCGCCCAGCGGGCGAGCTGGTCCGGCTCGGTCAGCGCGGCCCACACCTTCTCCGGCGGGTGCCGCAGGTCCCGGACGAACACCAGGTCCCACCGGTCGTCGGCCGGTACGCGGGCGACCTCGGCGAGCGGGCCGGGTCGGAAGTTGTCGCGGTCCATCGGTCACTCCTGACTGTCGAGGTGGCGCTCCAAGGCGTCGAGGTGCTCCGCCCACATCCGCCGGTAGGGCCCGAGCCAGTCGTCCACGGCCCGCAGCCCGCGGGTGTCGATCCGGTAGATCCGCTGCTGGGCCGCGATGCGGCAGGTGACGAAGCCGGCCTCGCGGAGCACCTTCAGGTGCTTGGAGACGGCAGGTTGGCTCATCCCCAGCGCGTCCACCAGATCCCCGACGCTGCTCTCCGCCCGGCGCAGCCGGTCAAGGATGCGGCGTCGGGTGGGCTCGGCCAGAACGGCGAAGGCGTCGACGGACACCACTCAAATATGCCTCCAGCATCATATGTCTGTCAAGGCATACACCGAGTCCCGAGGACCACCTCCAGGTGCTCGACCTGTCCGCGCTCAGCGGGCCGGACCGTCGAAGTTGTGCCGCACCGTGTCCAACCGGCCGTCGTGGTCGCTGTCCAGGTACGTGACGTCCGGGACGCCGTCGCCGTCGAGGTCGACGTGGACCACGTCCGCGACGCCGTCCCCGTCCAGGTCGGTCACCACCTCCGTGGACCCGTCCAGGTGGCGGGTGACGATCGAGTACGCCCGGGGCGCCGGACCGGGTCCCGGAGGTGGACCCGGCTCGGGCTCCGGGGTGGGGGTCGGGGCGGGCGTCGGCGGGGTGGCGTGCGTCGACGGCGCCCCGTCCGGGTCGAGGCCCACGCCGGTCGGATCGATCTCCTCCTCCGACGGGTGGACGTCGCCGCGGAGGGTCGGGTCGCGGTAGCTGCTCATCCGTTCAGGGTTCCCCGCGTTGGGCCGGGGCAACCGTCGCTTGACAGGTTGACGGATGATGCACCCGGACCATGGCGTCGAGGTACGGGGGTGGAACGTGGAGCTGCACCGGAGTCGGGGAGCGTTGCCACTGGCCATCGTCTGCGTGGCGGGTGGCGTGATGGTCCTCGCCGTCGCCGGCGAGGGGCTGCTGCGCCGGCTGGTCGCGGTCGGCGCCGTCCTGATCGGCGTCAAGGTGCTGGTCGGCGCGTTGCGGCCGTTCCGCTTCGTGATCGGTGCCGACGGGCTGGAGGTGCGCCGGCCGAGGCTGCGCGGGACGTACCGGTGGGAGCAGTTCGACGCGCTCGCCATCGACGACGCGGGCCGGCTGGTCGGGGTGCCCGGACCCGGCCTGCCGTCGGGTCTGCCCGCCACCGTCCGGCATCCGTACGACGGCCGTCCCGCCGTGGAACTGCTCGATCTCACCCAGGTGCGGGAGAGCCCGGACGAGGTGGCGACGGCGCTGACCCAATGGTCGGGCGGCCGGTTCATCGACGCGCGTACCCCGCTCAGCGGGGTGGACCTCGACTTCACCATCGGGCTGCGCGGCTACGACGTTCGCGAGGTGGACCGACTGGTGCGCCACGCTCAGGACGCCCTCGCCCAGGGCGGAACGGCGCAGCGCCGGGCCGCCCGGGCCGAGATCGAGCAGGCCCGGGCCGCCGGTCTGCTGGTCGCGCTGCGGGGGTACAACACCGGCCAGGTGGACGTGGCGCTCGACGCCCTCAGCGCCGCCCTGACCGACAGTGACACGCCGACCGATCGGACGACCTCCGCGTGACCGACGGCGCCGCCCCGATCCCCGCCCGGCCGCCCGCCGCCGACCGCCGCGAACCGGCCTCCGTCGCAGACCGGAACTGGGCGGGCAACGTCCGTTACCGCGCCGCGCGGCGCCACCGACCGTCCACGGTGGATGAACTGCGTGGGCTGGTGGCCCGGACCGACCGGGTGCGGGCGGTGGGCACCGGGCATTCGTTCAACCGGCTCGGCGACACCACCGGCGAGTTGGTCTCGGTGGCCGGGCTGCCGCCCACGGTGGCGCTGGACCGGGACCGGGGCACCGTCACCGTCGCCGCCGGCCTGCGCTACGGCGACCTCGCCACTTGGCTGCACGCCGAGGGGTACGCGGTGACCAACCTGGCGTCGCTGCCGCACATCTCGGTGGCCGGGGCGGTCGCCACCGCCACCCATGGCTCGGGCCCGACCAACGGCAACCTGGCCACCGCCGTGGCCGCCCTGGAGCTGGTCACCGCCGACGGCGACCTGCTCACCGTGGACCGCGCCGATCCGCGGTTCGCCGGGATGGTGGTCAACCTCGGCGCGCTGGGCGTGGTCACCCGGGTCACCCTGGACGTGGTGCCCACGTTCGGCGTCCGGCAGTACGTCCGGCTCGGCCTGCCCCGCGACGCCCTCGACGCCGCGTTCGACGCGGCGTACAGCGTGAGCGCCTTCACCGGCTGGCGGTCGTCCCGGCTCGACCAGGTGTGGCTGAAGCAGCGGGCCGACCAGCCGCCGCCCCTGGCGGACTGGCTCGGCACCACCGCCGCCGAGGTGGCGTGCCACCCGGTGCTCGGCCTGCCGGCGGTGAACTGCACCGCCCAGCTCGGCGAGCCCGGGCCGTGGCACGAGCGGCTGCCGCACTTCCGGCTCGGCTTCACCCCGAGCAGCGGCGACGAACTCCAGTCCGAGTGGCACCTGCCCCGCACCGCGGCTGGTGCGGCGCTTGCCGCGTTGGATCCGGCCGCCACGCGGATCGCCGCCGTCCTCCAGGTCTGCGAGCTGCGGACGGTCGCGGCGGACGGGCTGTGGCTCAGCCCGAACCACGAGCGGGACAGCGTGGCGATCCACTTCACCTGGATCGGGGACCCGGCGGCGGTGACGCCGGTGCTGGCCGAGGTGGAGGAGCGGCTGGCACCCTTCGCGCCGCGCCCGCACTGGGGCAAGCTCTTCCTCCGCAATCCGGCCGCGACCTACCTGCGGTACGACGACTTCCGCGCCCTGCTGCGTGAGTTCGACCCGGCCGGGAAGTTCCGCACCGAGGAGCTGGACCGGTACTTCCCCCGCGCCTAATGGGTCGCGCGCTTCCGCCGAGATCCGTCACCGGTACGGGTCGGTGATCTCCTGGAGCCGGCTGAGGGCACGGCGAAGCTGGCTCGTGGTCTGCCGGCCGAGGTGCCGGGTCCACTCGGCCTCGACCTCCGCCTCGGCGGCCCTCGCCACCGCGACGGCGGCCTCGCCGCGCTCGGTGATGGTCACCAGCCGGGCGCGGGCGTCGGACGGGTCGGGCAGCCGGCGGACGTAGCCGCCGCGTTCGAGCTGGTCGACGAGGAAGGCGGCGGTCTGCTTGGTGATCCGGGCCTGCTCGGCCAGCTCGGTGACCCGGGTGCCCGCCGGGCCGATCCGGGCGAACACGCGGCCCTGCGCCACGGTCACGTCGTCGAAGCCGGCGGCGGCGACGGCGTCGAACACCCGGGTCTCCACGGCCCGGTACGCGATGAAGCAGAGCAGCCCGAGGTTCAGCTCGTCGTCGGCGGGTCCCGCGCCCATGACACCCCTTGACTCGGTCAGATATTCTGACGAATATTGGTCAGAGAATCGTACCAAATCAAGTCGCCGGCCAGGGGGCGGACATGAACCGTGACGACATCTGGCGGACCATCGACGACGAGCGCGCGAGCCTCGCCGACCTGCTCGACGACCTGGCGCCGCAGGAGTGGGAGGTCCCCTCCCTCTGCACCGGCTGGCGGGTCCGCGAGGTCGCCGCGCACCTCACGCTCGCCCACACCGGCATCCTGCCCGCGGCCGTGGCGATGCTGCGCGCCCACGGCGACTTCGACCGCATGGTCCGCGACAGCGCGCTGCGCGAGGCCCGGCTGCCCGTCGAGCGGTACGCCACCCGCCTGCGCGGCATGGTCGGCTCCCGCCGTACGGCGCCGCTGGTGAGCGACCTGGAGCCGCTGCTGGACATCCTCGTGCACGGCCAGGACATCGTCGTGCCGCTCGGCCGGAGCCGTCCGATGCCGACCGTGGCCGCCGCCACCGCCGCTACCCGGGTCTGGACCATGGGCTGGCCGTTCCACGCCCGCCGCCGGCTCGACGGCTTCGCGCTCACCGCCGTCGACCACGACTGGTCGGTCGGGCGCGGCCTCGGGGTGGAGGGGCCGATCGGGGCACTCCTGCTCCTGCTCACCGGGCGGTACGCGGCCGTCGGCGAGTTGACCGGTCCCGGCGTGCCGGACCTCACCGCCCGGCTGTCCTCCTCGCCGGGCTAACGCCGGGCCATCTGGTCGCGCATGCTGCCGCGCTGCACCGCCCGGCTGATGTCGCTGGGCGAGACGATCCCGACCAGCCGCTGGTCGGTCACCACGAGGGCCCGGCCGTCGGCGCACTGGTTGAGCCGGGGGAGCAGGTCGGTGAGCTGTTCGTCCGGGGAGGCGAGCACCAGCTCGTCGGCCCGGCAGGACACCTCGCCGAGGGTGGTGGCGGCGCGGCGATCGGCCGGGATGCCGCGTACCCGGTCGAGGGTGACCAGCCCGACCGGCCGCCCGTCCTCGGTCAGCGGCAGCGCCGAGTGCCGGTACGCGAAGAGGTAGTGGTCCACGAAGTCGGCGACGGTCATCTCGTTGGAGGCGGTCTGCGGCTGCGGGGTCATCACCTCGGACACGCGTATGCCGCGCAGGGCGCTGCCCATCTTCGCCTGGCGCTCCTCCATCCCCGCCGCGCCGATCAGGAACCAGCCGATCAACGCCAGCCAGAGCCCGCCGATGCCCGCCCCCGCCAGGAACCGCCAGAGCCCGAGGCCGATCAGCAGGATGCCCAGCCCCCACCCGGCGCGGGCGGCCACCACCGACGCCTTGGTCCGGTCGCCGGTGGCCTTCCACACCACCGCGCGCAGCAGCCGCCCGCCGTCCAGCGGCGCGGCCGGCAGCACGTTGAAGATCGCCAGCAGCACGTTGATGCCGGCCAGCCAGGACAGCGCGCCGAGCAGCAGACCGTGCCCACCCGAGAGAGAGATCACCACGGCGATCGCGGCGAAGAAGAGCCCGAGCAGCAGGCTCACCAGTGGCCCGATCCCGGCGATCCGCAACTCGGCGCCCGGATCCCGCGCCTCGCCCTTGAGCTCGGAGACGCCGCCGAAGAGCCAGAGCGTGATCCCCTCGACCTCGATCCCGTTGCGTTTGGCGATCACCGCGTGCGCCACCTCGTGGGCGAGCAGGCCGAAGAAGAACACCACCGCCGCGCTCAACCCCGCCACCAGGTAGGCGAAGGCGGAGTGACCGGGGTAGGAGCGTGGGAACAGGCTGGCGGAGAGCGCCCAGGCGATCAGCACGAAGATGACCAGGACGCTCCAGTTGACCCCGACGGGTACGCCCGCGATCCGGCCAAGCCGGAAGCTCGCCCTCATACGCCGGGCATACCCCGACGCCGGCCCGCCATGCCACCGATATCAACCTGCGATCATCGGCCGGGTGCCTCGCTGACCACCGTCGGCGAGAACTCGTTCGCCGCCTCGACCGCCCACTCCAGCGCGAAGTCGGCCTCCTCCTCCCAGCCCGGCTCGCCGCCCACGAAGTGTGACCGGTGGGGGTTGCAGCGGAACCCGGTTAGCGCGGTCGAACTCCGGTAGAGATTGGCGTTGGCGACCACCACCGACGGGGGCACCACGTGGTCGGCGCCCCCGGCCGTCAGCAGCAGCGGTGCCCGGTCGTCCCGTCTCTTGTCCACCTCGGTGGCCGCGTCCGGGTTCAGGTTGGCGAACGCCGCCTCGAACAGGACGTGGCCGGCGCCGGGTACGGCGTACCGCTCCCAGGCCGCGTCGGAGTCCTCGGGGCTGAGCGTGTTGCCGAAGGCGTACCGGAAGTCCTCCTTGCTGAACGGCACCGCGCGGTGCCGGTTCGCCGGATTCTGCAGGATCGAGAACGCGGAGCGCAGCGTGGTGAGCGGCAGCCGCAGCACGCCCTTGACCGGGGCGGGGTGCACGCCGACCCCGGCGGCGCCCAGCCTCCGGTCGAGCAGCAGTTGCGTGATCAGGCCGCCGAACGAGTGCCCCATGATGATCGGCGGTCGGGGCAGGTCCCGGATGATCGCCGCGTAGTGGTCGACCATGTCGGCGATCCGCTGCCCGGCGATCGGCGTCGGGTCCGCCCGCAGTTCCTCGACCTCGCGGTCCATCCCGGGCCAGGCCGGGGTGAGCACCTGGAAGCCCCGTGCCTGGTACCGGTCGACCCAGTGTTCCCAGCTGCGCGAAGTCATCCAGAGCCCGTGAATCAGCACGATCGTGTCGACCCGTCCCGTCGGTGCCGCCATGGTGGCCTCCCGGTGTCGCGGTGCGCGGACTCTGGGCGGTTACCCGGCCCGGCCGCCGTCACTCCCGGCGTGGCACGTACCCGGCGACGCCCTGGATCAGCAGGTCGAGGCCGAAGTCGAAGCGGGTGTCGCCGTCGCCGGCGAGCAGCGCGTCCAGGTGCTCCCGCAGGTGTGGGTAGCGGTTCGCCGGCAGGCTCCCGTAGTACCCGCTGAGCTGCTCGCGCATCCGCGCCCACCAGGTCTCCTGGTCCTGCCCCGCGGCGCGGACCTTCTCCGCGTAGAGGGCGCCTTCGTAGGCGTCCCCGGCGATGTAGAGGAAGAGCCGGTCGAGGAACCACGCGGCCTGCTGCGGCGGCACGCCGCCGGCGCGGAGGATGGCGAGCAGTCCGTCGGTGACCCGCAGCGCGTTCGGTCCGGTGGGAATGGTGGCCAGCGACGCCAGCGCCAGTTCGGTGTGCGTGGCGTTCGGCGGAGCGCTCGGCGTCGCCCTGCTCGGCACCGTCTTCTTCGACGGAATCGGTCACGGCGTGTCGCACGCGGTGCGGGTCACCCTCGTCGCGGAGCTGGGCCTGCTGCTGGTCACCCTCCTCGGCGCGTTCCTGCTGCCCCGCCGGGCCCGCGAGGGGCACTGACCGACCCGCCCGGCCGGCCCGGGGCGGGCCTGACAAATGTCATGGTCCAAAGGTGACGCGCGCTCCGCGGCACCTGGCCCCGCCGGCCGCAATATTCTTGTCATGACCGACACCGCACCGGCCGTCGAACTGGCCGGAATCACCAAGACCTTCGGCCCGGTGACCGCCGTCGACGGACTCAGCCTCCGGATCGAGCCGGGCGAGGTGGTCGCCTTCCTCGGCCCCAACGGCGCCGGCAAGACCACCACGGTGGACATGCTGCTCGGCCTGGCCCGCCCGGACGCCGGCACGGTCCGGCTCTTCGGCGGCACGCCGGCCGACGCCGTCCGGCTCGGCCGGGTCGCCGCCGTGATGCAGACCGGCGGACTGCTCAAGGACCTCACCGTCGCCGAGACGGTACGGATGACCGCGCACTTCTACGGCTACACCCGGCCGGTGGCCGAGGTGCTGGAACGGGCCGGCATCGCCGACATCGCCGACCGGTCGGTGGGCAAGTGCTCCGGCGGCCAGCAGCAGCGGCTGCGGTTCGCCCTGGCGCTGCTGCCGGACCCGGACCTGATGGTGCTGGACGAGCCGACCACCGGGATGGACGTCGAGGGCCGGCGGGACTTCTGGCAGGCGATCCGGGCCGACGCCCGCTCCGGCCGGACCGTCCTCTTCGCCACCCACTACCTGGACGAGGCCGACGCGTACGCGGATCGGATCGTGCTGGTCCGCCAGGGCCGGGTGGTCGCCGACGGCACCACCGCCGAGATCAAGAACCTGGCCGCCGGCCGGCTCGTCCGGGCCACCCTGCCCGGCGCCGACCAGGCCGCGCTGGCCGCGCTCCCGGGTGTGCAGGCGGTCGAGGTACGCGGCGACGCGATCCTGGTCCACACCGAGAACTCGGACCTCGTGGCCCGGCACCTGCTGACCCGGACCGACGCCCGGGACCTGGAGATCACCTCGCGCAACCTCGAGGACGCCTTCCTCGCCCTGACCACCGCCGCCTGACCGCCGACCCGCTGAGACCGGAGCCTGAGATGACCGTCACCGCCTCGCCCACCACCGCCTCGTCCACCCGGGCCGACGACCGCCGGCCGCCCGCCCTGGGCGGGTTCTCCGCCGCCGTGCTCGGCATCGAGATCCGCCGGGTGCTGCGCAACCGCCGGACCCTGGTGTTCATCCTGATCATGCCGGCGGTCTTCTTCCTCCTCTTCGGCCTGCCGCAGCGCGGTCAGCACCTGGACAACGGCATGCCGGTCACCGGTTGGATCATGATCAGCCTCGCCGTATACGCGGCGATGGTCGCCACCACCAGTGCCGGGGCGGCGGTCGCCACCGAGCGGGCGCTGGGCTGGAGCCGGCAGCTGCGGCTCACCCCGCTGCGCCCGGCCGCGTACGTGACCACAAAGGTCGCCGCCGCGATGGTGCTCGGCCTGCTCGGCGTGCTGGTCGAGTTCGCCGTCGGCGCCGCCTCCGGAGTCCGGCTGCCGGTGCACGTCTGGATCGAGTCCGGGCTGACCGCGTGGCTCGGCTCGCTGGTCTTCGCCGCGCTCGGCCTCTTCGTCGGCTACCTCGCCCCGGCCGAGAACGTCATGCAGTTCATGGGCCCGGTGCTGGCGATCCTGGCCATGTTCGGCGGCCTGTTCTTCCCGCTCGACATGCTGCCCCACGTGATGCAGCAGATCGCCAAGTTCACCCCGGTGTACGGCGTCGGCCAGCTCGCCCGGTCCCCGTTGACAGGCAACGGGATGGACTGGGTGGCGGTCGGCAACATCGCCGCCTGGACCGCCTTCTTCGGCCTCGGCGCGGCCCGGCTGTTCCGCCGCGACACCACCCGCGTCTGACCCGCGGCGGCGGAGGCTAGCGTGTTCGTCGTGGCCGTGCCGTCGGAGCGTACCCAGCGGCCGGTGACCCATTGGCGGGTCACCGGCTGGCTGCTCGCCGCCGTCTGGCTCTTTTTCCTCAACATCCCGCTGCTCACCGCCCTGCACCAGGCCGAGCTCTGGCGGCGGGTGGTCGGCGCCGCCACCCTGCTCGCCTTCGGCGTGCTCTACGTCGCGGTCTTCCAGTGGGCGCGCGGCCGCCGGCAGGCGCACCGCGGCATCCCGCGTGACCGGGCCTGGACCGCCCTGGCGGCGCTGCTCGGGCTCGGGCTCGCCGGCATCCCGGGCACCGACGGGAGCTGGCTGACCACACTGGTCTTCGTCGCCGCCGCGGCGGTGTTCCTGCTGCCCACCCGCGAGGCGATGGTGGTGGTCGTCCTCGCCGCGCTGGCCCCGCCGGTCACCGCCGCGCTGGTGCCCGCCTGGGAGCCCGAGGGCACCGTGGTCTTCGCGGTGGTGCTCGCCTCCTTCGCGATGTTCGGGGTGACCCGGCTGGCCCAGCGCAACGCCGAACTCCAGGCCGCCCAGCAGGAGATCGGCCGGCTGGCGGTGGCCGAGGAACGCGCCCGCACCGCCCGGGACCTGCACGACATCCTCGGGCACTCGCTGACCGTGGTGGCGGTCAAGGCCGAGCTGGCCGGGCGGCTGCTGGAGCTGGACCCGGCCCGCGCGGCCACCGAGATCGCGGATGTGGAGCGGCTGGCCCGGCTGGCCCTGGCCGACGTGCGCGGCACCGTCGGGGCGTACCGGGGGGTGAACCTGGCGACGGAGCTGGCCGGCGCCCGCTCGGCGTTGGCCGCCGCGGGCATCGCCGCGGAGCTGCCGGAGTCGGCGCCGTCGCTGCCGGCGGAGCGGGACGAGCTGTTCGGCTGGACGGTCCGCGAGGGCGTGACCAACGTGGTCCGGCACAGCGGGGCGCGACGCTGCGAGATCCGGGTGAACCCCGCGGCGGTGGAAATCCGTGACGACGGCCGGGGGCCGGCCGGCGAGCCGGACGCGGCGGGGCACGGCCTGGTCGGGTTGCGCGAGCGGGCCCGGCGGCTGGACGCCACCGTCACCGTCGTCCGTCGTCCCGGCGGCCGAGGCTTCCTGCTCCGGGTGGCCCTGCCGGCCGGGGCCGGCGAGCGGGACGGAGGATGACCGGATGAGCGAACCGATCAGGCTGCTGCTCGCCGACGACCAGGCGCTGGTCCGGGGGGCCCTTGCCGCGCTGCTGTCGCTGGAGCCGGACCTCACCGTCGTCGCCGAGGTGGGCCGGGGCGACGAGGTGGTCCCCGAGGCCCGCCGGACCCGGCCCGACGTGGCGCTGCTGGACGTGGAGATGCCCGGCCTGGACGGGATCGCGGCCACCGCCGCGCTGCGGGCCGCGGTGCCCGCCTGCCGAGTGCTGGTGGTGACCACCTTCGGCCGCCCCGGCTTCCTGCGCCAGGCGATGGAGGCGGGCGCGAACGGGTTCGTGGTCAAGGACACCCCGGCCCGGCAGCTCGCCGACGCGGTGCGCCGGGTGCACGCCGGGTTGCGGGTGGTCGATCCGACCCTGGCGGCGGAGACCCTGGCCACCGGGCCGAGCCCGCTCACCGAGCGGGAGACCGAGGTGCTGCGTACCGCCCGGGGCGGCGGGACGGTCGCCGACCTGGCCGCGACGCTGCACCTCTCCGAGGGGACGGTCCGCAACCACCTCTCCTCGGCGATCGGCAAGACCGGAGCCCGCAACCGGGCCGACGCGGTCCGGGCCGCCGAGGAGAACGGCTGGCTGCTCGGCGCGTGAAAGGAGGGGTGCGGCCGCCGGCCGGTTCGACGGACCGGTCGAGAAATTCGCCACCGCCCCTGATCCGTGCGCGCCGTCCGTCCGTACCGGAGGAGGGAGCAGGGTGCGGTCGGTGGGGGCGCCGCCGCGAGACGATCGAGGAGCAGATGGCCCGGGCACAGCAGCACGAGAAGCCGTTGACGGTCCGGACCACCAGCAGCAGCCGTGGCGCCCGGACCATGTCGAAGCCCGCCGTGGTCGCGCTCGGCGGGTCCGCGCTCGCCATCGGGTGGGCCGGCATCGAGCTGGCCGGCGCGGGCAGCGCCATGTACGCGTACGGATTCTTCTTCACCGAGTTCTTCGCCGGGGTGGTCGCCCTGGTTTCCCTCAGCCTCACCGTGATGTTGGGGCTGCTCGCCACGGACCGGCTGGTGCTGCTCATCCGGCACCGGGTGCTGCTCCAGTCGGCGCACCGGGCCACCGGCATCCTCGGTGTGGCGGGGTTGGTCGTCCACATCATCACGAAGATCTCGATCGGCCGGGCCGGGCCGACCGACGCGATCGTGCCGTTCATCGGCGGCAGCGGCCTCTACGTCGGGCTGGGCACGGTCGCCTCCTTCCTCATGGTGAGCGTGCTCTGGACCGGTCTGATCCGGGTGCGCTTCGCCGGCGTCGGTCCCAAGTGGTTCTGGCGGGCCCTGCACTCGATGGCGTATGTCTCCTGGCCGTTCGCGCTGGTCCACGGGCTGAACGCCGGCCGGGCCGCGAACACCTGGGTGGTGGTCAGCTACCTCGCCTGCGTTCTGCTGGTGCTGGTGGCGCTGCTGGTCCGCCTCTCCGTCCACCTCGGCAGGCGCAGCCGGGAGCAGCACCAGGCCGCCGCCCTGAACCAGGCGATGACCGGCCGGCCGGAGAGCACGGGCCGGCTCGCCGGCCTGACCCGCACGCGGGCCGCCGGCAAGGAGGAGAGCAAGCCGGCCCGGGGCCGGGAGGGCAGTTGGGTGGAGTCCTCCACCACCTGGACCGCGCCGGCCGGCACCGCCCGCCGCCGCGACCCGGAGCGGTTCGCCGTACCGGTGGTGCCGGAGCCCGGGTCGCTGCGCGAGCCGGTCCGGGCGGCGGCCGCCCGCCGCCGGCGCGGGGAGGAGCCGGTTCCGGCGGGCCGCCGCCGCGACGCCGAGCGGCCGGCCCGCCGCTACCGGGACGAGGAGGAGCGGACCACCCGCCGGTTCCGGTCCGCCGAGGACGCCGCCGCCCGCTACTCGTCCCCGCCCCGGCGGGCCGACGAGCCGGAGGAGCCGTGGGACAGCCCGCGCCGGTGGGGGACCCGGCCGGTCTCCGGCGAACCGGTCTCGGCCGGCCCGATCTCCGGCGGGCCCGTGTCGGGCAGCCGGATCTCGGCGGGGCCGCCCAGCGGCGGCGGGCGGCACAGCGTCGAGGAGGA
Organism: Micromonospora sp. NPDC005806; assembly: GCF_042871425.1. Lineage (NCBI taxonomy): Bacteria > Bacillati > Actinomycetota > Actinomycetes > Micromonosporales > Micromonosporaceae > Micromonospora > Micromonospora sp. NPDC005806. The sequence goes on along the minus strand of NZ_JBIAIL010000025.1, from coordinate 77,347 downwards.
CGTGCCGGAGGAACCGGACTACTGGCGTCCGCCGGCCCGGTACGCCCCCGAGGCGGCGTTCGTGGACGACACCCCGACCCTGGTCGACCTGGCCTCCCGCCGGGCGCTGCGGGCGTCCGGGGAGAGCCGGTCCACCCGGCGGCGGCGGGCCAACGCCGACGCGGTGGACGGGGCGTACTGGGCCGGGCTGCGCGGTGAGGCGAAGTGATCCGGACGACCGTGCCGCCGGTGGCGTGCGTCGGCGAGCCGCGGCTCACCGCCGGCTTCGCCGACTTCGGCCGGCTCGACCTGACGGCCCACGAGCACGTGCACGGGCCGATCGGGCCGATGGAACCGGCCGCGCTGCTCCGGCTCGCCGAGGCGATCGACCTCAAGGGCAAGGGCGGGGCGGGTTTCCCGTTCGCCCGCAAGCTGCGCGCGGTGCTGGAGTCCGGCGAGCGGCAGGACCTCTCCGCCGTGGTGGTGGTCAATGCCACCGAGGGCGAGCCGGCGAGCTGGAAGGACAAGGTGCTGCTCACCCGCGCCCCGCACCTCATCCTCGACGGCGCGGCGCTGGCCGCGTACGCGCTGGATGCCGAGGAGATCGTGATCGGCGTGGCCGACGACGACGTCGGCCGGCCGTCGCTCACCGAGGCGCTGCAGGAGCGGCGGATGCCGGTACCGACCAGCATCGTCACCGTGCCGCACCGGTTCATCTCCGGCGAGGGCGGCGCGCTGGTCAACGGCATCAACGGTCTGCCGCACATCCCGCCCGGCACCAAGAGGCGCTCCAGCGACTCGGGTGTCAACGGGCTGCCCACCCTGCTCTCCAACGCCGAGACGTTCGCCCAGCTGGCCGTCGCCGCCCGCATCGGCCCGTACGAGTACGCCGCGCTCGGCACCGACGACGAGCCGGGGACCGTGCTGCTCACCGTCACCGGGGCGGCGAAGCGCCCGGCGGTGGTGGAGTGCGCCGCCGGCACCCCGCTGCGGGAGATCCTCGAACTGTGCGAGGTGCCCGACGGGCCGGGGATCCTGATGGGCGGCTACCACGGCAAGTGGATCACCCCGGAGGCGGCGGACCGGGCCGAGGTGTCGCGCACGGGCCTCGCCGCCGTCGGCGGCACCCTCGGCGCCGGGATCATCGTCCCGCTCAGCGGGGACACCTGCCCGCTCGGCGAGGCCGCCCAGGTGGTCCGATACCTGGCCGGCGAGTCCGCCGGGCAGTGCGGGCCGTGCAAGATGGGCCTGCCCGACCTGGCCCGCGCCGTCGACCTCGCGGTCTCCGGCAGCGCCCCGATCGAGGTGGTCCGGGCCGCGGCCGGGAACGTGAAGGGGCGCGGGGCGTGCAGCCACCCGGACGGCACCGCGCGTTTCGCCCTCTCCGCCGTGGAGGTGTTCGCCGAGGACCTTCGGCTGCACGCCACCGGCGAGGGCTGCGGCAAGCGGGTGACGGGCGTGCTGGGCCTGCCCGGGGCACCCGACGCCAACCCGCAGAAGCTCACCCTGGACTGGTCCCGCTGCGACGGTCACGGGCTCTGCGCCCACGTGGTGCCGGACTTCATCCGGCTCGACGGCAACGGATACCCCGCCTTCCCCGCCACCCCGGTGCCCACCTGGCTGCGCCAGGGCGCGCTCAAGGCGGTCAAGGTCTGTCCCGAACTCGCGCTGCGGCTGGTCAAGGCCGAGTAGCCGACGTCAGCGGAGACGCGGACGCCCGACGAACGGCGGGGGCCGGGCGGTGCCCGACCCCCGCCGTCGCGGGTCGACCGGTCAGCGGATCGGGGTGAGCAGGTCGGCGCCCAGCTTGTCGCGGAGCACCTCCGGCACCAGCACCGAGCCGTCGGCCTGCTGGAACTGCTCCAGGATGGCCGGGAAGAGCCGGCTGGTGGCCAGCGCCGAGCCGTTCAGGGTGTGCACGAAGCGGGTCTGCTTGCCGCCCGGCTCGCGGTAGCGGATGGCCGCCCGGCGGGCCTGGTAGTCGCCGCCCCAGGAGACCGACGACACCTCCTTGTACTTGCCGGTACTCGGCATCCAGACCTCGACGTCGAGGGTCTTCTTCATGGCGGCGCTGGCGTCGCCGGCCGCGAGCAGGCTGGTCTGGTAGTGCAGCCCCAACTTCTCGACCAGGCCCTCCACGTGGGCGACCATCGCCGCCAGCGCGGCGTCCGCCTGCTCGGGCAGGGTGAACTGGAAGATCTCCACCTTGTTGAACTGGTGGCCGCGCACCGTGCCGCGCTCGTCCGAGTGCGAGCCGGCGGCCTCACGCCGGTAGCACGGGGTGTACGCGAACGCCTTCAGCGGCAGCTTCGCGGTCTCCAGGATCTCGTCCTGGAACGCGCCGAGGATCGCCGTCTCCGCGGTGGGCAGCAGGAACTGGCCGCGCGGGGCGGACTGCTTGTCCAGGTGGTAGACGTCGTCGTAGAACTTCGGGAACTGCCCGGCGGCGAAACCGGCGGAGTCGAGCAGCAGGTGCGGCGGGAGCAGGAACTCGTACCCGGCCGTGATGTTCTGCTCGATCAGCCAGTTGACCAGCGCCCACTCCAGCCGGGCACCCATGCCGGTGTACATCCAGAAGCCGGAGCCGCCGAGCTTGACGCCCCGCTCGTGGTCGACCAGGCCGAGCGCGCGGGACAGCTCCACGTGGTCCCGGATCTTCTCGATGTCCGGCGGCGCGCCGAAGGTCTTGACGACCTGGTTCGCCTCCTTGCCACCGGCGACCACATCGTCGGCGGGCAGGTTGGGCAGCTCGCTCATGGCGGAGCGCAGCCGGGACTGCACCTCGTCGAGCTGGGACTCCAGCTCCGCGAGCTGCTTGCGCTCGGCCTCCGGCGCGACCGGCTCCGGCGTGGCGCCGGACCGCTTCGCCTCCGCGTACGCCCGCGCCTCCGCCTTGCGGCGCTGCCGCTCGGCGTCGATCTCCGTGATCAGGGCGCGACGTTCCTGGTCGAGCCGCTGGATCTCGTCCAGCGCCCGGTTGACCTCGGCGGGATCCAGACGCTTCGCCAGCGCGGTCGCCACCGCCTCGCGATCCTTCCGGATCAACTCCATGTCGAGCATGCTGCTCCGTACGCCTCCGTCCAGGCAGTCAGGTGGGACCCTCAGATGCTACCGTCGCGGCCCGTCCCGCCCGCCCGGCACCCGCACGGCCGGTCAGAGCCGGACCGGCATGAGGATGGAGAAGACGTCCTCGTCGTCCGGGCGGCGCACGGCCAGCGGGGCGATCGGGCCGTCCAGCTCCAGCACCAGCTGACCCCGGTCCCCGGCGTCCAACGCGTCGAGCAGGTACTCCCGGTTCACGCCCACCCGCACCGCGTCCGGCCCGGCCGTCTCGTCCGGCCCGACCACCCGCACCCCGCCCCGCTCGTCCAGACCGAGCACGGCCACCTCGGCGCGTACCCCGTCGTGCTCGCGGACCAGCATCGGTGCGCCGCCGGCGGTGAGCGCGGCGCGCAGCGCGACCACGTCGACCGGGATCCGGAACGTGGGCGCGCCGGTGACCTGCCCGTGCAGCAGTCGGCGGTAGTCCGGGAAGTCGTAGGACGGCACGGCGGTGGCCACGACGCGGCCGGCGACCGAGACCTCGACCCGGTCCGGGCCGACGGTGAGGTGCGCCTCCGGGGTGATCCCGGCGCCGGTGTCCAGCAGGGCGCGCAGCGCGTCCACCACGTCCACCGGGAGCAGTGCGCGCACGGCCGGGCCGTCGATCTTCCCGGTGACCCGGGCCACGGCCAGCCGGTGCCGGTCGGTGGCGACCAGCCGTACGCCGTCCGGCTCGACGTCCAGCAGCACGCCGGCCAGCACCGGCAGCTCGGGGTCGGTGCCGACGGCGAACCGGACGGCGTCGACGGCGGCGGCCAGGTCGACGCGGGACAGCACGAGGCGGGTGGTCAACGGGATCTCCTCCGGGTCGATCAGGGTGCGGATCCGGGAGAGTTCACGGCGGGCGTCGGCGAGGCCGTCCTCCAGCCGGCGCAGGTGCGCGTCCAGCAGCCGGTGCACCACGGCCGGCTGGTGCCGGTGCCGCAGCGCCTCGGCGATCCCGGCCAGCGGCATGCCGACCCGGCGCAGCCCGGCGACCAGGCGCGCCGGGGCGACCTGGTCGTCGGTGTACCAGCGGTAGCCGGTGGCCGGGTCGACCCGGGCCGGGACGAGCACGCCGGACCGGTCGTAGAACCGCAGCGCGCTGACCGTCAGCCCGCTGCTCCGGGCCAGCTCGCCGATGCTGCGCAGTTCGCTCTCCACGACGTCGGATCCTGGGCCCTCAAGTCGGTCGAGGGTCAAGCGTCGACCACCCGGAACGTGATGCCGGCCTGGACCAGCCGGTCCAGCAGGGCGTCACCCATCGCCGTCACCGTGGTCACCTGCCCGGCGGTGGGCGGCAGGTCGTCGTACGCCAGGCAGAGGGCGGACTCGGCGAGCATCTTGGCGGTCTCGTCGTACCCGGGGTCGCCGCCGGCCACCTCGGTGAGCACCCGCCGGCCACCGCCGGTGCCGACGAACCGGACCCGGAACCAGGACTTCGCCCGCTGCTCGGCGCTCGGGCCCTGCCCGGAGGAGAGCCGGCCGAGCAGCCAGCGCCGGGTCGGCGGTAGCTTCACCAGCCCGACCAGGCCGGCCAATCCCACCCCGGCGGCGAGGATGGTCGGCAGTCGCTTCACCGCGGCGAAGTGGCGGTAGCGGAAGTCCGGGCCGTACTCCGGGCGGGCGGCCGCCGAGCGGCGGACGACCTGCGGGTCGATGGTGGGCAGCGGCACCGCCCACAGGCCGAGCTCCTTCACCCGGCCTACCTTCCCCGGCACGGCCCGGACCCGGCGCCCCTCCGGCCGCGGTTCGACCGCCTTGCGCGCCTTCGCCGCCCGGTTCATCTCCGCGGTGCGGGAGAACGCGGTGAGCGCCGAGTGGTAGGTCCCGGCGGAGAAGCGCCCGCCGGCCCGGACGTAACCGTCCACCGTGACCGGCCCGTCGGTGGGGAGCTGCCGCACGGTGAACCAGGCGCCCAGGTCGTGCGGGATCGAGTCGAAGCCGCAGGCGTGCACCAGGCGCGCCCCGGTGCGCACCGCCTCCGCGTGGTGCCGCACGTACGTCAGGTCGACGAACTCCGGCTCGCCGGTGATGTCGACGTAGTCGGTGCCGGCGGCGGCGCAGGCCGCGACCAGCGGCTCCCCGTGGTGGATGTACGGGCCGACGGTGGTGGCGACGACCCGGGCGCTCTCCGCGACCACGCGCAGCGACGCCGGGTCGGTGGCGTCCGCGGTCAGCAGCGGCAGCTCGGCCAGGCCCGGGTCGAGCGCGGCGAGCCGGTCCCGCACCGCGGCCAGCTTGCCCGGGTTGCGCCCGGCCAGCGCCCAGCGCAGCCCGTCCGGGGCGCGCCGGGCCAGGTATTCGGCGGTGAGGCCGCCGGTGAACCCGGTGGCGCCGAAGAGGACGAGATCGTACGGGCGGTCGTCGCGCATCCGCCGAGTGTGCCACTCCCGGCCGCGCCGATCACGGGGAGAAGACCGCCCGGACGCAGCCGTCGGCGCGGTCGCGGAAGAGCGTGTAGCCGTCCGGGCCCCGCTCCAGCGGCAGCCGGTGGGTGGCCAGGTGCTCGGTCCGCAGCTCGTCGCGGGCCATCCGGTCCAGCAGCATCGGGATCCAGCGCTGCCCGTGCTGCCGGGCGCTGCGCACGGTCAGCCCCTTGTTCATCACCGCGCCGAGCGGGAACGTGTCGACGAAGCCGGTCCAGGTGCCGAGGACCACCACGGTGCCACCCTTGCGGCAGGCGTGCACCGCCTCGCGCAGCGCCAGCGGCCGCTCCGCGCCGCCGCCGAGCCGGCCGAGCAGCCCTGGCGGCCCGGCCGCCATGCCGACCGCCTCCACGCACACGTCGGGGCCCCTTCCGCCGCTGCGTTCCCGCAGCTCGGCGGGGACGTCCACGTACCGGTAGTTGAGCGGTTCCGCGCCGACGTGCCGCTCGGCCATCCGCAGTCGGTCGTCGTGGTCGTCGACGATCACCACCCGGTGCGCGCCGCGCAGCAGGGCGGCGCCGGCGGTGAGCTGGCCGACCGCCCCCGCACCCCAGACCGCCACCACGTCGCCGCGCGTCACGTCGCCCAGCTCGGCGCCCATCCAGCCGGTCGGCGCGGCGTCCGAGGCGAAGACGGCCCGGTCGTCGCTGACCGCCTCCGGCACACTGAACGCACCGACGTCGGCGTACGGCACCCGCACGTACTCGGCGTGGCTGCCGGCGAAGCCGCCCATCGGGGCGGGGTGGCCGTAGCAGCCGGCGGTGGGCTGACCCCACGCCACCTCGGCCGCCGCACCGTCGGCGGTGCCGTTGTCGCAGCAGGCGAAGAGGCCCTGCCGGCAGAACCAGCAGACACCGCAGGCGACCGCGGCGCAGACCACCACCCGATCGGCGATGCGGTGCCGGCGTACCTCCGGGCCGACCTCGACCACCTCACCGAGGAACTCGTGCCCGAGCACGTCCCCGGCGGCCAGGTGCGGGATCCGCCCGGCCAGCAGCGGCAGGTCCGCCCCGCAGGTGACGCTGCGCCGTACCCGGACGATCATGTCCTGCGCGTTGCGCAGTTCCGGGTCGGGCACCTGGCGCACCGCCAGCTCGTCGGCGCCCTCCCAGCAGAGCGCCCTCACCCGGACACCCCCGGGCGGTCCAGCCGGGAGCGGTCGGCGCGGAGCACCTCCCCGGTCTCGGCGAGCTGCTTGGCCTCGCGCAACACCTGCCGGAGGAACCGGCCCGGGTCGTCCCCGACCAGGTGGGCGGCCATCCCGGGCAGCTTCGGCTCGCCGCCGAGCGGCCGGGCCGCCAACTCGGTGCCGCGCCCGCCGGGGGCCAGCCGGGCGTACAGCTCCACCACGCCGTCGAGCCGGCGCAGCGGCTCCGGCCACCGCCCGGGCGGGAGCACCTCCTCGGGCCGGCCGGCCACGGTCACCACCTGCCAGCGCCCGGGCCGCGGGTCGCCGGCCGCGCGGGGCCGGCGCCGCCACCGGCGTACGAGGGCACGCCCGGCGGTCGCCCCGGCGACCACCGCGAGGGTGGTCGCGCCACCGGTCAGCCGTCCCATCCGTGTCACCTGCCCCTCCCGTCGTCGCGGGTCGCCGGGCGGCCGGTCACGCGCGGCCGGCCGCCCGCGTGCCTCCAGCGTCCGGCCCGCCCGGGTGAAGCGGGTTCGCCCCGAAGGGGTGAACCGGCCCGGGCCGGGTAACCGCTGCCCGCACCGCCGGGGGAGCGGACGCCACGGGGGAGGGCCGCATGCCGGAGGAGTCCGACCGCGTCGAGGTCGCCGAGACACCGTCCGACGTCACCGCGCCTGCTGGCGGTGCCGGGCTCGGCGTCACCGCGCCCGGCGGTGGGACGGCGGGCGGCGCGGGGACGGGGGGCAGGATCCCGGTGGTGCCGGCCGGGCCGACGCTGCTGGCGTCCCGGCTGGCCGCGCCCGCGCCGCCCGAGCCGGTGCTGGTCCGGCCCCGGCTGCTGGACCGGCTGGACCGCGGGGTGGCCGGCCCGGTGACCCTGGTCTCCGGGCCGGCCGGTTGGGGCAAGACCACCCTGCTCGCCACCTGGGCGCGCGCCGCCCGGGCCGAGCCGCCGCCGGCCTGGGTGGCGGTGGAGGACGGCGACACCGGTGAGCGGCTCTGGTCGTACCTGGCGGCGGCGCTGCGAGCCGCCGTGGCGGGCGGACCGGACGGCGGAACCCCGCCGCCCGTGCCGGACGCGCCGCCCCGGCCCGACCAGCTCGAACTGCTCGCGGCGGCGCTCGCCGCCCGGGACCGTCCGGTGCTGCTGGTCCTGGACGACCTGCACCGGATCACCGACCCGGCCGCGCTGACCGGGCTGGAGTTCCTGCTCCGGCACACGGACGGGCGGCTGCGCCTGGTCGCCGGGGCGCGCACCGAGCCGCCGCTGGCCCTGCACCGCTGGCGGCTGGCCGGGGAGCTGACCGAGATCGGCCCGGCCGAACTGGCCTTCACCGACGACGAGGTCGCCGACCTGCTGGTGGCGCACGCGGTGCCGCTGCCCGCCGCGGCGGTGCCGCGGCTGCGGGACCGCACCGGCGGCTGGCCGGCGGGCCTGCGTTTCGCCGCGCTGGCGCTGCGCGCCGAGGCGGACCCGGCCCGGGCGGTCGTGCGGTTCGGCGGTGACCAGCCGGACGTGGCCGGCTACCTGCGTGACGAGGTGCTCGCCCCGCTGGCTCCGGACGCCCGGGACGTGCTGCGGCGCAGCGCCGTCGCCGCGGCCGTCTGCGCCGACCTGGCGGAGGCGGTGACCGGGCGGGCCGATGCCGGCCAGATGCTGGCCGACCTGGCCCGGGCCGGCGGCTTCCTCCAGCACGACGGCGGGAGCCCGCCCTGGTACCGGTGCCACCCGCTGCTCGCCGACCTGCTCCGCGACGAGCTGGGCCGGCTGCCCACCGAGGAGCTGCGCGACCTGCACCTGCGGGCCGCCGGCTGGTACGCGGGCAACGGCCGGCCGGCGGAGGCGCTGCGGCACGCGCTGGCCGGCGGCGAGTGGGACCGGGCCACCGAGTTGCTGATCGCCCGGTGGCCGGAGCTGGTGCCGTACGAGCGGGAGGTCTCGGTCGGCCAACCGCCGGCCGCGCCGCCCGACGAGGCGGTCGGCCGGGACCCGGAGCTGGCGCTGGCCTGCGCCGCGGAGCGGGCGTACGCGGGCGACGCCGAGGCCGCCGCCGGGCATCTGCGGCGCGCCGTCGGGTACGCCCGCGACCTGCCCGCGCCACGCCGGGACCGCTTCCGCCGGCTGGCCACCGCGCTGGAACTCACCCTGGCCCGGCTCGGCGACGACCACGGGGCGGTACGCCGGGCCGCGGCCCGGCTGCTCGCCACCCGCCCCACCCCGGCCGGGCCGGGCGACGACCCGCGCGCCGGGGCCGGGGAGGATGCCGACGCCCGGGCGGTCGCCGGCACCGCGCTCGGCCTGGCCGCGCTGGCCGAGGGGGAGCTGTCGGTCGCCGGGGAGCGGTTCGCCGAGGCGCTCACCGCCGCCCGGGAGGCGGGCCGGCCGCGGACGGAACTGGTCTGCGCGAGCCGGTCGGCGCTGCTGGACGTGGTCCGGGGCGAGCTGCGGGCGGCCGAGCGGACCGCCCGGGAGGCGCTGGGCATGCCGCCCTGCCAGGGCTGGTCCTGCCGGGTGGACTGCGGATACGCGTACCTGGCGCTGGCCCTGGTGGCCTGGCACCGGGACGAGCCGACGGAGGCCGCAGCGCACCTGACGCTCGCCGGCCCGGCCACCGCGGACCCGGTGGCGGCCGCGCTGGCCGCGCTCTGCCGGGCCGAGCTGCTGGCGGCGGGTGGCGAGCCGGCCGCGGCCCTGCGGGCCGTCGCCGAGGCCCGGGAGACCGCGCCCGGGCCGGAGCTGGCCGCCTGGCTCATCGCCGGCGAGGCGCAGCTCCGCGCGGCGGTCGGCGACGCGGACACCGCCCGCGCCCGGCTCACCGACGCATTGCGCGCCGCCCCGACGGCGGGCGAGGCCGGCCCGGCGGAGCCACCGGCCTCCTGGGTGGACGAGCCGGGGCGGGGTGGCGGGCCGGGCCCGGACGGGGAGGCCGGGCCCGGTGCGCCGGATCGGCCGACCAGTTCCGGCGGGCCGGCGGCGGCCCTGGGGGTGGCGCTGGCCCGGGTGGAGCTGCGGGCCGGTGACCCGCGGGCCGCCGGGCGGGCGCTGCCCGACTGGGCGGGGCCTACGGCCCGCTCCTGGCCGCTGCCGGTACGGCTCGCCGCCGGCCTCCTCGACGCGGTGCTGGCCCGCGAGGGCGGCGACGACCGGCGGGCCGGGCGGGTCCTGGAGCAGGTGCTCGACCTGGCCGGGCCGGAGGGCTACCGGCGGGTCTTCACCCGCGCCGACCCGGGGGCACGCGACCTGCTCGCGACCCACCTGGACTCCGGTACGGCGCACTGGGCGACGGTGAGCGACCTGGTGCGGGGGGCGGACGAGCGGCGCGCCGACGAGCCGCCGGAGCGGCCGGGCGGGCCGGAACGGGCGCTCGACGAGCCGCTCACCGAGCGGGAGCTGACCATCCTGCGCTATCTGCAGAGCATCCTGTCCAACGTGGAGATCGCCAGCGAGCTGTCCCTGTCGGTCAACACGGTGAAGACCCACGTCCGCAACATCTACCGCAAGCTCGACGCGACCCGCCGGCGCGAAGCGGTCCGGCGGGCCCGTGAGCTCCGGTTGATCTGACGGCTCTGCCGTCCACCAGGGTTGATCTGACGGCTCTGCCGTCCATCAGGGTTGATCTGACGGCTCTGCCGCGTCGGGTCAGGCGTTCGCGGCGGCGTCGACGGCGGCCAGCAGGTCGGCCAGGTCGTAGCCGCCCTCGTGGCGGACGTCGTTGACGAAGAGGGTCGGGGTGCCGTTGACCCCGCTGCGGATGCCGCCGACGAAGTCGCGCCGGACCCGGTCGGCGTGCGCGTGCCGCCCGACCTCCGCGCCGATCTCGTCGGGCGGCAGTCCGAGCTGCTCGACGCCGAGCGAAAGGTGCACCGGGTCGAGCTGGTCCTGGTGCTGGTAGAGCCAGTCGTGCATCTCCCAGAACCGGCTCTGCCGGCCGGCGGCCTCGGCGGCTTCGGCCGCGCTCTCCGCGTACGGGTGCACGTTGGCGATGGGGAAGTGCCGGTAGACCAGCCGGACGGTGTCGGCCCGCTGGCGCAGCAGCTCGGCCAGGTTCGCGTACGCGGCCCCGCAGAACCGGCACTGGTAGTCGCCGTACTCGACGATGGTCACCGGCGCGTCGACCGGCCCGCGGGCGTGGTCCGTCTCGGTCACCGGGATCCGCAACCGGGCGGTGGTGACCTGAAGTGGCGTCGTCATCGGGCCGTCACCGGCCGATCCGGGTCGCCGTCAGGGTGGACCCGGGCGCGGGACGCCCGGGTGTGGTCAGCCCGTTCGGATCAGTCATGGTTCCCACCCTCGTCCGCGGCCGGGTGAGCGGGGATCACCCGCCCGGGGTGGTTCGACTCAACGCCCCACTGTCACATGGTTGTGCACCTCGCGGATGCCGGGCGCGGACCAGACGACCCGCTCGATCTCCTCGCGCTCCGGGATCGAGTGCACCAGGCCCGCGAGCACCGCCGTGTCGCCGTGCACCCGGACGCTGATCCCCTCCGCCTCGGTGGCGCCGTTGCGGGCCAGCGCGTCCACGATCCGCTCGGCCAGCCCGCGCGCGTCGGCGCTGATGCCCGGCCGGACGGTGATCCCGTTACTCACCCCGCGTACGCCGGTGAGCCGACCGACCGCCCGCTCGGCGGCCCGGCGCTGGTACTCCCACTCGACCTCGCCGTGCAGGGTGACCCAGCCGTCGGCGACGGTCACGTTCAGCGCCTCGATCGGCACGAACGCGTCCCATTCCAGGGCCCGGCTGGCGGCGGTGGCGATCTCGGGGTCGCTCTTCTCGGCCGAGGTGGCGATCCGGACGGCGAGGTCGTTGGCGACCGCCCGGACCCGGGACACCCGGTGCGCGGCCCGTTCGGCGGCCCACTTCTTGGCGTAACTGTCCACCGAGCCGGTCAACGTCACCACTCCCTCGGTGACGGTCACCCCGATCTCGTTGGGACGTACCCGGGGCTCCCAGGTCAGCTCGTCGAGCACGTCGGACTGGATGTCCTGGTCGGTACGCGTGATGGTCGCGGTGGCCATCGGTGGCTCCCTCCCGGATCGGTTCGCGGCGCGGGCGTCGGCGGCCGGCGCGGACACCCGCACCACCGATCCTGTCCGCGCCCCGGGTGACGTGCCGTCACCCGATCCGGGTGGGGTACCGGCGGGGTCGATCTTGGTGAGTAGGCTCGGCCTACCGCACCCGCGACGAGAGGGGTACGCCCGATGCATCCGATCAGGATCGCCTACCTGACCGCCGCTCGCTCGGCGGTGACGCTGCTTGCCGACCCGGCGGTGGCGAAGGAGTGGGACGCGGCCAGCGCCCTCGCGGAGTTCCGGGTCGGTGGGCTCGCCGGCCACCTGGCGTCCCAGATCCTCGCCGTGCCCGGGGTGCTCGCCGAGCCGGTCCCGCCGGGCGAGCCGGTCGGCCTGCTCGACCACTACGCCCGGGGCACCTGGCTCGGCGCCCCGGTCGACGACGAGGTGAACGTGGGCATCCGCCGCTCCGGGGAGCGGATCGCCGCCGACGGCCCCGCGGCGCTGCTCGCCGCGGCCGGCGCGGCGGTCGACGACCTGTCCGCCGCGCTGCCGGCCGAGCCGGACGGCCGGGTCGTGCACCTGGCCCGGGGGCCGTGGTCGCTGGCCCTGGAGGACTACCTCACCACTCGGCTGATGGAGCTCGCCGTGCACTCAGACGACCTCGCGGTGAGCGTCGGCGTGCCCACCCCGGAACTGCCCGCCGAGGCGCTGGATCCGGTGCTGGCCCTGCTCGCCCGCCTCGCCGTACGCCGGCACGGGCAGCCGGCCGTGCTGCGGGCGCTCAGCCGGGCCGAGCGGGCGCCGGCGAACGTCACCGCGTTCTGAGCCGCACCGAACCACGCGGCGGCGCCCCGGCTCGGGAACGCCGCCGCGTGGGTTCGGTGTTGATCAGTCGTCCAGGCCGACCGGGGAGTCCGGCCGGTCCACGTCCACGAACTCGATCTCGTCCAGCTCGCGCAGGCGGCTCCCGGCGGCCCGGGCGGCGGTGCCGGCGGCCCAGCCGAGCGCCGCGCCGGCCAACGCCGCGGCGATCAGCATGCTCCAGGGCAGGGCCGGCCGGCGGCCGGCGAGCGCGTCGACGGCGAGGCTGGCCCGGCGGCGGGCCTCGTCGGCGGCGGTGCCGACCAGGTCGGTGGCATCGTCGGCCAGCCCCGAGCCGTTGCGGCGGGCGGAGCGGGCGACGTCCCGGACGCTGTCCCCGGCGGAACTGACGGCGGAGAGCAGCTGCTCCCACGCCTGGTCCGCGATCCGCTCGGGCTTGCTCCGGCGGTCCAGCAGGGTGGTTCCGAACATCGTGTTACCTCCTCGGGGTGCCGAAGTCCCGGGGGTCACATCGGACTCCGGTGGTCATCCGGCGTGTGACGGTTCGCTCACCGGGCTGTGCCCGCCCGGGAGTCGGCGCAAACCACCCCGGCGGGCCGGCCGCCCCCGCCCGGCGTACGGGGGGAGGAACCGCCCGAACGCGCCGGGATCGCCGGGTGCGGGCCAGACGGGCGGCGGCCCGCTACCCTGGGTCGGCGGATCGGCCGGCACCGTCGGTCGTTGAATCTCCAGAGAGTTGTCCCAGGGAAATCAGGAATCATCGGGTCCGGAGTGGGATGCCCAGGTGTGCCCAGTCCGCGAATTGCTCATCCCGAGGGGTGGCGACCGAAGGCGTCGGAGGAATACTCTCGGTCGCGGCCCGCGTACTGATGAGGCGCCCGCAAGGGCGAGTGGAGGTGCTCGCGTGAGCCTGTCGATCGTGAAGTCGGTTCTGTCGGGTGGTGTCGTCCAGATCGCTCCGCGGGGCGAGATCGACGTCGACACCGCGTACGAGGTGCGTGAGGCGATCGCCGAGGTGCTCGCGAAGGGCCGTCCGTCCCGGATCGAGCTGAACATGCGGCTGGTCCACTTCATCGACTCGGTCGGCATCAGCGCGATGGTGGCCGGCTTCCAGACCGCCGAGGTCAGCGGCGTCAAGCTGGTGGTCACCGAGCCGAGCCGCTTCGTACACCGGCAGCTCTGGGTGACCGGTCTGCTCGGCCTCTTCGGCGCTCCCGATCCCTACTTCGCCGACAGCGGCTCCGAGTTGCTCCCCGGCGCCTGACCCCGCGCTCGCTCGCCCAGGCCGGAGAGCTCCACGTCGCCCGGCCTCCCCGCCGGCCCGGCGTCATGCTCGAGCGCGCGGCGGGGGACCTTCGACCGTTGCCAGCCAGGCCCCGGTACGGGACGATCGTCCGGACCGTCGACGGCGAGGGGGCACCGCTTGCTCAACAGCGACAGCTTCAGCTACACGGTGCAGGCCCGCTGCACCCGGGCGCAGGCGCTGGCCCTGCTCGGTGACCTGAACCGGCAGGGCGAGCTGCACCCGCTGATCGTCCGGGTCCGCGAGCTGCCGCCCCGCCCCGGCGCCCTGGCCAGCTACGCGATCACCGACCGGCTGGAGCTCGGCCCGCTGCATTTTCCGGTCACCTACCAGGCCGACGTGCTGGTCGCCACCGAGGACGAGGTGGTGACCGTGGCCCGGCAGCAGCCGGCCACCACCGTGCGCAACCACACCCGGCTGCGGGATGAGCCGGACGGCGTGGTGCGGATCGACGTCGAGATCACCCTCTCCGCCCCGGCGCCCCTGTTCGGGTACGCCTTCCGGCAGGCCCGGGCGGCCCACCTCGGGCTGGCCAGCCGCCTCGGCGCGACCCTGGAGGGGCGGGCGGCCTGAGTCAGGCCCGCCGGCCGGCCGGCACCGCCCGCCGGCTCGCCGGCGCGGTCGCCCGCCGCAGCCGTCCCCACGGCTTGTACGTGGAGAGCACGGTGGCGATGATCAACAGGGTGCTGGAGACCGCGGGCGGGATGACCAGGTCCAGCCGGTCCCGGGCGGTGAGGTCCGGCGCCAGGTCGCCGAGCCGGCGCACGGTCGGGGTGAGCAGCAGCAGGACCAGTCCGAGCATCACGGTGGTGATCGCGAACTTCACCAGCACCCAGCGCCAGCGCAGCAGACCCCACGGGGTGAGCAGCGCGCTCGCCACCCCGACCAGCCACACCGCCACGCTCAGCGGGGCGAAGAGGTAGGTGACCAGCAGCCCGGCGGTCGGGTAGACCGACTCGGGGTCGGCCCCGCGCAGCCCGGCGACACCCAGGGTGAGCAGCACCAGGTCAGCGCCGAGCCAGCCCAGCGAGGTGACCAGGTGCAGGGTGAGCAGGGCCTTGCGTCCGGTGGGGGAGAGTCGGCTCATGCCACCGATGCTGGTCCGCCGTCGGCCCGCCGTCGTGGGGCGCGGGACGACATCCGGCGTACGTCGTGGGGCGTAGCGGCGCCGGACGGTCGGCGTGCCCGGTCGGGGGTGGCCCGCCGGGGGAGGGCCACCCCAGGACTCAGTAGACCGACAGGTGCACGTGGTTGGTGTGGTCGCTGGACGGGTCGCCGTTCCCGCCGCTGTACGCCTTCCACCCGCTGCTCGGCAGCCAGATCTGCCTGTACCAGATGACGTAGAGCACGGCGAGCGCGTCGGCGTTGCGGATGAAGTACGCCGCCAGGTTGTTGCCGTACGTCTTGTCGCCGCCGGTGGCCACGCCGCCGAAGCCGTCCTTCTGCGCCGCGAAGTCGCAGGCCCGGCCCTTCGGGTGCTCGCCGGAGCCACTGGGCCGGTAGCACGAGACGTACCGGGTGAACCCGGCCGCCTTGGCCTGCTGGAGGGCGTGCAGCGTGCGCGGGGTGATGCAGCCGTCAGCCGGCGTCGGGTCGTTCACGCTGCACGACTCCGGCGGCCAGGAGCCGTCGGCGTTGCGCGGCGCCGGTGTGGCGGTCGCCCGGGAGGTGCCCTGCACGGTGCCGCCGCCGGCGCTGGGCGCCCGGTTGTTGGCCACCTCGAGCGCGTGCTCCGCCTGCTGCTTGCGCTTGGCCATCACCGCGACCTGCTTGCGCTGCTCCTGGATCTCCCGGTTGAGCGCGGCCTGGGTGCGGGTGGCCTGGTCCTGGGTGTCCAGCAGGTCGCGCAGCGCCCGGTCCTCGTGCGCGGCGACCTGCTGCAGTGCGGCGGCGCGGTCCATGAAGCCGTCCGGGCTGCTGCTACCGAGCAGCGCCGCGGCCGTGCCGAGCCGTCCCGTCCGGTACGCGACCCCGGCGATCTCGCCGACCTTGGCGTCGCGGGTGCCCAGCTCGGCCTTGATGGTGGCGAGGTCGGCGGTGAGCTGCTTCTGCCGGCTCACCGAGCGGTTCAACGCGGTCCGCGCCTCCAGCCAGCCCTTGCTGGCCGCGTCGAGCTGGGCACGAAGCGCCGGGGTGCCGCCCTCGTCGTCGCCGCCGGGTGCGGCGAGCAGGCCGGTCGGGGAGGCCGCCGAGGGGGGGGAGACCGGCCCGGTCGCGACGCCGAGGGCGAGCGTCGCGACGAGCAGGGCCGCCAACCGGGCGGCCGTCCGTCGTACAGGTGCCACTGGTGGCATTCACGTGTCCTTCCGTCAACCGCCGACCGGGTTAGCTGACGGGTTCGGGACGGAAGATCCCTACCGCTGACGCGGATGCACCCCAGGTGCGTGGTTCCCCGGCTCGCCGTGGTGCGGCGATTAGGCGACGGCCACCGCAGGCGCCGGAGGGCGCCGCCCGGCGGGGGCCGCGAACGAGCCTACCGGCGGTGCGCCGACCCGGCCCCGGCGGCGGGGACGGACAGTCGGACTAAAACCGGCATAAGTGCACAATAGCCACTCGAATTTAAGCCTGTCCTAATTACCACTCGACTGACCCGCACGCCCCGGCGGACGCCCCGGGTTCGATCTGCAACGTGGCGTGGTCGATCCGGAAGTCCTCGTGCAGGGCGGCCCGGGCGGCGGCCAGCACCTCGCCGACCTCCGCGCCGGCGGCCATGGTCAGGTGCGCCGAGGCCACCTCCATCCCGGAGGTGAGCGTCCAGACGTGCAGGTCGTGCACCTCGGCGACGCCGGGCACCGCGGCCAGCCGGTCGTGCACCGCGGTCACCTGGAGGTGCTCCGGGGCGGCCTGCACCAGGATGCGGACGGCGGCCCGGCCAAGTCGCCAGGTGCGCGGCAGGATGAACAGCCCGATCGCGACCGCGACCAGCGGGTCCGCCCACCACCAGTCGGTGAGCGCGATGACCAGGGCGGCGCCGATCACGCCGAGCGAGCCCAGCAGGTCGCCGAGCACCTCCAGGTACGCCCCGCGCAGGTTGATGCTCTCCTGCGCCCCGCTGCGCAGCAGCGCGAACGCGGCGAGATTGGCGAGCAGGCCGAGCACCGCCACGGCCAGCATCGGTCCGGCGAGGACCTCCGGCGGTTCGCCGAACCGGCGCACCGCCTCGACGAGCACGTAGACGGCGACCGCGCCGAGCAGCACCGCGTTGGCGAGGGCGGCCAGCACCTCCAGCCGGTAGAGCCCGAAGGTGTGCTGCGGGTCGGTGTTCGCGCGGCGGGTGGCGGTGATCGCGGCGAGGGCCATCCCGATGCCGAGCACGTCGGTGAACATGTGCCCGGCGTCGGAGAGCAGGGCCAGTGACCCGGTGGCGAACGCGGCCACCGCCTCGACCAGCATCAGGGCGGTGAGCAGCCCGAGCGCGGCCCAGAGTCGACCCCGGTGGCGCTGCGCGGCGTTGGCCACCGTGCCGCTGTGGTCATGACCTGCGCCCACGCCCACACCCTCTCGTTCCCCGCCCCGGCTGGGCTCAATCTATGCTCACATCGCTATGTGTGCAAGTGAGCGGCCCGGAGCCGTCGTCAGCCGGCCGGGTCCAGCGTGGTGAGGCGCTGGGTGGCCCGGGACAGCGCCACGTAGAGCGTCCGTACGCCCGAACCCGGGTCGGCGCGGATCTCGCTGGGGGCGACCAGCACCACGCCGTCGTACTCCAGGCCCTTGGCCTGGAGGCTGGTCACCACCTGGAGCCGGGAGCCGCCCAGGGCGCCCAGCCAGCCGGCCACCTCGTCCCGGCGCGGCACCGGCGTGATCACACCTACCGTCCCCTCGACCTCGGCCAGCAGCGCACGGGACGCCGCCACGGTGGCCGGCGCCAGTTCGGCGGCGGGCACGGTCAGCTCGACGGGATCGACGCCGGTGGAGCGCACCGCGGTGGGCAGCGGCAGGTCCGGGTCGAGGCGGCGGATCTCGGCCGCCGCCACCGCGAAGATCTCCGCCGAGTTCCGGTAGTTGGTGGTCAGCTCGTAGCGGTACCGGCGATGCCGTCCCAACGCCTGGTCACGGGCCCGGGTCAGCTCCTCCGGGTCGCCCGTCCAGGCGGTCTGCGCAGGGTCGCCCACCACGGTCCAGGAGGCCAGCCGACCCCGCCGGCCGATCATCCGCCACTGCATCGGCGAGACGTCCTGCGCCTCGTCGACCACCACGTGGGCGTAGTCGCGGTAGTCCTCCGGCCGCTCCCGGGCGGCGGCCCGGGCCGCCCGCTGTCGATCGGCGAACGTGCTCAGCTCCCGGACGCCCCCGGCGAGCTGGAACGGGTCGCGCTTCGGCTTCGGCCGCCGGACCGGCTTGCCGAGCAGCGCGTCCAACTCGTCCAGCAGCGCGATGTCGGCGATGGTCAGCCCGTCGCCGTCCAGGCTCCGGTACGCCTCGGACAGCAGCCGGATCTCCGCTCCGGACAGCACGCCGCCGGCGTACCGGCGTAGCCGCTCGGGGCGGGCCAACCAGCCGAGCACGTGCCGGGGGTGCAGCCGCGGCCACCACCCCTTCAGGAACTCCCGGAACTCCGGCCGGTCGATGATCTCGTCCTCGAAAGCGGGCTGCTCCGGCAGCCGGCCGATCCGCAGCGTGCGGGCCTGCGCGTACAGGGCGGCCAGCACGGCGTCGAAGCCAGCCCGGCGCACCTCGTTGCGGCGCGCCCCGCGGCGCAGCGCCCGGTCCCGGATCGCGTCCAGCTCGTCCCGCCCCAGCCGGAGCAGCTCACCCCGGTAGAGCAGGCGCAGCTCGGTGGGGGCGTCCGGCGCCGCGTCCCGGACCGCGCGCTCGAGCACCCGGCGCATCCGCAGGGAGCCCTTCACCGCCGCCACCTCCGGCCGATCGGTGCGGGTCGCCGACATACCCGGGAAGAGCGAGCCGAGCGAGTGCAGGGTGGCCGTCTCCTCGCCCAGCGAGGGCAGCACCGAGGCGATGTACTCGACGAACACCCCGGACGGGCCGACCACCAGGATGCCGCCGCCGGCGTAGCGGGCCCGGTCGGAGTAGAGCAGGTACGCCGCCCGGTGCAGCGCCACCGCCGTCTTGCCGGTGCCCGGGCCGCCCGAGACGATCGTGACGCCGTTGCCGGGAGAGCGGATCGCCTCGTCCTGCTCCCGCTGGATGGTGGCGACGATGTCCCGCATGCCCCGGCCGGTGGCCCGGGACAGGGTGGCCAGCAGCGCGCCGTCGCCGACCACCGCCAGGTCCGGCGGCGCCGACTCCGGGTCCAGCAGGTCGTCCTCGATCCGGGTGACCTGCTCCGCCGACGACTGGATGGTGCGCCGGCGCACCACGCCCATCGGCTCCGCCGGGGTGGCCTGGTAGAACGCCGCGGCGGCTGGCGCCCGCCAGTCCACCACCAGGGTCTCGGCGTTCTCGCCGCGCACCCCGAGCCGCCCCACGTGCAGCACCTGCCCGGTCCGCAGGTCGAGCCGGCCGAAGACCAGCCCCTCGTGTTCCGCGTCCAGCACGTGCCGCCGCTGGGCCGCGTGGAAGACCATCGCGTCCCGCTCCACCAGCGCGCCGAAGTTGCCCACCCGGGCCAGCCGGTAGCCCTCCCGCTCGGCCTCGGCGGCCGCGCGACGCAGCTCCGCGAGCCGGGCGTACACCCGGTCGAGATGCCGCTGTTCGACGGCGATCTCCCGGTCCAGGGTGGTCTGGTCGCTCAACGCGGAGGCTCCTGAGGGTCACGTGGCGGGCACGACGGGCTGAATGAGGGTACGGGCCGCCGCCCCGGCCCCTCTCGGGGCCATGCCGGTGCCCGTGGCCCGCCCGTGCCGGTTGCCCGTTATCCGGCCGTTCCCACCCCTTGTCCGGGCGTTCCCGCCGTCGCTGCCGACCGGTTCTCCGCTCCGCACGGGGCGGCCGGCCGGGCCAGCGCCTGGTCGAGCACCGCGGCGAGGGCCACGTTCACCTCGTCCGGGCGTTCCATCATGAGCATGTGCCCGGCGCCCGGGCAGACGGTCAGCTCGGTGGTGGGCAGCGCCGCGGCGATCGACTGGGCGCAGGGCGGCGGGGTGAGCCGGTCCCGTTCGCCGACCAGCGCGGCGGCCGGCAGGTGGCCGACCGCGGCCAGGGTGTCCAGCCGGTGCTGGGCGCCGATCGAGGCGCGGAACCCGCCGATCGAGCGGAGCGAGGCGTGGGCCACCGCCGAGGTGACCAGCCGGATGTCGGCCGGGTCGCAGCGGTCCCCGAAGAGCATCCAGCGGATGCTCGGGCGCAGCGCGCGGAGCAGGGCGCGCGGCGGACGCCAGGAGCCGCACCGGGCGAGCACCCCGGCGCCGGTGGTCTCGGCCAGCCGGATCAGCCGGGCGATGCGGGGCGAGAGCCCGTAGACGGTGTGGGTGTGCCCCTCGGCGGTGGTCGAGACGAACACCAGCCCGGCGGTCCGGGCGGCGAAGTGCTCCGGGTGGCGGTGGGCATACTCCATCACCGTCATCCCGCCCATCGAGTGCCCGACCAGGACGATCCGCCCGGTGGGGGCGATCCCGTCCAGCACCGCGGCCAGGTCGTCGCCGAGCTGGGCCAGAGTGGCCGTCCGCAGGGCCATGCAGCTGGACCGGCCGTGCCCGCGGGCGTCGTACGTCACCACTCGGACCCGGTCGCCGAACCGCGACCGAAGCTCGGCGAGCTGGCGGTGCCAGCTGCGCCCGTCCAGGGTCCAGCCGTGCAGCAGGATCGCGGTGACCTCGGCGTCGACCGGCCCGGTGGCCTCGACGTGCAGGCGTACGCCGTCGGGAAGCCGTACCTCCAGCTGCTCCGGCATCGTCAACCTCCCCGGCCCCACCGGTTGTCTTCACACCGGTGTAACCCGGCGGTAACAACCGGCTACCCCTCATGACAGCACGCCAACCGCGGTGGTGAGAAGATTCCCAACCCGGCTCCGCCCGGTCGGATCGACGACCAGGCTGGAAGGCATGCCGCCGACCCCCGACCCGGCCGCCGGAGCGGCGCGGACCCCGCGTACCGCCCTGGCCGAGCTGCTGGCCGGCAACCGGCGCTTCGTCAGCGGACAGCCGGTGCACGGCCACGACGTCACCGCCGCCGCGGCGGTAGCCTCCGGCGATCAGCAGCCGTACGCCGTGGTGCTGGGCTGCATCGACTCGCGGGTGCCGCTGGAGGCGATCTTCGACCAGACGTTCGGCTCGATCTGCGTGATCCGCACCGGCGCGCACGTCCTCGACCGTGCGGTCCTCGGTTCGATCGAGTACGTGGTGGGGCAGCTCGGGGTGCCGTTGGTGATGGTGCTCGGGCACGAGCGCTGCGGGGCGGTCGGCTCGGCGGTCGAGGCGCTGCGGACCGGGCAGCGCCCGGGCGGGTCGCTGGCGTACGTGATCGACCGGATCGCCCCGGCGGTCACCGAGGTCGGTGCGGAGGATCCGGACGCCCACCCACTGGCGATCCGCCGGCACGTCCGGCGGACGGTGGCCACGCTGCGCGCCGACGACCTGCTCGCCGGCCCGGTCGTGGCCGGGGAGGTCGCGGTGGTCGGCGCCCTCTACGACCTGGCCACCGGCGAGGTGGCGCTGCTGGCGGAGGAAGGCCCGGAGAAATGACGAACCGCCCGCCGGGTGACCCCGGCGGGCGGTTCGTGGTGACGCGGGTGTGAGGGCCTCAGCCCTCGAAGACACCGGCCTCGACGAGACGCTTCTCGGTCTTGTCCCAGCCGTGGTCCGGGTGGGTGGCCGCGAGAGCGTTGATCTCGGCGCGGACCTTGGCAGCGTGGCCGGCGGCGGCCAGCGTCCGGATCTCCTCGACGAAGGCCTCGGAGTCGGTGCGCAGGTGCGCGGTCTTGCCGTTGGTCAGGTTGCGCACGTAGGCGTGCTTGCCGCCGTTGAGCGGGATGAGGTACTTGAACTCGCCCAGCACGCTGAGGGCGCCACCCTGGCCAGCCTGGCCGGCCCGGACTGACGCGCGCGCGGTCTTAGAGGTGTTGCTCGCCACGGAGGTACTCCTTGCAGACGTACGGGAGGACTGAAACGTCCGGGGGCTGTTGCGGGTGATGCCCGGATGAGCCTCGGCCCGCGAAGATGTACGGCGGCACAGAACCGCCCACAGAACTGTACACGACCTCGACGCCTGGCTGGTCATCGCGCCGTCATGGTGGTCAACCGGGTCAGCCGCCCGGGTATTTCCGCCGACGGGCACCGGCGAATTTTCCGATTCGCTGGCGCACCGTCCGTCACAACGGTCATCATGTGTTGCAGAGGCCACTCGGGTGGACGAGGTCGTAGGGGAAGACGCACCTCGCTCTCCGGGAGGTCACCGTGCCAACGCGTGGCGTCGTATACGTCCACTCGACCCCGCTCGCCGTGTGCTCGCACGTCGAGTGGGCGATCGCGCGCGTCCTCGCCGCGCCGGTCAACCTGCACTGGACGGCCCAGCCCGTCGATCCAGGCGCCCGGCGCGCCGAGTGCGGATGGACCGGCAGCCCGGGGACCGGCGCCGAGCTGGCTGCTGCCCTCCGGCAGTGGCCCATGATCCGTTTCGAGGTGACCGAGGAGCCGAGCCCGGGTGTCGACGGGGAGCGGTTCATGTACGTCCCGGGCCGGGGCCTGTTCCGGGCCACGGTCGGCGCGGCCGGTGACATTCAGCTCGGCGAGGACCGGCTGCGCAGCATCATGGCGTCCGCCCGGGCCCCGGAGGCGCTCGCGCACGCCCTCGACAAGGCGCTCGGCACCGCCTGGGACGCCGAGCTGGAGCCCTACCGGTACGCGGGCGACGGTGCGCCCGTGACCTTGCTCACCCAGGTCGGCTGACGAAAGGTCACGTTGCCCGGTACGCGGGGAACTCGTCCGATGAGTGGCGTCTCGAACACCCTCGACGTACCGTCGTCGGGTGTCGACCACCCCTCGACGTACCCTCGTCGCGCTCGCCGCACTGACCGCGCTGCTCGTCTCCGGCTGTGCGAAGGAGCCGGGAGGACCTCGGCTCCCCGGGCCGGGCCCGTCGTCGGCGGCCCCGAGCCCGAACCCGGCCCCCGGTGACCCGAAGGCGCGCGCCGAGGCCCTGGTCCGCACCCTCGCCGACGAGGACCTGGTCGGACAGGTGTTGATGCCGTACGCGTACGGCAGCTCGGCCACCAAGGTCTCGCCGGGCTCGGCCGCCGGCAATCAGGCCCTCGCCGGGGTCGACACGCCGGCCGAGATGGTGGCGAAGTACCGCCTGGGCGGGGTGATCCTGGTCGGCTTCAGTGCCGACGACCCCACCTCCGGCAACCAGGCCACCACGAACGTCGACAACCCGAAGCAGGTCCGCGAACTCACCACCGGGCTGCGGGAGGCCGCCGGCAAGCTGCCGGCCGGCCCGGCGCCCTTCCTGATCGGCACCGACCAGGAGTACGGGGTGGTCACCCGGATCAGCGACGGCGTGACCCTGCTGCCGAGCCCCCTCGCTGCCGGCGCGGCCGGGAACCCGGCGCTGACCGAGGCCGCCTGGCGCGCCGCCGGTGCGGAGCTGGCGGCCATGGGCATCAACATGGACTTCGCTCCGGTCGCCGACGTGCTCGCCACCCGGAGCACGGTGATCGGCTCCCGCTCCTTCGGCGCCGATCCGAAGAACGCCGCCGGGCAGGTGACCGGCGCGGTCCGCGGGTTGCAGGCCGAGGGGGTGGCGGCCACCGTCAAGCACTTCCCCGGCCACGGCCTCAGCGCCGCCGACTCGCACAAGGACCTGCCGGTCGTCGGCCAGTCCCGGGCCGTGCTCGACCGCCTCGCGTTCCCGCCGTTCCGCGCCGGGATCGACGCCGGTGCCATGGCGGTGATGTCCGCCCACCTCGACGTGAAGGCGGTCGACCCCGGTACCCCCGCCACCTTCTCCCACAAGGTCCTCACCGACGTGCTCCGCGGCCAGCTCGGCTTCCAGGGCGTGGTGGTCACCGACGGGATGAACATGGCGCCGGCCAAGCGCTGGTCCCCGGGGGAGGCCGCGGTGCGGGCGCTGAACGCCGGCAACGACCTCATCCTGATGACCCCGAACGTGCGCCAGGCGTACGACGGCCTGCTCGCCGCGCTCAAGGGCGGCTCGCTGCCGCGGGCCCGGCTGGTCGAGGCCGCCACGCGGGTGCTGACCA
Organism: Micromonospora sp. NPDC005806; assembly: GCF_042871425.1. Taxonomy (NCBI): domain Bacteria; kingdom Bacillati; phylum Actinomycetota; class Actinomycetes; order Micromonosporales; family Micromonosporaceae; genus Micromonospora; species Micromonospora sp. NPDC005806. Next base: position 53,494 of record NZ_JBIAIL010000025.1, on the reverse strand, counting down.
TGAAGTTCACGCTGGCCGACCGGCCCGCTCCGGACCTGGCCACGCTGGGCAGCGCCGAGCACCAGAAGGCGGCCGGCGACCTGGCCGCCGCGGCGGTCACCATGCTGCGCGGCCGGTGCGGCACCCCGGCGGCCGGCCCGGTCACCGTCACCTCCTCCGCCGGGCGGAACCACACCCGGGCAACGCTGACCGCGGCGCTCACCGCCGCCGGGGTCAAGGTGGTGCCCAGCGGCGGCACCGTGGTGCACCTCGTCGGGTACGGCGACGACGCCAAGGACCTGCGCGCCGACGCGGCGGTGACGGTGGCCATGGACACCCCGTACGTGCTGGCCGACGCGAAGTCGCCGACGCTGCTGGCGACCTACTCGTCCAGCCGGGCGTCGATGACCGCGCTGGCCGGGGTGCTCGCCGGCAAGGCCCGCCCGACCGGTCGGTCCCCGGTCTCGGTGACCGGCCTGCCCGCCACCGCCTGCGGCACCTGACCGGGGACGGTGCCCGGCGACGGGCCCGGGCACGACCGCCCCACTGGTAGCGTCGGCCCCGTCCGCCACCGCAGGAACCGGAGGGGTCGAGCGCCGTGACCGCACCGCAGCCGGCACTCTCCGTGGTGGTGCCGATGTTCAACGAGGAGGGCGTCCTGCCGCTGCTCGCCGAGCGGCTGCGCGGCGTGCTCGACGGGCTCGGCGAGGCCTACGAGGTGGTGGCCGTCGACGACGGCAGCACCGACGGGACCGCGGCGGGGCTGGCCGCGCTGCGGGTCGGCTGGCCCGAGCTGCGGGTGCTCCGGCTGCGCCGCAACAGCGGCCACCAGGCGGCCCTGGTCGCTGGGCTGCTCCGGGCCCGCGGCGGGTACGTGGTAAGCATCGACGCCGACCTCCAGGACCCGCCCGAGGTGATCGTCGAGATGCTCCGCCGGGCGCGCGCCGACCAGCTGGACGTGGTCTACGGCCTCCGGGCCGACCGCAGCCGGGACACCCGGTTCAAGCGGTGGACCGCAGCCGGCTACTACCGCCTGGTCCGCCGCCTGGTCGGCGAGCAGGTGCCCGCCCAGGCCGGTGACTTCCGGCTGCTCAGCCGGGCTGTCGTGGAGGCGCTGCGGGAGCTGCCCGAACACAGTCCGGTGCTCCGGCTGGTGGTGCCCTGGCTCGGCTTCCCCGGCGGGGAGGTCGCCTACGAGCGGCAGGAGCGCGCCGCCGGCCGGACCAAGTACCCGCTGTCCCGGATGGCCGGGCTGGCCGCCGAGAGCATCACCAGCTTCTCGGCCGCCCCGCTGCGGGTGGCCACCTGGCTGGGCCTGGTCGGGGTGGCGGTCTGCGGGGTGCTGGTGGTGGTCGCGGTGTTCGCCTGGTCGGCCGGCGCCACGGTCAGCGGCTGGCCCTCGCTCTACGTGGCGATCCTCTTCCTCGGCGCGGTGCAGCTGCTCTGCCTCGGCCTGCTCGGCGAGTACGTGGCCCGGATCTACACCGCCGTGCAGGGCCGCCCGGCGTACGCGGTGGCGAGCGACAGCGCCGCCGGCGAGCCGGTGCGCCCGGACGGCGCCGCACTGGCCGACAGCCTGCGGTGACCGCCCTCGCCACCGGGGACGCCGCCCCGTCGACGGTCGGCCCGGGCCGCCGCCCCGCCCTGCGCCGCTACGCTCCGGCCCTCGCCGGGTACGCCTTCGTCGCCGCCGTCCTGCTCGTCGCCGGCACCCCGGTCGCCGCCCTGGCCCGCTGGACCGGGTACGCGCTGCTGGCCGTGCTGCTCCCCGGCACCCTGGTGTTCCGCGCCCTGCGTCGCCGGGCGTACACCCTGGTCGAGGACCTGGCCATGGGCGCGGCCGTCGGCCTGGTGCTGGAGCTGGCCGCCTGGGCCGTGTTCACCGCCCTCGGCGTGCCCGGCTGGCTGCGGCTCTGGCCGCTCGCGGTGCTGGTGCCGTTCGCCGCCGTGCCCCGGCTGCGCCGGCACTGGCGGGTGCGGTACCCCGCCGTCGCCCCCACCGGCTGGGCCTGGTCGCTCGCCGGGGTGGTCGCCGGCTTCACCCTCTACCTGTCCGGTTCGTTCCTCGCGGTCACCCCGGTGCTCCCCACCGACGAGGGGCAGGCCCAGTACATCGACCTGGCCTTCCAGCTCTCCCTCGCCGGGGCGGCCACCCACCAGGTGCCGCTGGACGTGCCGCAGGCCGCGGGGGAGCCGCTGCACTACCACTGGTTCGGCTTCGCGCACCTGGCCGCCACCAGCCTGGTCAGCGGGGTCGACCTGCCGACCGTCTTCTTCCGGCTCGGCGTGCCCGCGCTCTGCGCGCTGGCCGCCGTGCTGGTCGCGGTGGTGGGCTGGCGGATCACCGGCCGGCCGTACGCGGGGGTGGCGGCCGCCGCGCTGATGTTCACCGTCGGGGAGTTCGGCTTCGAGAACGGCTGGCGGCAGCTCTTCGGCAGCCAGGCCACCTTCATCGTGTGGGGCAGCCCGTCGATGACGTACAGCTGGGTGCTGCTGCTGCCGCTGGTCGCCGCGCTCGGCGAGATCGTCGGCCGGGCCCGCGGGGTGACCGTGCCCGCCCTGGGCCGGGGCGCCTGGGTGCTGGTGGTGCTCTTCCTCGCCGCGTCCACCGGCGCGAAGGCCAGCACGCTGCCCGTGGTGCTGGCCGCGCTCGCGTTCACCGCCGCCGTCGCGCTGGTGGTCCGCCGCCGGCTGCCCCGAGCCGTGCTGGTCGCCGCCGGGCTGGCCCTGGCCGCGCAGTTCTTCGCCACCGCCGTGCTCTTCGCCTTCGAGAGCCACGGGGTGACCCTCGACCCGCTTTCCGGGCTGCGCCCGTACCTGCCGACCGGCCGCTCGGCCGGGGTCACCGCGCTGCTCTGGGTGCTCGTCGCGCTGGCGTTCCTGTTCAACCTCCAGCTCCGGCTGGCCGGCGCGGTGGCGCTGCTGCGGCTGCGTCGCCGGCGGCTCGAACCGGTGCAGGTGTTCCTGCTCGGCGGCGCGCTCGCCGGCCCGGCCGGGTATCTGCTCGCCGGGCATCCCGGCAGCAGCAACCAGTACTTCACCCGCACCGGCTTCGCCTTCGGGGTGCTGCTCTCCGCCTGGGGCTGGGTCGAGGTCGCCGACCGGGCCGGCCTGTCCGCCCGGGGCCGCCGGCTCCTCGGCGCGGGGGCCGCCGGGTTCGCCGTGCTGCTCACCGCGGTCCAGCTCAGCTCCGCGACCAGCACGCCGGCCACCCCGGCGTACGCCCCGGTGCTGCCGCTGCTCTGCTGGGCCGTCGCGCTGGCCGTGCTGGCGCTGGTGGTGGCGCTGTACTGGCCGGTGCTGGTGGCGCGCTGGCCCGGGCTGGCCGGCCGGGGCGGTCTGCTGCTGCTCACCGCCGTGCTGGTGGCCGGGGCGCCCGGGCTGGTGATGGACGCGGCCGCCGCCCGGACGCACCCGAACGGCGGCGCGTACCCGGTGGTGGCGATGCCGGCCTCCCGGGTCCAGGCGGCCCGTTGGGTGCACGCGCACAGCGATCCGGACGACGTGCTCGCCACCAACGTGCACTGCCGGGCTGTGGTGGACGGCTGGTGTGACGCCCGCTCGTTCTGGCTGAGCGGCTACGCCGAGCGGTCGGTGCTGGTCGAGGGGTGGGCGTTCGCGCCCCGGATGGTCGGCCTGCCCGAGGGCCCGTACGCGCCGTTCTGGGACGCCGCCCGGCAGCGCGCCAACGACGCGGCCTTCACCGCTCCCACCGCAGCCGGGCTGGCCGCCCTGCGCGACCGGTACGGCGTCCGCTGGCTGGTGGTCGACCGCCAGGTCGGCGCGGAGTCGCCGACGCTGCGCACGCTGGCCGACCTGCGCTACGAGCACGGCCGGATGGCCGTCTACCGGCTGCGATGAAGGCGTCAGGACCAGGCCAGCCGGGACTGGCATTGAGAGGCTGTGCGAGGTCTTTCTTAGTTTGCGAAAGAAACTAACCGGCCCGGCGTGCTCCTGACCTCCGGATCGGTGCCGGAGCATTGTCCTCTGGTGGCCTGATTCATGGATATTTCCGCAGCTCATAACCGTCCCGTCGGCCGGTCGAGACGCTTTCGTTACTTGACGAGATAATTCGTTCGCCGTAGGAATGAATGGTGACTGACGTGGTGACGCCACCGACGAGCCCGGTGAGCCGGGAGCGGTCGAAGGAGATCAAGCGGCTCTCCGTGATCTCCGCCGCCCGCCAGGTGCGGCTGCTCTCCCGTGCCGAGCTGACCGAGCTCACCGGGTTGAGCCCGGCCACGCTCACCCCGCTGGTCCGCGACCTGATCGCCGAGGGCTACCTGATCGAACGCGGACCCGGCGCGTCCCGGGCCGGACGGCCCCGGACGATGCTGGAGTTCAATCCCCGCGCCGAGCTGGTCGCGGCCGTCGCGCTGGAGCCGTCCCGGATCAGCTGCGAGATCGCCGACAGCGACGGCGCGGTGGTCGCCCACCGCACCGTCCGGCTCACCGGCGACATCGTCGACCTGATCTGCAAGGCGGTGCCCGAGCTGGCCGGTGACGCGCTGCCCGCGCTGCGCGGGGTGGCCATCGCCGCCCCCGGCGTCTCCTCCGGTGGCGCGGTCCGGCTCGCCCCCTCGGTCGGCCTGGTCGAGGCGCGGCCGGTAGGGGAGTCGGTCCAGCGGCGGCTCGGCGTGCCGGTGGTGGTGGACAACGACGTGAACCTGATGGCCGCCGGCGAGCACGCCGCCGGTGCCGGCGCGGACGTGGCCGACCTGCTCCTGCTGCATGTGGCCGACGGCATCGGCGCCGGCCTGGTGCTGGACGGACAGGTCCGCCGAGGCTCCGGCGGGGCGGCCGGCGAGGTCGGCTTCCTGCCGCTCGACCCGGCCGACCGGGGGCACGACGGGATCGGTCCGTTCGAGGCCCGCTGGTCGGAGAGCGCGATCGCCGAGAAGGTGGTGGCCCTGGCCCCGGGCCGCCGTCCCGAGTCGCCCGTCCGGGCGTTGGTGGACCTGGCCGCCGCCGACGACCGGGCCGCCGCGTACCTGGACGAGGTGCTCGCTGCCTGGTCCCGCCTCATCGTCTCCTGCGCCTGCGTCGTCGACCCCGGCCGGGTCCTGCTCAGCGGGGCCGCCGCCGAGCTGGACGACGCCGCCGTGGACCGGCTCCAGGCCCTGGTCTCCGCCGCCGCGCCGAGCCCGACCGAGGTACGTCGCGCGGTCCTCGGCGATCAGGCGGTGCTGCACGGCGCGGTCAGCTACGCGCTCTCCGCCGCCGCCGCGGGCCTGCCCACCCTGCTACCGACCCCCTGACATCTCCCTCAGAACAACGCAGTTCCCCCACACCCCTCGGAGGTACCACATGAGACGTCGACTTCTTCTCGCCGGAGCGCTCGCCGCCGTCCTCGCCGCCGGCACAGCCTGCGGTGGCGGCTCGAGCGACAAGGCCGCCGGCGGCACCGAGAAGCTGACGATCTACACGGCCCGCGACAAGAAGGTCGCCACCTTCGTCGTCGACAAGTTCACTGCCAAGTACCCCGAGTACAAGGGCAAGGTCGAGGTCCTCAACCTCGGCGCGCAGGAGATCCTGGAGCGGGTCCGGGCCGAGAAGGCCAACCCGCAGGCCGACGTCTGGTGGGGCGGCACCCAGCAGGGGCTGGCCTCCGGTGCCTCCGAGGACCTGCTCGCCTCCTGGCAGCCGTCGTTCGCCAGCAAGATGGACGCCAAGTACAAGGACCCCGAGGGCCGCTGGTTCGGCGAGATCCTGCTGCCCGAGGTCATCATGTACAACAACAAGGCCGTCACCCCGGAGCAGGCCCCGAAGGACTGGGACGACCTGCTGAAGCCGGAGTGGAAGGACAAGGTCATCATCCGTGACGTGGCGGCCTCCGGCACGATGCGGTCGATCTACGCCTCGATGATCCAGCGGCAGTCGCCGGACGGCAGCAACCCGCAGCCCGGCTACGACTGGCTGAAGAAGCTCGACGCCAACACCGGCGCGTACGCGGCGAACCCGACCGACCTCTACCTGAAGATGTCCCGCCAGCAGGGCGTCCTCAGCGCCTGGAACCTGCAGGACATCCTGCTCCAGGCCAACCAGTCCAACATGCCCTTCGGCTACGTGATGCCGGCCTCCGGCGCCCCGGTCCTGGTCGACGGACTGGCTGCGGTCAAGGGCGGCAACACCACCGGCGCGCAGAAGTTCATCGAGTTCCTCTTCGACGACTCGCTCCGCGCCGACCTGGCCAAGGACTACTACCAGATCCCGGCCGTGGACATCGCCCAGAAGCCGGAGTGGCTGACCCAACTCAACCTCAAGCCGCTGGACGTCAACTGGGACGTGATCGGCAAGAACGAGACCGAGTGGATCAACCACTGGAACAGCCAGATCAAGAACAAGGGCTGACCCTCCGGGGTGCCGGGTGCGGGAACGCACCCGGCACCCCGGCTCTCGTACGCACCGCCAGACCGGGTCTGGCCCCACCCACCACCGGTCGGACCCGGTACCGGACGCAAGGAGAGACATCATGATCGATGTCACGCTGGAGTCGGTGAGTAAGCGCTTCGCGCGTGCCGGCGACACCGCGGCCGTCGACGACGTCGACATCAGGATCGCCGCCGGGGAGTTCTTCACCCTGCTCGGCCCGAGCGGCTGCGGCAAGACCACCACCTTGCGCATGGTGGCCGGCTTCTACTTCCCCACCTCCGGCCGGATCCGGTTCGGCGAGGAGGACGTCACCCACCGCCCGCCGAACAAGCGCGACACCGGCATGGTGTTCCAGAACTACGCGCTCTTCCCGCACATGACAGTCGCGCAGAACGTCGCGTACGGCCTGAAGATCCGCAAGGTCGGCCGGTCGGAGTCGAAGCGGCGGGTCGAGGAGGCGCTGAGCCAGGTGCACCTCGCCGGCTACGGCGACCGCCGGATCGATCAGCTCTCCGGCGGCCAGCAACAGCGGGTCGCGCTGGCCCGCGCCCTGGTCATCCGCCCCCGCACCCTGCTGCTCGACGAGCCGCTGTCCAACCTCGACGCCAAGCTGCGCGAGGAGACCCGGGTCGAGATCCGCCGGATCCAGAAGGAGAGCGGCACCACCGCCATCTACGTCACGCACGACCAGGCCGAGGCGATGGCGATGTCCGACCGGATCGCCGTCATGGAGTCCGGCCGGGTCCAGCAGATCGGCGCGCCGCAGGAGATCTACCACCGGCCGGCGAACGCGTTCGTGGCCCGGTTCATCGGCCGCAGCAACGTGCTCAGCCTGCCGGTCGCCGCCGCCGGCCCGCAGACCGTCACCGTGGCGCTGCCCGGCGGCGACCAGGTGGCCGTGGCCGCGCCCGCCGAGCACGGGCTGCGCGAGAACGGCGCCGCGCTGGTCTCCGTCCGGCCCGAGCACATCGGGCTCACCTCGGCCACCGAGGTCGGCGCGCTCTCCGGCCGGGTGACCGAGCTGGAGTTCACCGGCATGTCCACCAACCTCCTGGTCGACGTGGCCGGCGAGCCGGTGCAGGTCACCGCCATCGACGTACCCGCCGGGCTGGCCGTCGGCGACCAGGTCGGGCTGCGCCTGCCGCGGGAGCGGATGTGGGTGGTACGGCCATGAGCACCATCCCGGCCACCCCCGGCGCGGCCACCGTCCCGCCGGTCACCAAGGAGCCGACGCCGCCGCGGGCCCGCCGGCCCTGGCGGTTCGCCGGCGGCGCCAACTCACCCTGGTTCCCGTACGTCCTGGTCTTCCCGCTGGCGCTGATCCTCTTCGGGTACGTGGTGCAGCCGATGTTCGCCACCTTCGCGGAGAGCGTCGGGGTGGACGGCCTGGCGAACTACAGCGTCTTCCTCACCGGCGACGGGGTGGCCCGCTCCGCGCTGGTCACCTCGCTGCTGATCTCGGCGGCCAGCGTGGTGCTCTGCGGCATCGTCGGAGTGGCGATGGCGTTCCTGCTCAAGCGCTTCTCGTTTCCGGGCCGCCGGCTGATCGAGGCGATCATCCTGGTGCCGGCGGCGCTGCCGCCGCTGATCGGGGCGATCTCGTTCCAGCTGCTCTACAGCGAGACCGGCATCCTGCCGCGGGGCCTGCAGCACCTGTTCGGCACGGAGAACCCGGTGCTGCCGTTCACCGGCCTCGCCGGGGTGCTGGTGGTGCACACGTTCACCATGTATCCGTTCTTCTACCTGGCCACCTCAGCCGCGCTCGTCGGCATGGACCCGTCGGTGGAGGAGGCCGCGTACAACCTGGGCGCCGGCCGGGTCCGGGTCTGGCGGACCGTGCTGCTGCCGATGCTCACCCCGGCGCTGGTCTCCGCCTCGCTGCTGGTCTTCATGACCTCGCTGGCGTCGTACACCGCCCCGCTGCTGTTCGGGGTGGACCAGACGATGACCATGCAGATCTACATCAACCGCACCAACGGCGACCTGCCGATGGCCTCCACGTACGCCTCGGTGCTCGGCGTGGTGTCGGTGCTCTTCCTGCTCGGCATGCGCTGGTACGAGGGACGACGCAGCTACCGCTCCCAGTCCAAGGGCGTCGCCGCGCACCGCCGGGAGATCACCAACCCGTTCGGCCGGTGGCTGGCCCTGCTCGCCTCGGTGCTCGCCACCGTGGTGCTGCTCGCCCCGGTGGGCACGATCGCCCTGGTGGCCTTCTCGCAGGATGGCTCGTGGACGACCGAGGTGATCCCCTCGGCGTACACCACGCAGAACTTCGTCACGATCTTCTCCGACCCGGAGGCGTACCGGCCGATCGTCAACTCGCTGAACATGAGCCTGATCGCCACGGTCGGCTGCGTGGTGGTCGGCGTGCTCATCGCGTACGCGGTGCGCCGGCTGAACTTCCGCGGGCGCGGCCTGCTCGACGTGGCGGTCATGCTGGCCTGGGCGCTGCCCGGCACCGTGGTGGCGCTCAACCTGATCTCGGCGTTCAGCACCGCCAACGCGTTCAGCCTGGGCCAGGTGCTGATCGGCACCTTCTGGATCATGCCGCTGGCGTACTTCGTGCGGTTCCTGCCGCTGGTGTTCCGGTCCAGCTCGGCGACGTTGGCCCAGCTCGACCCGTCGCTCGAGGAGGCCGCCCGCAACCTCGGCGCGTCCTGGTGGCGGGCGTTCGGCACGGTCACCCTGCGGCTGATGCTGCCGGGCGTGCTGGCCGGCGCGCTGCTCGCCTTCGTGCACGGTGTCGGCGAGTTCGTCGCCTCGGTGCTCATCTACACCTCGGAGACGGCGCCGATCTCCGTCGAGATCAACAATCGGATGTACTCGTTCGAGGTGGGCACCGCCGCCGCGTACGGCATGCTCCAGATCGTCCTGATCTTCGTGGTGATGGTGGTCTCCGGGCGGCTGGAGAGCGGCCCGAGGGCCAGCCGGGAGGCGGCGCAGTGGACGGCGTGACCGACCGCTGGCCGGCGGGCGGCGGGCTGCTCCCCGCCGCCCGGATCCCCGGTGGGGAACTCGCCGCGGTCGCCGCGGCGGCAGACTTCGCGGTGCTCCCGGTGGGCGCCGTCGAGTGGCACGGCCCGCACCTGCCGCTCGGCACCGACCTGATCCTCGCCGAGGGCTTCGCCGGGGAGAGCGCCCGCGACGTGCCGGGGCCCCGCGGCGTGCTCTTCCCCGCCGTCGCGTACGCGGCGTGTCCCGGGCAGACCCGGCCCTGGCCGGGGACGGTGGCGATCCGGCCGGAGATCGCGGTCGGCTACCTGGCCGACGTGATCGAGGGCATCGTCGCCGCCGGCTTCCCCCGGCTGCTGGTCGTCAACGGCCACGACGCGAACATGTCCACGGTCCGGGCCGCCATGGAGTGGGTCTCCGGCCGGCGTACCGCCAGCCTGCTGCTGGTCAACTGGTTCCAGCTGGTCACCCCGGCGGAGACGACGGAGATCTACGGCGCGCCGCCGGCCCGCGGGCACGGCGGGGCGTACGAGACCTCCGGGGTGCTCGGCTTCGACCCCGGCGCGGTACGCCTCGACGCCGCCACCGACCTGCCGCCGAAGCCCAAGCTGCCGGTGAGCCACCCGTACGTGCTGGTCGAGTCCCGCCCCGATCCCTGGCAGGGCTGGTCGGGGCACGTCACGCTGGCCAGCGAGGAGGCCGGCCGGACGGTCCGGGCGCTCGCCGGAGCGCGGCTGCGCGAGATCGTGGCCGCCTGGGTGGCCGCCGCACCGCCGTCCCCGCCCACCGCCGACCCGCTGGCGACCGGGGGAGAGTCATGACCGTCGACCGAGGACTGGACGTCGTCGACTTCCACCTGCACTTCCGGATCGGCGCCGACGAGACGATCCACGCCTGCGAGCAGGCCGCCGGGATGCACCCGGGCGGCGAGCACGAGCGGGCGGTACGCGCCGCCGGCTCGGCCCCGTACGTCCGGCAGTGGCGCCAGGCGTGGGGCTTCCCCGACCCGGAGCCGCCCGCCGAGCGCTGGCAGGACGAGGCGGACCGCTGGGCCGAGGAGCTGCGCGCGGTGCGCGTCCGCCGGGCCGTCTTCGTCACCGGCGGCGGCAACGACACCCTCGCCGACGTGGTCGACCGCCACCCGGACCTGCTGCTCGGCTTCGCCCACCACGACCCGTACGGGCCGGACGCCGCGCGGGAACTGGAACGCGCGGTGACCGAGCGCGGCCTGCGTGGGCTGAAGCTGTTCGCCCCGCTGCTGCGCGGGCCGCTGGACCACGCGGACCTGGACCCGCTGTGGGGCACCGCCCAGCGCCTCGGCGTGCCCGTGCTGATCCACATCGGGCACTACGGCAGCGCCGGCGGCCTCAGCTTCGGCCGGTACGGCGGCCCGGACGAGCTGGCCCGGATGGCCCGCCGCTTCCCGGAGTTGTTGGTGGTGGTGCCGCACTTCGGCGTGCAGCATGTCCAGGAGCTCTTCTTCGCCGCCTGGGGCTGCCCCAACATCCACGTCGACACGTCCGGCTCGAACCAGTGGGTGCGCTGGATGCCGTACAAGCTGACGTTGGAGGACCTCTTCCGTCGTTGCTACGAGACGATCGGCCCGCACCGTATCGTCTTCGGCAGCGACTCGTCCTGGTTCCCGCGCGGCTACGTCACCCGCTACCTCGACGACCAGCTCCGGGTCTGCCGCGAGCTGGGGATGCCGGACGACCACCTTCGCGCGATCTTCGCCGGCAACGCCGAACGACTGCTCGGCCTGACCGACTGACCGGCCGAACCCGCAGGACGGCCCGACCGGACGCCCGCGGACTGGAAGGAACCGCCATGAGCACACCAGCGCTGACCACCTACCAGCGGCACCACCTGGCGCCCACGTACGACCACCACGTCGGCCACCTCTACCCGGCGATGGTGCGTGCCAGCCAGGCGCATGTCGTGATGCTGACCGAGCAGGGGCTGATCCCCGCCGAGCGGGGCGCCCGCCTGCTGCGCGGGCTGGCCGAGCTGCGCGCCGACACCACTCCGGCGCCGGCCTACGACGGCAGCTTCGAGGACACCTACTACCTGCTGGAGAAGCGGCTCGCCGCGGCCTGCGGCATCCCGACGTCCGAGCTGGACGTGCAGATGGCCCGCAGTCGCAACGACCTGGACGCCGGCGTGTTCCGGATGCTGCTGCGCGGCCAGCTCGTCGGCGTGCTGGACCGGGTGCTCGCCACCGGACGGACCGCGCTGGACAGCGCCGACCGGTACGCGGACGTGGTCATCACCGGCTACACCCACCGCCGTCCGGCCCAGCCCACCACCATCGGGCACGCTCTCGCCGGGTACGCCGAGGCGCTCGCCGGCGAGGCGGTCGCCTACGCCGACCTGATCGACCAGCTCAACGTCTCGCCGCTGGGTTCCTGCGCGTTCGCCGGCACCGACCTGGAGATCGCCCCGGCCCGGGTGGCGGAGCTGCTCGGCTTCGCCGGCCTGGTGACCAACTCCTACGAGGCCGTCGCCGGCGCCGACCACCTGGTCCGCGTCGGAACCCTCAACGCGCAGGCGCTGGCCACCGGGGCGCGGCTGGCCCGCACCCTGATGGACTGGCTGAGCTGGAACTGGGTCACCACGCCGGCCGACTTCACCCAGGGCAGCAGCATCATGCCGCAGAAGCGCAATCCGGTGGTGCTGGAGCACCTGGTGTCCTATGCCGGCCAGGCCGCCGCCGACGCGGCCTCCGTGCTCAACAACGTGGGCGCCGCCTGGTGGGAGGACTCCAACAACGCCACCACCGACGTGCAGGTCCGGCTCTGGGAGAGCAACGACCGGGCGGAGCGCTTCTTCGCCCTGGTCGGCGGCTTCCTCGCCGAGATCGCGCCGCTGTCCCCGCCGACCCGGGAGGAGATCGTCGCCTCCGGCGCCACCACGACCGCGGCGGCCGACGCGCTGACCCGGCACGGCGTGCCGTTCCGGGCCGCCCACTCGGTGGTCGGCCGGCTGGTGCGGGCCGGTGCGCCGGACACCTGGACCGCCGAGGGCGTCCGGGGCGCCGCCGACGGGCTCACCGGCCCGCTCGACGATGCCGCGGTCGACGACCTGATCGCCGCCGCCGTTCGTCCCGACCTGGTGCTGAAGCGGGCCCAGGTGGACGGTCCCGGCGCCGCCGCGGTCCGCGCCCAGGTGGGTACGCTGCGCGTCGCGTTCGACGGGGTCGCCGACCGGCTGGCGGCGGTACGGGACCGCCTGAGCGGCGCCGACGAGGCGCTGGACGCGGTCGCCGCCGAGCTGGTGGCCCGGTGAGCGTGCGCCTCTCGGGGTCTCCCCTGGCCGGCACCCGGGTCGACGGGCTGCTGCTCGGCATCGACTTCGGCGGCACCAAGATGGCCGTCGGGGTGGCCGACGCTCAGGGACGCCTCCTCACCCACCGGCGGGTCCCCACGTACGCCGAGCGAGGCGCGCCGCAGGCCCTGGAACGGGCGCTGGACCTCGCCGGGGAACTGCTCGCCGGGATCGGCGGGCCGCTCGTCGCCGCCGGGGTGGCCTCGCCCGGCGTGGTTCGCCCGGACGGCATCGACCTGGCCCCCAACGTGCCCGGCTGGGATCAGCTGCGGCTGGCCGACGCGGTCCGGGACGCGCTCGACGTCGCCCGGGTGGCGGTGGACAACGACCTGAACGCGGCCGCCCTGGCCGAGCTGCGGCTGGGCGCGTTGCGCGACGCCGACCCCGGCCTCGTCGTGGGGATCGGCACCGGGGTGGCGGCGGCCGTGACGGTCGGGGGCGCGGTCGTGGCCGGACACCGCGGGGCGGCCGGCGAGATCGGGTACGCCGTGGCCGGCGCCCCCTGGCCGGGCACCATGCTGGAGCTGGACTTCTCCGGCCGGGCCCTGGACGGGCTCGCCGAGGAACTCGGGTTGCCGGACGGGGCGGCCGGGCTCGCCGCCGCGGCGGAGCGTCCCGGGCCGGCGCGCGACGCGCTGGCCGCCCGTGTCGACGAGGTGGCCCGTCACCTGGTCACCTGCTGCCTGCTGCTGGATCCACAGCGGGTGGTGCTGGTGGGTGGGGTGGCCCGCAACGCGTTGATTCGCGGGCTGCTGGTCGACCGGCTCACCGAGGTGCTGCCGCACCGGCCCGACGTGGTGCTCTCCCGGTTCGCCGACGACGCCGCGCTGCTCGGCGCGCTGACCCTGGCTCGCGAGGCGGTGCCCTCGCCCCGCTGACCCGGTCGCGCCGCGCCGCCCCGGCCCGCCGTCAGGCGGGGCGGTGGGCCCGCAGCATCAGCGAGACACCGGGCAGCGTCCGCACCGGCAGGTACCGCTCGGCGGTGACGACCGTGTGCAGCCCGAAGTTGACCAGGGGATGCAGGTCGTCCAGGTCGCTGCCGGTGGACCTGCGGCGCCGCCAGGCCGCGACCGGGCGCAGCACCACGTTCCAGCTCCACAGCTCGTCGACGACGAGCCCGGCCTTCTCCACCACCGCTCGCAGCCCGGCGCGGTCGTAGCGGCGGACGTGCCCGACCGCCACGTCGTGGGCGGACCAGAGCCGCATGTCGGCCGGTACCGCGATCAGCGCCGTCCCGCCCGGGCGCAGGGTCCGGCGGATCTCGGCGGCGGCGAGGTGGTCCTCGTCGAAGTGCTCCAGGATGTCGAAGGCGACCACCAGACCCAGGCTGGCCGAGGGGACCGGCAGGTGCCGGGCGTCGGCCCGGATCACGTCCAGGCCCCGCTCCCGGGCCACCCCGGCGCCCTCCGCGCTGTACTCCAGGGCGAGCGGCCGCCAGCCGTGCGCCCGCAGCACCCGGGTGTTGCCGCCGCCGGCCGCGCCGATGTCCAGCGCCCGCTCGGGGCGCACCCCGGCCGCCGCCAGCCGGCGCAGTGCCCGGCCCAGCAGGACCCGCCGCTCCCGGTACCACCAGTGGGTGTCCTCGAGCGCGGCGAGCTTGCGAATCTCGGTCGCTTCCACGGCGTGCTCCTCGGTCCTCGGCGGCCCCCACCCTAGCGGCCCCGGCCGCGGCCGGCCGGGACGGCGGCGAAACGGAGGTGCGGGCCGCGGCGGACGCTGGCAGCCTGGGCGCCCATGGGACAGGATGCGCAGGGCTTCCGCTACGTCGAGCGGGGCGACGGTTCGGTCGTGATCCACCACCATGGACGGGTGGCGGCGACGCTGCGCGGCGGCCGCGCGGCGGAGTTCCTCGCGGAGATCGACGACGACCCGCAACTGGTGATGGCCCGGTGGACCGGCAACTACCGACGGGGCAACGAACGCACCGCCCGGCAGCATCCCCGCAACCGGGGCTGAGCCACTGCCGCTCCGGGCGTCAGCAGGGGCCCTGCTATGCCTGAGGCGTTGACAGGGGAGGCCCTTCCTCGCCCTTACAGCGGGATGTTGCCGTGCGCGCCGCGGGCCGCCGGGGCCCCGGCGAGGGCCTCGGCGATCCGGCGCCGGGTCTCCTCCGGCTTGATCACGCCGTCCACCACGCCGATCTCCAACGCCCGGTTGACGCCACCGGCGACCCGGATCTGCTCCTCGATCAGCTGGGCGCGCAGCGCCTCGCGCTCCTCGGCGGGGGCGGCGGCCAGCTTCTTGCGGTGCAGGATGTTGACCGCCGCGCTCGCGCCCATCACCGCGACCTCCGCGTTCGGCCAGGCGAACACCGCGGTCGCGCCGAGCGAGCGGGAGTTCATCGCGATGTACGCGCCGCCGTACGCCTTGCGGGTCACCAGGGTCACCCGCGGCACCACCGCCTCGGCGAACGCGTGCAGCAGCTTCGCCCCGCGTCGGACCACGCCGTCCCACTCCTGGCCCAGGCCGGGCAGGTAGCCGGGGACGTCCACCAGCACGACCAGCGGCACCCCGAGCGAGTCGCACATCCGCACGAAGCGGGCCGCCTTCTCGGCGCTGGAGGCGTCGAGGCAGCCGCCCAGCCGCAGCGGGTTGTTGGCGATCACGCCGACCGTCCGACCGGCGAACCGGCCGAGGGCGGTGACGACGTTCGGCGCCCACTTGGCGTGCAACTCCACGCCGGGCTCGTCGAGCAGGGCCTTGACCACCGGCTTCACGTCGTACGCCCGGTTGGCCTCGGCCGGCATCCGGGCGGCCAGGTCGTGCCCGTCGCCCCCGCCGGTCGGCACGTCGTCGGGGGAGAGCCGGCCCTGGTGGCCGAGGAGCGCGGCGAGCTTGCGCGACTCGGCCAGCGCCTCCTCGTCGTCCTGGCACGTCACGTGCACCACACCGGAGCGCCGGCCGTGCGGCTCGGGGCCGCCGAGGCGCTCCATGTCCACCTGCTCGCCGGTGACGCTGCGGACCACCTCGGGACCGGTCACGAAGATCCGGCCCGCCCCGCTCATCACCACGATGTCGGTCAGCGCCGGCCCGTACGCGGCGCCGCCGGCCGCCGGCCCGAGTACCACCGAGATCTGTGGCACCCGGCCGGAGGCCCGGACCATCGCGGCGAAGACCTGGCCGACGGCGTCGAGCGCGACCACGCCCTCGGCCAGCCGGGCACCGCCGGAGTGCCAGAGGCCGAGCACCGGCACCCGCTCCCGGACGGCGGTGTCGATGGCGTCGACCACGTGCCGGCACCCGTCGGTGCCCATCGCGCCGCCCATCTTCGTGGCGTCGGTGGCGAAGGCGATCGCCGGCGTACCGTCGATCTCACCCCGCGCCCACAGCGCGCCCGAGGTGTCCCGCGGCGAGGCCAGGCGCAGCGAGCCGGCGTCGAACACGGCCCGCAGCCGGACCTCGGGATCCCGGTGGTCCACGGTCGAGCTGTCCGCGCTCACGGCGGTCGTGGTCACTCGTGCCTCCAGGCTGTGGTGCTCAGGGCCGCGTGAAGACGAGCGCCACGTTGTGACCGCCGAAGCCGAACGCGTTGTTCAACGCGGCGGGGATCTCCAGGTGGCGCGCCTTGTGGGCGGCCACCTCCAGGGTGAGGCCCTCGTCCGGGTCGTCCAGGTTGATCGTCGGAGGTACGACGCCGTCGCGGATGGCCAGGATGGTGGCGATCGACTCCAGCGCCCCGGCCGCGCCGAGCAGGTGCCCGGTCATCGACTTGGTGGCCGCCAGCACGGGGTGGTCGCCCACCGCCTTGCGCAGCGCGCCGATCTCCAGCATGTCGCCGACCGGGGTCGACGTGGCGTGCGCGTTGACGTGCGCGATGTCGGTCTTGGCGACGTCCGAGTCGGCGACCGCCTTCGCGATGGCCCGGATCGCGCCCTCGCCCTCGGCGTGCGGCTGGACGATGTCGTACGCGTCCGAGGTGATACCGGCGCCGGCGAGGCGCGCGTAGACCCGGGCACCGCGGGCGGCGGCGTGATCGGCACGCTCCAGGATCACCACGCCCGCGCCCTCACCGAGCACGAAGCCGTCGCGGCCCTTGTCCCACGGCCGGGAGGCCTTCTCCGGCTCGTCGTTGCGGGTCGACATGGCCCGCATCGAGGCGAAGCCGGCGATCGGCAGCGGGTGGATGACCGCCTCGGTGCCGCCGGCCACCACCACGTCGGCCCGGCCGGAGCGGATGATGTCCAGGCCGAGCGCGATCGCCTCCGCGCCGGTCGCGCACGCGCTGGCCACCGAGTGCACCCCGGCCTTGGCGCCGAGCTCCAGCCCGACCCAGGCGGCCGGACCGTTCGGCATCAGCATCGGCACCGTGTGCGGGGAGACCCGCCGCGGGCCGGACGCCTCCAGGATGTCGTCCTGGGCGAGCAGCGTGGTGGCACCGCCGATGCCGGAGCCGACGCTGACCGCCAGCCGCTCCGGGTCCAGCCCGGAGTCGGCCAGGCCGGCATCGGCCCAGGCCTGCTGCGCCGCGATGAGCGCGATCGCCTCGGAGCGGTCCAGCCGGCGCAGCTTGACCCGGTCCAGCACCTCGGACGGTTCCACGGCGAGCTGGGCGGCGATCCGAACCGGCAGTTGCGCGGCCCACTCCTGGGTGAGCGCACTCACCCCGGAGCGGCCGGCGAGCATGGCGTCCCAGGTCGACGCGACGTCCCCGCCGAGCGGGGTCGTCGCGCCGAGCCCGGTGACGACGACGTCGGGGCGACTCATGATCAGGACTGCGCCTCGATGTAGCTGACCGCGTCCCCGACGGTCTTGAGGTTCTGCACCTCGTTGTCCGGGATCTTGACGCCGAACTTCTCCTCGGCCGCCACCACGACCTCCACCATGGAGAGCGAGTCGACGTCGAGGTCGTCGGTGAAGGACTTCCCCTCGGCCACGTCGTCCGGGTTCACCCCGGCAACCTCTTCGAGGATCTCGGCGAGGCCGGCGGTGATCTCGTCACGGGTCATTGCGGTTGGTTCCTCTCATCGGGGGTTCACTCGACGGCCGGCGACGCCGGTCGTCACTCCTCGGCGCGCTCGCGCCCGAGGGGGTCTTCAGGGGCAGCGGACGACCTGACCGGCGTAGGTCAGGCCGCCGCCGAAGCCGAACAGCAGCACCGGGGCGCCCGACGGCACCTCCCGCCGCTCGACCAGCTTGGACAGGGCCAGCGGGACGCTCGCCGCCGACGTGTTGCCGGACTCGACGATGTCCTTCGCGATGATCGCGTCGGGGATGTTCAGCCGCTTGGCGATGCCGTCGATGATCCGGGCGTTGGCCTGGTGCGGCACGAACGCGGCCAGCTCCGACGGGGCCACCCCGGCCTTCTCGCAGGCCTGCAGCGCCAGCGGCGCCAGCGCGGTGGTGGCCCAGCGGAAGACCGCCTGCCCCTCCTGCGCGATGTACGGCCGCCAGCCCTCGATGCGGACCGCGTCGCTCTTCTCCGGAACCGAGCCCCAGACCACCGGCCCGACCCCGGCCGGCTCGCCCTCGGCGGTCGCGGTGACCACCGCGGCCCCGGCGCCGTCACCGAAGATGATGCAGGTCGAGCGGTCGGTCCAGTCGGTGAAGTCGGAGAGCTTCTCCGCGCCGATGACGATCGCGTTGCGCGCCGCCCCGGCCCGGATCGCGTGGTCGACCGTGCCCAGCGCGTACGCGAAGCCCGAGCACGCGGTGTTGACGTCGTACGCGGCCGGGGCGGCGATGCCCAGCTTGGCGGCGACCCGGCAGGCCACGTTCGGGCTGCGGTCGACCGAGGTGCAGGTGGCCACCACCACGAGGTCGATGTCGGCGGCGGTCAGGCCGGAGTTGGCCAGCGCCTTGCCGGCCGCCGCGGTGGCCATGTCGGCCACCGTCTCGTCGCCGGCGATCCGCCGGGTGACGATGCCGACCCGGTCCCGGATCCACTCGTCGTTGGTGTCGACCATCTGGGCGAGGTCGTCGTTGGTCACCACGCGGGAGGGCTGGTAGTGCCCCATCGCGACAATCCGACTGCCTGCCATTAGTGCTGTCCTCCGATGCGGGCGAGCGGCTGGCCCGGGGCGACCGGGTCGTCGTGGTGGGCGAGCCACTCGGTGAGCAGCCCGCTGTCGTGCGCGGTGACCTCGACCGCCCCCTGCCGGGTGGCGACGTGGCCGATGACCTGTCCGACGCGCAGGTCCGCGCCCTCGGCCAGCTCGGCGAGCGGCGCGAAGGTGCCGGCGGCCGGGGCGACCACCACGCGGAACTGGATGACCGGCTCGTGACCGCCCAGGCCGCTGTGCCGGGCGATCAGGTCCCGCGCGGCGGGCAGGTCGTCGGGGGTGTTCAGGGTGACGATCTCGGGGGCGCCCTCGCCCTTGAGCTCCCGCTTGACCAGGCCGGCCAGGGTGCCGGCCGGCGGCAGTTCGAGCACGCCGGTCACGCCGAGGTCGGCCAGGGTGCGCATGCACAGGTCCCAGCGCACCGGCGCGGTGACCTGGCGGACCAGCCGCTGCACCAGCTCCCGACCGTGGTTGACCGCAGAGCCGTCCAGGTTGGACAGCAGGATCCGGGCCGGGTCGGTCGGGGTGATGCCGGCGGCCACGCCGGCCAGGGCGGCTTCGGCGGGGGCCATGTACGGGGTGTGGAAGGCGCCCGCGACCTGGAGCCGGATGACCCGGGCCTTGGCCGGCGGCTCGGCCGCGAGCTTGTCCAGTCCGTCGACCGAGCCGGCGGCGACGATCTGGCCGGCGCCGTTGCGGTTGGCCGGGTGCAGCCCGTGCGCCTCGATCGCGGCGAGCACCTCGTCCGGGTCGCCACCTAGCACGGCGGCCATCCCGGTCGGCTCCAGCGCGCAGGCGGCGGCCATCTCCCGACCGCGTACGCCGGCGAGGGTCACGGCCGCCTCGGCGGGGAGCACCCCGGCCAGGGCGGCGGCGCCCAGCTCGCCGACGCTGTGGCCGGCGACCAGCGCGACGTCGTACATCGGCAGGTGCTCGGCCGCGAGCAGCGCGGCCGCGACGAGCAGCGGCTGCGTGCGGGCGGTGTCCTTGATCTCGTCGGCGTCCGCCTCGGTGCCGAGGTGGACCAGGTCGACCCCGGCCAGCGCGGACCACCAGCGCAGGCGCGCCTCGGCTCCGGGCAGGGCGAGCCAGGGCGTCAGGAAGCCGGGTTTCTGGGAACCCTGTCCGGGTGAGAGTACGGCGAGCACGTCTACGACTCTGACGGATACTCGCGGGTCGCGCTGTAACGCACGGCACCAAACCGCACTAGAAGCTTTGGAGGGTCCCTACAAAGATCGGCGGCGATCATCACCTGTCTGTGACGTTTTCCTGACGCTTGGGCTCAATGTCTGGGTCGGGACGGGTGCGACCGCCGGGACCACCGGGTCGAGCCGGCCGACCGTCAGCGCCACCTGGAGGGCGAACGCGTCCCTGGGCGCGAGCGGCGAGAAGCCGGTCACCTCGGCCACCCGCTTGAGCCGGTAGCGCACGGTGTTCGGGTGCACGAACAGGGCCCGGGCGGCGCTCTCCAGCGTGCCCCCGGCGGCGAAGAAGGCGTCCAGCGTCTCCAGCAGTTCGCCCCCGGCGCGGACCAGCGCCGCGTAGACGTCGTGGCGCAGCCGGCGGCGGGCCTCCGCGTCGCCGGCCAGGGCCCGCTCCGGCAGCAGGTCCGCGGCGGGCACCGGGCGTGGCGCCGTCGGCCAGGCCGGCGCCGCGCGGAACCCGGCCAGCGCGGCCCGCGCCGAGTCCGTCGCCTCGTCCAGGCTGGGTACGGCCGGACCCACCACCACCGGCCCGTCCCCGAACGCGGTCAGCAGCTTCTCGGTCGCCGTCAGCGGGTCCGCCGCCCCGCCCAGGACGATCACCAGGCGGTCGCCGTGCACGCCGCCGATCACCTCGACCCCGATCCGGCGGGCCTGCCGGTAGACGGTGTGCAGCACGGCGGCCACCTCGCCGCCGGGGGACCGGCCCACCGCCACCGCCACCGGGGGCGCGTCCGTCCAGCCCAGCGCCGCCGCCCGGCTGGCCAGCACGTCCGGCGAGTCGCCGCGCAGCAGCGCGTCCACCAGCAACGCCTGGAGCCGGGCGTCCCACGACCCGCGCGTCTCGGCGGCGCGGGCGTACACCCGGGCGGCGGCGAACGCGATCTCCCGGGAGAAGCGCAGGACCGCCTCCCGCAACAGCTGCTCCTCGCCCTTCACGGCGAGGTGCGACACCTGCTCCTCGACGACCTCGATGGTCACCTTGATCAGCGCCACGGTCTGCTGGAGGCTGATCGAGCGGGCCAGGGCCTGCGGTGCGGCCGCGAAGACCTCGTCCGACACCTCCTGGGTGCTGTCGGTGGCGCCACCGCCCTGCCGCAGCCACTGCACCAGCGACCGGACACCGGCCTGGGCGACCAGCATGACCCAGGACCGCTGGTCGGCCGGCAGCTCCCGGAACCAGGGCAGGGCCTCGTCCATCCGGGCCACGCTGCTGGTGGCCAGCGCGCCCGCCGCCCGTTCGATCCGGCGCAGCGTCGCCGACACTTCGGTCCCGCCCGGCTCGCTCACCGTTCCAGCCTGACATGCCCTGACCAGGGACTCCACACCGAGGGGCGGTCCGACGACGGGCCGACGGGTTGCGCGCCCTGCTCACCCGCGCCGACCTCGACGCCGCTCGCTGACCTGTCCGGTCAGTGGGGCAGTAGCAGGCCGCGCACCAGCGCAACGACCATCCATAGGGCCATTTCACCCCTCCAGCGCCCGGACCGGGCCGAAGCGTACGACAGACCCGGGGTCGGGCGGGCCCGTGCCGCCGGCCCCTCACCGGCGCCGGACGATCTCCACGGGTACGCGCCGTCCACCCCGTCAGGCCCGGCCAGTACGGTGTCAGGGCACGTCGGGGCGACCGCCCGACGGGCGATGGCGAACGTGAGGAGACCGGGATGGCGCACGGGGAGGCCGAGCACGGCTGCGCCCAGGGCGAGCCCCGCCGGCTGGGCCAACACGAACAGCCGGCGCCCGCCAAGCAGCCCCGCCGGACGGGCCTGACCCATCCGGCCGAGCCGACCGCCGGGCGCGGCGACGACAACCCGCCCGTGCCCCGACCGCGGGCCGCCGAGCCGGTCGTGCCGGCCGCGCCCGAGCCGGCCCCCGCTCAGGGATGCCGCAGCGACCTGCCCGGCTGGGCGGGCGCGCACCGGCACGGCGCGGTCCGGCCGCGGAACCGAACGCTCCGCCGGGAAAGGCCTCCGCACCGCTGGTGCTGACGCCGTGCTCGTCCCCTTGGGACTAGCGTGAGCACCGTGAAGGCGATCGCGATCGACGCGTATGGCTCGGCCGACCAGCTCACCCTGCGCGACCTGCCCACCCCGCCGGTCGGGCCGGACACCGTCCTGGTGCGGGTCCGTGCCGCCGGGGTGAACCCGGTCGACTGGAAGGTGCGCGAGGGCCACCTGGCCGCCGCCCTGCCGACCCATTTCCCGCTGGTGCCCGGGTGGGACGCGGCCGGGGTGGTCGAGGCGGTCGGCCCGGCGGTGACCGGTTTCGCGGTCGGCGACGAGGTGGTCGGGTACGTCCGGCGCGATGATGTCCAGTACGGCACGTACGCGGAGCTGGTGCCCGCCCCGGAGCGGTGCCTCGCCGACAAGCCCGTGCAGGCGTCCTGGGCCGAGGCGGGTGGCCTGCCGCTCGCCGGGCTGACCGCGTACCAGGCCCTGCAGCTGGCCCGGACCGGCGCGGGCGACGCCGTCCTGGTGCACGGCGCGTCCGGCGGAGTGGGGCACCTGGCGGTGCAGGTGGCGCGGGCGCTCGGCGCCGGCCGGGTGATCGGCACCGCGAGCGAGGCCAACCACGACTTCGTCCGGTCGCTGGGCGCCGAGCCGGTCAGCTACGGCGACGACCTGCTGCACCGGATCCGCGCCCTCGCGCCCGACGGGGTGGACGTGGCGCTGGACCTCTTCGGCGGCGACGCGCTGGACGTCTCCGCCGAGCTGCTCACCCGGCCGGCCCGGCTGATCTCCACCGCCGACCCGGAGCACGTCACCCGGCTTGGCGGCAGCTACCTCTTTGTCAAGCCGTCCACTGCCGACCTGGCCGTGCTGGCCGGGCTGGTCGACGCCGGTCGGCTGACCGTGCACGTGGCCCGGACGTTCCCGCTGGCCGAGGCGGCCGAGGCGCAGCGCCTGGTGGCGGCGGGCCACGTCCGGGGCAAGGTGGTGCTGGAGGTCTGACCGGCCCGCCCGGTCGGGCTCAGCGGGTGCGACGGCGGATCAGCAGGGCGATGCCGGCGAGCCCGGCGGTGATGACCACCATCACCCCGACGTTGAGCAGCAGCAGCCGCTGGAGCTCGCCCATCGCCGCGTCGATGTCCTGCACCGGGTCCAGCGCCTCCTCGGGGATGACCCGATCGCCTCCGCCGATGCCGCCGCTGAGCGTGTCCACCTGCCGCTCCAGCGGCACCCCGACGCTGCGCAGCGTCTCGGACATGGTCAGCCGGCCGAAGAACCAGCCGGCCCGGGTCTTGCTCAGGTCGGGCTGCTTGGCCGGCCGGTAGACCCGGGGCCCGCCCTTGGCGAGCGGGTAGAGGTCGTAGGTCTTCGCGGGGTTGCCCCCGGAGAGCACCACGACCGTGTACTTCGGACCGAGGTCCTTCGCCGCCGGGCCGCGCTGCTGGCCGGTCGGCCCCAGCCACTTCACCTGGTCGAGGACGGCGTTGACCTCGGCGGGGCGGGTGTCGGCGCGCAGTTGCAGCGGCTGGTCGAGCCGGTCGCCGGTGATGTCCACTCCGGCCGGTGGGAGCTTGGGCTTGGGCGCGGCCGCGTGGGCGACCGTCCCGCCGGCCAGGGCCAGCGAGCACACGGTCGCGAGCACCGCGCCCGCCACGGCGGTCAGCAGCCGCCTCACCTTCCGGACCATCGCCGCCTCCTCGCCCCGTTCGATGGGTGGCTTCCGCTGCAGGTCACGCTTGATCGGCCGACGGCGGTGGCCGTGCCCGAGCTTCGGGTGCCCACCTCAAAGACTCCGCAGAACGTCGCTTGGTTGCAGCTGGTGGAAGAGTAATTGGAACTATCTGTGATCTGGGGCCGACTAACCGACGCGGCCGTTGATCAGCGGCCGGATCGTAACCGGATGGAGGAGCTCATGGGGGGCAAGGTCGGCCGCGTGGCGCGTACCTGGCTGGTGGTTCTCGGCGTGACGTTCGGTGTGTCGGTGCTGTCGGCCACCCCGGCCGCCGCGCACAACTCGCTGACCGGCAGCGATCCGAAGGACGGCGCCCGGGTGGCGACCGCGCCGAAGCGGATCGAACTGCGCTTCCTCGCCACGCCGGCCCCGGGTACGACGAAGATCACAGTCACCGGGCCGGACGACGCGCCCGCCTCGGGCGGGACACCGACCTTCTCCGGCAACCGGGTGAGCGTGCCGTTCACCCCGGGCCCGGCCGGCGTCTACACCGTCGCCTACCGGGTCGGCTCGTCCGACGGCCACCCGGTCAGCGGGAAGATCAGCTTCACCCTCACCACCGGCGCGCCCGCCGCCGGCCCGTCGCCCAGTGCGGCGCCGAGCACCGCCGCGCCCACCACCCCGGCGGCCTCGCCCACCACCCCGCCGAGCCCGGTGCCCGCCGCCTCCCGCTCGGACGAGGAGGGGCCTACCGGGTGGCTCTGGGCGCTCGGCGCCGTGGCGGTTCTGGTCGCGCTGGGCGGCGGGCTGCTGCTGCGCCGACGGGCCGCCCGACGCTGACCCACCCCCGTCGTACGACGAAGGGGCCCGCCGGACGACCGGCGGGCCCCGTCACGTGCCGGCCTCAGACCAGGCGCACCCGGGCGGCGCGCAGCCGGGTCAGGGTGCGCTCGCGGCCGAGCACCTCGAGGGACTCGAAGAGCGGCAGGCCGACGGTGCGCCCGGTGACCGCGACCCGGACCGGCGCCTGGGCCTTGCCCAGCTTCAGCCCGCGCTCCGCGCCCACCGCCTCCAGCGTGGACTTCAGCGACTCGGCGTCCCAGGACTCCAGCGCCTCGAACGCGGCGATCGCCGCGTCCAGCAGCTCGGCCGCGCCCTCCTTCATCGCCTTCGCCCAGGCCGCCTCGTCGATCAGCGGGTCGGCCAGGAAGAGGAAGTCGACGTTCGGCACGATCTCGCTGAGCACCGCGATCCGGGTCTGCGCCAGCGGGGCCACCGCGGCGAACGCGTCGGCGTCGAACTCCCCCGGCTGCCACGGCGGCGGGGCGATGGTCTCCGTGCCGGTGAGCCACGGCTGGCACTCCGTGATCAAATCCTCGATCGGCAGCGCCCGGATGTACTCGCCGTTGAACGCGCGCAGCTTCTTCTCGTCGAAGAACGCGGGGGAGGGGTTCACCTCCTCCAGCCGGAACTCCTCCTCGATCACCGACCACGGGACGATCTCCCGGTCGCCGGAGGGGGCCCAGCCGAGCAGCATCAGGTAGTTGCGCATCGCGGCCGCGAGGTAGCCCTCGTCCCGGTACGCCTCCAGGGCGACCTTGTCCCGCCGCTTGGACAGCTTCTGCCGCTTCTCGTTCACCACCACCGGCACGTGCGCCCACACCGGCGGCTTGACCCCGAGCGCGTCCCAGAGCAGCTGCTGCTTCGGGGTGTTGGGCAGGTGCTCCTCGGCCCGGATCACGTGGGTGATCTCCATGGTCATGTCGTCGACCACGTTGGCGAGCAGGAAGACCGGCGAGCCGTCGCCGCGGGCGATGACGAAGTCCTCGATCAGCTTGTTCTCGAAGGTCGGCTCGCCGCGGATCAGGTCGACCACCACGGTTGCGCCCTCGTCCGGCGTGCGGAAGCGCAGCGCCCGCCCCTCGCCCGCCGGGAGGCCCCGGTCCCGGCAGAAGCCGTCGTAGCCCTGGTACTGCGAGCCGGTCCGCGCCTGCACGTCCTCCCGGGTGCAGTCGCAGTAGTAGGCCCGGCCGCCCTCGTAGAGCCGCTGCGCGGCGGCCCGGTGCTCGCCGGCGTACGACGACTGGAAGTACGGGCCCTCGTAGCTGCCCCGGGCGATGCCGATCCAGTCGAGCGCCGACAGGATGCCCTCGGTCCATTCGGGCTTGTTGCGGGCCGCGTCGGTGTCCTCGATGCGGAGCACGAACACCCCGCCCTGCTGCTTGGCGTAGATCCAGTTCTGCAGGGCCGAGCGGGCACCGCCGACGTGGAACATACCGGTCGGGGAAGGGGCGAAGCGTACACGTACCGTCACGTCCCCAGCCTACGGCGGCCGGCGAGCCGATTTGAGCGAGGGGGCGGTCAGGGTACTGCTTTGATCTTCAGGACCAGGGCGCTGCCGAGGAGGGTGACGGCCGCGGTGACCGCGTACAGGGTGGGGTAACCGCCCAGGTGGATCACGATCGGGGCGGAGAGCGCCGGGCCGAGCACCTGCGGAGCGGAGTTGGCGATGTTGATCACCCCGAGGTCCTTGGCCCGGTCGGTGGCGGCCGGCAGCACCTGGGTGATCAGCGCCGCGTCCACCGCCAGGTAGACCCCGTAGCCGGCGCCGAGCAGCAGCGCGGCGATGATCGCCATCGGCCAGGTCGGGGCCACCGCGAGCAGCACCGCCGCGACCGCCATGATCAGCCCGGAGACGATCACGAAGACCTTGCGCCGGCCGGACCGGTCGGACAGCCGCCCCGAGATCACCGCGGTGAGCATCATGCCGAGCGTGTAGAGCAGGATCAGGATCAGCAGCGCGCCCTCCGGGTCGGCCACCCGCACCCCGTCGGTGAGGAAGTACAGCAGGTAGAGCGTGCCCAGCGCGTTGCCGGTCTGCACCAGGAACCGGGTGAACCAGGCCCAGGCGAAGTCGGGGTGCCGGCGCGGGCTGATCCACATCGAGGCGAGCAGGGCGCGCAGCCGCAGCGCCGGCCGGTGCTCCCGGGGTAGCGGGTCGTCCTCGGTGAGCACCGCGAACGGCAGCGACAGCAGCAGCACCGCGAGCGCGATGGCCGCGTACCCGGCGGCGTTGCCGGTGACCACGGCGGTGACCAGCACCGCCCCGAGCACCAGGCCGAGCGCCTGCGGGATGCCCACCCAGCCGGAGACACCGCCGCGCTGGGCGACCGGCACCCGGTCCGGGATGGCCGCGGTGAGGCTGGCCAGCATCGCGTTGAAGCAGACCTGGGCGGCGACCCAGCCGACCGCCACCCCGGCGATGCTGTCCTGGCGGGCGAGCAGCACCAGGGCGAACGCGCCGAGCACCGCGCCGGAGGTGGTCCAGACGTGCCGCCGGCCGAAGTGCCGGTCGGCCAGCCGGAGCACGGTCCGGTCGGAGAGCGCACCGGCGAGCGGGTTGGCGAGC
This sequence comes from Micromonospora sp. NPDC005806, assembly GCF_042871425.1. Lineage (NCBI taxonomy): Bacteria > Bacillati > Actinomycetota > Actinomycetes > Micromonosporales > Micromonosporaceae > Micromonospora > Micromonospora sp. NPDC005806. The sequence goes on along the minus strand of NZ_JBIAIL010000025.1, from coordinate 26,636 downwards.
ACCGCGGCGAGCGCGCCGAGACCGGTGACGACGGCGAGCATCGCCTCCTTGTCGCCCGGCGCGATCCGTTCCACCTGCTGCGGCAGCAGCACCTGGATCGGGGTGAAGAAGGCCATCCAGACGCCGAGGTTGGCCGCGAAGATCAGCGCGATCCAGCTCCGTCGGACCGGCACGGTCGGTTCGGCGAGCGCCGCCGGCAGCGAGGCCGGCGTGGGGTTCACCGTGGTCACGGCCGGATCACCTGGTCACGGAACCAGGCGTACGACGACTTGGGGGTACGCCGCTGGGTGGCGTAGTCGACGTGCACCAGGCCGAACCGCTTGGTGAAGCCCTCGGCCCACTCCCAGTTGTCCAGCAGTGACCAGACGAAGTACCCGGTTACCGGCACCCCCGCGGCCATCGCCTCGTGTACCACCCGCACGTGCCCGTCCAGGTACGCGATCCGGTCCGGGTCGTGCACCCGGCCCCGCCCGTCCGGCACGTCGTCGTACGCGCAGCCGCTCTCGGTCACCTGGATCGGCGGCAGCGCGTCGCCGTACCGGTCGCGCAGTTGGAGGAGCAGTTCGCGCAGCCCGTCCGGGGCCACCGGCCAGTCGAAGGCGGTGCGGGGGTACCCGGTCAGCGGCACCAGCTCGAACGGCAGCGGCGAGTCCGCCTCGGCGGCCCGGATGCCGGTCGGGTTGTAGTAGTTGACCCCGAGCACGTCGATCGGGGCGGCGATCACGTCGAGGTCCCCGTCCCGGAGCAGGGCCGGGTCGAAGCCGGACTCCTCCGGGTATCCGCGCCCGAGCAGCGGGTCGGTGAAGAGCCGGTTGTGCAGCGCGTCGTACGCCGCCCCGGCCGCCCGGTCGGCGTCGGTCTCCCCGGCCAGCCGCACCGGGGAGTAGTTGTTCGCGATCGCCACCGGGCTGGTGCTCCGGGCGCGCAGCGCGGAGACCGCGAGGCCGTGTCCGAGGAGTTGGTGGTGGGCCACCGGGAAGGCGTCGAAGAGCAGCATCCGGCCGGGGGCGTGCACGCCCATGCCGTGCCCGAGGCTCATGTGGATGAACGGCTCGTTGAGGGTGATCCAGAGCCGCACCCGGTCGCCGAGGCGGGCGGCGACCAGGTCGGCGTACTCGGCGAAGCGGTGGGCGGTGTCCCGGTTGAGCCAGCCGCCGGCGTCCTCCAACGCCTGCGGCAGGTCCCAGTGGAAGAGCGTGCCGACCGGGTCCACGCCGCGGTCGAGCAGCGCGTCCACCAGCCGGTCGTAGAAGTCCAGCCCGGCCTGGTTCGCCGGGCCCGTGCCGGTGGGCTGCACCCGGGGCCAGGCGATCGAGAACCGGTACGCGGACACCCCGAGCCCGGCCAGCAACGCGATGTCCTCGGCGTACCGGTGGTAGTGGTCGCACGCGTCGTCGCCGGTGCTGCCGTCGACGATCCGGCCGGGGAGGTGGGCGAAGGTGTCCCAGATGGACGGCCCCCGGCCGTCGGCGGTGACCCCGCCCTCGATCTGGTAGGCGGACGTGGACACCCCCCACCGGAAGTCGGTGGGGAAGTCGGGCATCGGCGCGGTCGTCATTCGCCCTCCCAGAAACGCGAAGCGTGCTCGCGACTCTAGGGCGCGGACCCGCGACACGCCATAGGCCCGGAAAGGCAGGCGGGGCAAGGGCTTTCGGCGTGTCTTCTCCAAACCCATCCGCTTAAGTCCGATTTACACATAGAGTGCCGAATATCGCGGATGTGTTTTAAGTGGGGGAAAGACAAATGATCCTCGTGGAACGCAGTGCGCACGTGATGGCGCCGGTGGAAGCGGTCTGGGACGTCGTGCAGCGGGCCGAGCAGTTGCCGGCCTGGCTGGCGGGGGTCCGCGCGGCCGAGGTTCTCTCGGGGGAGGGGTTCGGCCGGCGACAACTGGTCCAGGCCGGGCGCGGCGCGGCGCACGAGGCCGAGGTGATCGCCTACCAGGAGCCGACCCTGATCGGGTGGCGCGAACGGGCCAAGGGCGCCGGCGCCCGGGCCGAGGCGCGCACCGAGATCTACGTACAGCTGACCCCCGACGAGGAGGAGGGCGGGACGATCGTGCGGCTCATCGTCGTACGGTGGCCCGCCGGGCCGGTCAAGGCCGCCCTGCTCCGGCTCGGCCTGCGTCGGGTCGGCGCCGACCTGGAGGACTCGCTGGCCCGGCTGACCGACCTGGCCGCCGTCGGTTGACCGGAGCCGGTCCCGGCGTCGCCCACGATGGAGATGGTCCGGCGTTCCCGCCAGGAACGCCGGACCATCGTCGACTCCGCCCCCTCAGCCGGCCCGCAGTTCGGCGATCGCGGCCCGGAGCCAGGACCGTTCGGCCCGGCTGATCTCGCGGGCCATCACCAGCATCCCGCGCCGGAAGGGGTCGGTCTGCTCGGCGGCCCGCTGCGGCCGGTCGCCGGCGGCGAAGAAGCTGGCCGGCTGGTCGAGGAAGGCCAGCCGGCGTTCGAGCACCGCCGCCTGCGCGGCCGGGTCGGCGAGCTGGCCCAGGAAAGCGAGCAGGGTGAAGAACCGGTTCTGGTCGGTGACGTCCAGCTCGGCCGGCTCGCGCAGCCGTCGCCACAGCTCCGCCCGCCCGGCCGTGGTCAGCGAGAGGGTGTGCCGGGGGGCCGCGGCCGCACCGGGCTCCCGCTGCCGGCTGACCAGCCCGGCGCGCTCCAACCGGTTGATCGCCGGGTAGAGGCTGCCGTCGCTCACCGGCCGGGCGTACCCGGCGAGGCGCGTGATCCGGCTCTTCAGCTCGTACCCGTGCAACGGTCCCTCGCCCAGGAACCCCAGGATCGCCAACTCCAGCACTCCCGCATTCTGCCTTGCCCGCCGCCGGCATGCCTCGATACGGTATACCTCGTTTCGAGGTATAAGGAGGAACGCGTGCGCGTCATGGGACATGGCGGGACCGGGCTCAACGTGATCGACTTCGGGGGCGAGGGCCCGGGCATCCTGCTGCTGCACGGCCTCACCGGCCGGGCCGCGAACTGGACGGCCACCGCCCGCTGGCTCACCCGGTACGGGCGGGTGGTCGGCTACGACGCACGCGGGCACGGCCACAGCGACCGACCCGACGGCCCGTACGACCGCCCGCCGTACGTGGACGACGCCGTTGCGGTGATCGAGGCGCTCGACCTGGCGCCCGCGCTCGTTGTCGGGCATTCGATGGGCGGCCTCACCGCCTGGCAACTCGCCGGCGCCCGGCCGGACCTGGTCCGTGGCGTGGTGATCGCCGACATCAGCCCGGTGACCCCGCCCGACCTGGTCGACCGCTGGCGGCGCTGGCTGGCCGACTGGCCGGTGCCGTTCCCGACCCTGGCCGACGTGCGCGACTACTTCGGGGCAGACCGGCGCACCGAGGGGGAGTCCTTCGTGGAGGTGATGACCGAGGGCCCGGACGGGTGGCATCCGCTGGCTCGCCCCGAGCACCTGCTCGCCTCCCTGGTGCACTGGGCGGACCGGGACCACCGGCCGGAGCTGGCCGGGGTCGGCTGCCCGGCGCTCGTGGTCGCCGGGGCGGAGAGCGACCAGCCGGTCGCGCGGCAGCGGGAGATGGCCGAGCTGCTGCCCGACGGCCGTTTCGTGCTCGTCCCCGACGCCGGCCACGTCCTGCACTACGACAACCCGACCGGCTGGCGGTCCGCCGTCGAGCCGTTCGTCGCCGACCTGACCCCCGCCCGACGCGCCGATCATGGACTTGTGGCACCCGACTTGACCGCTTAGTCCCCTTTTTCAACCGCCACAACTCCATGATCGGCCGAGCGGGGCGGGCGGGGCGAGGCGGGCGGGGCGGCAGGGCGGGCGGGCGCAGGAGATGGCAAAGGGCCCGGCGCGGGAGCGCCGGGCCCTTCGTGCGGGGTGGATCAGCTGTCGCCGCCGGTCTCGCCGACCGGGGCGGCGTTGACATCTTCCAGCGCGTACTTCTTCGCGGCCTCGGCCGGAACGTGGGCCGGCACCGCGCCGCGCAGGGCGAGCTGGCGCAGCGTCGCGACCGCCACCGACTCGGCGTCGACGTGGAAGTGCCGGCGCAGCGCGTGCCGGGTGTCCGACATGCCGAAGCCGTCGGTGCCGAGCGAGGTGTAGTCGCCCGGTACCCAGCGGGCGATCAGGTCCGGTACCGCGCGCATCCAGTCGCTGACCGCGACCTTCGGCCCGTCGGCGTCGGCAAGCTTCCGCTGGATGTACGGCACCCGCTGCTCGGTACCCGGGTTGAGCAGGTTGTGCTCCTCGCACTCCACCGCGTCCCGGCGCAGCTCGGTCCAGGAGGTCACCGACCAGACGTCGGCGGCCACCCCCCAGTCCTCGGCGAGCAGCTGCTGGGCCCGGAGCGCCCACTGCATGCCGGTGCCGGAGGCGAGGATGTTCGCCTTCGGCGCGCCGCCGTCCACCTTCGGCGCGGCGGAGTAGCGGTAGATGCCCTTGAGGATGCCCTCGACGTCCACCCCCTCTGGCTCGGCCGGCTGGAAGATCGGCTCGTTGTAGACGGTGAGGTAGTAGAAGATGTTCTCCTGCGCCTCGCCGTACATCCGGTGCAGGCCGTTCTCCATGATGTGCGCGATCTCGTACGCGAACGCCGGGTCGTACGCCACCACCGCCGGGTTGGTGGCGGCGAGCAGCAGCGAGTGGCCGTCCTCGTGCTGCAGACCCTCACCGTTCAGCGTGGTGCGACCGGCCGTCGCGCCGAGCAGGAAGCCCCGCGCCATCTGGTCCGCCGCCGCCCAGAGCCCGTCGCCGGTCCGCTGGAACCCGAACATCGAGTAGAAGATGTACATCGGGATCATCGGCTCGCCGTGGGTGGCGTACGACGATCCGGCCGCGGTGAACGAGGCGACCGAACCGGCCTCGTTGATCCCCTCGTGCAGGATCTGCCCGTCGGTGGCCTCCTTGTACGACAGGAACAGCTCCCGGTCCACGGAGGTGTACCGCTGGCCGTGCAGCGAGTAGATCTTCGCCGTCGGGAAGAGCGAGTCCATGCCGAAGGTGCGCGCCTCGTCCGGGATGATCGGCACCCAGCGCTTGCCGAACTCCTTGTCCTTCATCACGTCCTTGAGCAGGCGGACGAAGGCCATCGTGGTGGCCACCTTCTGCTTGCCCGAGCCGCGCTTGACGTCGGAGAACCGCTCGCTGCCCGGGATCTGCAGCGTCTTGCCGGTGGTCCGCCGGGTCGGCAGGTAGCCGCCGAGCTGCTTCCGCCGCTCGTGCAGGTACTCGATCTCGTCGGACTTCTCGCCCGGGTGGTAGTACGGCGGGAGGTAGGGGTTGTCCTCCAGCTGCTTGTCCGGGATGTCCAGGTAGAGCCGGTCGCGGAAGAGCTTCAGGTCCTCCAGCGTCAGCTTCTTCATCTGGTGGGTGGCATTGCGGGCCTCGAAGTGCGAGCCCAGCGTCCAACCCTTGATGGTCTTGGCGAGGATCACCGTCGGCTGGCCGGTGTGCTCCATCGCCGCCTTGTACGCGGCGTACAGCTTCCGGTAGTCGTGGCCACCCCGCTTGAGGTTCCAGATCTCGTCGTCGCTGAGGTGCTCGACCATCTTGCGGGTGCGCGGGTCGCGGCCGAAGAAGTGCTCCCGGACGTACGCCCCGGACTCCGCCTTGTAGGTCTGGTAGTCACCGTCGGGCGTGGTGTTCATCAGGTTGACCAGCGCGCCGTCGGTGTCCGCCGCGAGCAGCGGGTCCCACTCCCGGCCCCAGACCACCTTGATCACGTTCCAGCCGGCGCCCCGGAAGAACGCCTCCAGCTCCTGCATGACCTTGCCGTTGCCCCGAACCGGGCCGTCCAGCCGCTGCAGGTTGCAGTTGATCACGAAGGTGAGGTTGTCCAGCTCCTCGCGGGCGGCCACGCCGATCGCGCCGAGCGACTCGACCTCGTCCATCTCACCGTCGCCGAGGAACGCCCAGACGTGCTGCTGGGAGGTGTCCTTGATGCCCCGGTGGTGCAGGTAGCGGTTGAACCGCGCCTGGTAGACCGCGTTGATCGGCCCGAGGCCCATCGAGACGGTGGGGAACTCCCAGAAGTCCGGCATCAGCCGCGGGTGCGGGTACGACGGCAGGCCGCCGCCCGGGTGCGACAGCTCCTGCCGGAAGCCGTCGAGCTGGTCGGTGCTGAGCCGCCCTTCCAGGAAGGCCCGCGCGTACATGCCGGGGGAGGCATGGCCCTGGTAGAAGATGTGGTCGCCGCCGCCCGGGTGGTCCTTGCCCCGGAAGAAGTGGTTGAAGCCCACCTCGTAGAGCGACGCGGAGCTGGCGAAGGTGGAGATGTGGCCGCCCACACCGATCTCGGGGCGCTGCGCCCGGTGCACCAGCATGGCGGCGTTCCACCGGATGTACGCCCGGATCCGCCGCTCGATGTGCTCGTCACCCGGGAACCACGGCTCGCGCTCCGGCGGGATGGAGTTGATGTAGTCGGTGGTGGTCAGGGACGGCACCCCGACCTGGCGCTCGCGGGCCCGCTCCAGCAGGCGCAGCATGACGTACCGGGCGCGCTTGGTTCCGCGCTCGTCGATGACACCGTCAAGCGACTCGACCCATTCGCTGGTCTCTTCAGGGTCGATGTCCGGAAGCTGGCTCGGCAGACCAGCGGTGATCACCGGGCGCTTGCGTTCCGTAGCCACAGGCGTTCCCTCGGTTCTGTGTGGGATAGGTCTCTAGCGCCATCCTGCCCCCTCGTGGCGCTCGCCGTCACGTCTCCCTCCCCCAGACGCGACGCTGAACACAGGTACTCAGCAGTAACTTTGCGCGATCGCCAGGTGCGCTAGGCCGCACCGGCGCTCGCCACCCCGGCCACCCGGCCGGCATGCGGCGGCGACCGGTTCTGGGGGGCGGAGCGAAGGCGGCGACGGTGGGGACTGTGGCGGCAGCGGGGGCGGTTCCTGAGCCGCTACGGCAGAATGCGCCATATGCGCAGTGAGGTGATCAGCGTCCAGACCGGGTCCCGGCCGACCTGCCGGGACATCACCGCCGAGGCGGAGCGGTTCGTCTCCGGCCAGGGCGACGGGCTGCTGCACATCTTCGTGCCGCACGCCACGGCCGGGCTGGCGATCATCGAGACCGGGTCCGGCTCGGACGGCGACCTGCTGCGGGCGATCGACGACCTGCTGCCGGCCGACGACCGGTGGCGGCACCGGCACGGCTCGTCCGGGCACGGGCGGGACCACGTGCTGCCCGCCTTCGTGCCCCCGTACGCGACCCTGCCGGTGCTCGGCGGCCGCCTCCAGCTCGGCACCTGGCAGTCGATCTGCCTGGTCGACACCAACGGCGACAACCCCACCCGGAAGGTCCGCTTCTCCTTCCTCCCCGGCTGACCCCACCCGGAAGGAGTGGGCAGCACGTCGACGTTCGCGGCGAGCCGGGCCGGGGTGCGGACGTACCGACGCAGGCTGCTGCGCCGTCGCCTCGCCACCCGTACCGTGCCCGACGTGCTTACAGTTCTCGTCGTCGGGACGACGCTGCGGTAGGGGGATGCGGATGTACCTCACGCAGGCGCTGCACCGGGCGGTGCAGCAGGATCCGCGGCGGGTGATGACGATCTGCGGCGACCGGGTGCGGTCGGCGCGCGAGTCCGTCGACCGGGTCGCGCGCCTGGCCGCAGGGCTGGTTGCGCTGGGGGTTGCGCGCGGCGACCGGGTGGCCCTCCTCGGTGCGAACTCGGACCGCTATCACGAGTGCCTGCTCGCGGCGCCGTGGGCGGACGCCGTGGTGATGCCGATCAACAGCCGTTGGGTGGCGGCCGAGATCGGCTTCGCGCTGCGCGACGCGGCGCCGGCCGTGCTCATCCTCGACGAGCAGTTCGCCCCGATGATCGCGACGCTGCGCGAGCACGCTCCGCTGTCGGCCGTCGTCGTGATGGGCGACGGAGCTGCACCGGCCGGCGCTGTCGCGTACGAGCGTCTGATCGAGGAGCATCCGGCGATGCCCGACAGTCGGCGGGGCGGCGACGACCTGTTCGGCATCTTTTACACCGGGGGCACGACGGGGTGGCCCAAGGGTGTGATGCTGACCCACGCCAACCTGGCCGCCTCGGCCCTGGGCAGCCTGGCCACCGGCGAGTTCGGCACGCCCGGCGGGCGACTCCTGCACGCGGCCCCGATGTTCCACCTGGCCGATCTCGCCACCTGGACGGCCGCGCTGATCACCGGCGGCACCCACGTGATCATTCCCGGCTTCACTCCCGGTGCGGTTCTTGCGGCGATCGAGCAGCACCGGGTCACCGACGTCCTCCTGGTCCCGACGATGATCCAACTGCTGGTGGGCTTCCCGGACGTCGCGCGCTTCGACGTGACCAGCCTGCGTCGTCTGATCTACGGCGGATCACCCATGCCCGAGGCGCTGTCCCTCCGCGCCCGTGCGATGTTTCCGCAGGCCGGGTTCGTCCAGGCGTACGGGATGACGGAACTGGCCCCGGTCGCCACCCTGCTGCTGCCCGCCGACCACGACGATCCCGGTCTGGCCCGCTCCGGTGGCCGAGCGGCGCCGCACGCCGAGGTCCGGATCGTCGACACCGCCGGTGCCGAGGTACGCCGCGGAGTGGTCGGCGAGATCGTCGCGCGCGGCGACCACGTGATGCCCGGATACTGGCGCCGTCCGGAGGAGACGGCTGCCTGCCTGGTCGACGGCTGGCTGCACACCGGTGATGCCGGTTTCATGGACGAGCGCGGCTACGTGTTCGTCGTCGACCGCATCAAGGACATGATCATTACCGGCGACGAGAACGTGTACTCCACTGAGGTCGAGCGCGCCCTGGCGTCGCATCCGGCGGTGGCGATGTGCGCGGTGATCGGCCTGCCGGACGAGCGGTGGGGCGAGCGGGTGCACGCCGTCGTCGTGCTGCGGGCGGAGGCCACCGCGACCACCGACGAACTGCGGGACCACTGCCGCGGGCAGTTGGCCGGGTACAAGATCCCACGAAGCGTGGAATTCGTGGACGTGCTGCCGGTGTCCGCCGCCGGCAAGGTGCTCAAGCGCGAACTGCGCGAGCAGCGACGAACCGATCGTGTCGTGCCGGTAGCCGGTGCGGATCGGGGAGCCACACCGTGAGACAGCTGATCGGCCGCGATCGGGACATCGAGATGATCCGCTCGTTCGTCGACGATGCCACCGCCCGCGGCGGGGCGCTGCTGCTCTCCGGCGATGCGGGTGTCGGCAAGACGGCGCTGCTGGCGGTCGCCGCGTCCCATGGAACGGCCATCGGCGCCCGGATCGTGCACGCCACCGGAGCGCAGTTCGAGGCGAACCTGAGCTTCGCCGGGCTGCATCAGCTTCTCTACCCGCTCCTCGACCACCTGTCCGGGCTGGACGAGCTGCCGCGCGCCGCCCTCAACAGCGCGCTCGGCCTGGCCGGGGGACCGCCCGCGGATCGGCTCCTCGTGTCGTGCGCGACTCTCGCGCTCCTGGCGCACGCCGCCGGCACCGCGCCGGTGCTGGTCATCGTCGACGATCTACCGTGGCTCGACCAGGTCAGCGCCACCGTGCTCGGGTTCGTCGCCCGGCGCCTCGCCGGGCACCGGGTCGGATTCCTCGCCTGCTCGCGGACCGGCGAGGAAGGGTTCTTCGACCGGTCGGGCATCCGCACGTACGACATCGAACCGCTGTCCGACGCCGCGTCGGCGGCACTGCTGGCCAGCCGCTACCCCGAGCTCACGCCGAGGGCGCGGCAGCGGCTGCTCACCGACGCCCAGGGCAACCCGCTGGCGCTGCTGGAGCTCCCCGTGGCGCTCGCCCGCGCACCGCAGATCTCGCCCAGCACGCTGCCCTCCACACTGCCGCTGACCCGGCGCCTGCAGGCGGTCTTCGCCGACCGCGTACGCGATCTTCCGGAATGGACGTTCAGGGTGCTGCTGCTCGCGGTGCTCGACGGCAGCGGCGATCTTCGGATCCTGCGCGCCCACACGGAGGTCGACGACCTCGCGCCGGCCGAGCGCGCACACCTGCTGTCCATCGACCGGGCGACCGCGCGACTGACCTTCCGTCATCCACTGATCCGCTCGGCGGTCTTCGACATGTCGAACGCCGCCGAGCGCCGGCAGGCACACGCCGTCCTCGCCGAGCGCCGCGAGGACGAACCGCCGCGCCGGGCCTGGCACCTGGCCGAGGCCTGTGAAGGTCCGAACGAGCAGGTGGCGGCGTTGCTGCAGGACGTCGCGCACACGAACCTGTTCCGCGGCGACTCGGTCGGCGCGATCACCGAACTGCTGCATGCCGCCGACCTCAGCCCCGCCGGCACCGACCGCAGCCGACGGCTGGCGGAGGCGGCTTACCTCGGCGCGATCGTCACCGGCGACCTGCGGGACGTGCCGACGCTGATGGACGCGGCACGGCGGGCCGACCCGCAGCACGGCGGCGCCCTGGCCGGCGCCGTGGCGGGCGCGTACCACCTGCTGAACGAGAACGGTGACGTCGACAGCGCCCACCGCTTGCTGACCGGCGCCATCCAGGCGCTGCCGGAGCCGGGCGACGCGCACGACAAGACCCTCGTCGAGGCGCTGTACACGCTGCTCATGGTGGCGTTCTTCGGCGGGCGGGCGGAGCTCTGGACCCCGTTTCACGAGGCGGTCGACCGGCTGCGGCCGCAGCCCCCGCAGTTGCTGGCGATCCTCAGCCGGACCTTCAGCGATCCCGCACACCTGGCGCGGCCCGTACTCGACCGGCTCGACGCCGCCATCGCCCGGCTGGGCAACGAGACCAGCCCGGCCCGGATCGTGCGCACCGCGATCGCCGGCAGCTACCTCGACCGGATCGGCGACTGCCGGGAGCCGTTGTGGCGGGCGGTGCGCCACGGCCGTGAGGGCGGGGCGGTGACGTCGTCGATCGAGGCGCTGTTCCTGCTGAGCAACGACGCCTACTTCGCCGGCCGGTGGGACGAACTGCTGGCGCTGACGGAGGAGGGCCTTGCCCTCTGCGAGACGCACAACTATCGCCTCCTCCGGTGGATCGGCCTGTTCCTGCGGGCCATGGTGGCCACCGCCCGCGGCGAGGAGGACAGCAGCCGGGCGTTGACCGACCAGATGGTGCGGTGGGCGGCGCCGCGCCGGGTGGGTGCGGTGACCGGCTACGTCTCCCACGTCAGGACGATGACCGCGCTGTCGCGCGGTGACTTCGACGACGCGTACCGGCAGGCGAGCGCGGTGAGCCCCGCGGGGCAGCTCGCGACACACGCCCCCGAGGCACTGTGGCTGATCATGGAGCTGGTCGAGGCGGCAGCCCGCTCCGGCCGGCCGGCCGACGCGCGGGCCCATGCCACCGCCGTACGCGAGGCCGGCATCGCCGAGCTGTCGCCGCGGTTGGCGTTGGGTGTCGCCGGGGCGGTCGCGATGGCCGCCCCGGACGAGGAGCACCGTGAGCTGTTCGAACGGGCCCTCCGGACACCGGATGCCGACCAGTGGCCCTTCGACCTGGCTCGCATCCGGTTGACCTTCGGCGAGCGGCTGCGGCGGACCGGGTCCCCCGCCGTCGCCCGCGAGCACCTCAGGGCGGCCCTGGACGGCTTCGAACAGCTGGGCGCTCGGCCCTGGATGACCCGGGCCGAGAATGAGCTGCGCGCCGCCGGCCTGCACCGCGACCGGGCGAAGCCACGCCCGGCCGAGACCCTCACGCCGCAGCAGCACCAGATCGCCCTGCTCGCCGCGTCCGGACTGTCCAACAAGCAGATCGGCGAGCGGCTGTTCCTGTCGCCGCGCACCGTGGGATACCACCTCCACCAGATCTTCCCCAAGCTCGGCGTGACCTCGCGAGCCGCCCTGCGCGACGCACTGACGGATCTGCCGACGGCCGGAGACAGCGATCTTCCACCGAGCGGGTGACCGGTCATTTGACAGAGGCGACCGCCGCCCGCCCACACCTAGCGTCCTCTCCAGGTTCGACCACTCGATCGCACTGGAGAGACGACATGAACAACACAGCCCGGAACGTCGTGCTCGTGCACGGCGGCTTCGTCGACGGATCCGGTTGGCAGCGGGTCTACCACCTGCTCCGCCAGGAGGGCTACCACATCCGCGTCGTGCAGAACCCGACGCTCTCCCTCGACGGCGACGCCACGGCCACTCGGCGGATCCTCCAGCAGCTGGACGGCCCGACCGTACTGGTCGGTCACTCCTACGGCGGCGCGGTGATCAGCGAGGCGGGCACGCATCCCGCGGTGTCGGCGCTCGTTTACATCGCGGCGTTCACACCGGACCAGGGTGAGTCGGTGAACACCCTGATCGCCAACCCGCCGCCCGGCGCGCCCGTCCCGCCGATCCTGCCGCCACAGGACGGCTTCCTCTTCCTCGACCGGGACAGGTTCCCCGCGTCGTTCGCCGACGACCTGCCGATCGACGAGGCGCGGTTCATGGCCGACTCGCAGGTGCCGTGGGGGGTCGACGCGCTCGCCGGCGCGGTCACCGAGCCCGCGTGGCGAACGAAGCCCAGCTGGTACCTCGTGGCCACCGAGGACCGGATGATCCCTCCGCCCGCCCAGCGGGCGATGGCCGAGCGGGCCGGTGCCACGGTCGCCGAGGCGTCCGGCAGCCACTCGATCTACCTGTCGCAGCCGCAGGCCGTCGTCGACCTGATCAAGCAGGCCGCAGCCGGCGCGCGCTGACGCCTTCCCGATTCCCCCTCCACGCATCCGAAGGATCACCATGTCCCTCCGTAGCTGGCTGCGCCCCTCCGCGTTCACCGCGGCCGTGGCCACCCTCGTGACAGCGGCGGCGCTGCTCGCCGCCGCCCCCTCCGCCGACGCCACCGTCGGCACGTCGAAGCCGAAGCCGACGGTGGTGCTCGTGCACGGCGGCTTCGCCGACGGCTCGACCAGTTGGCGCGGCGTCGTCGACAAGCTGCAGAAGCGCGGCTATCCGGTCATCGCACCGGCCAACCCGCTGCGCGGCCTGCCCTCCGACTCCGCCTACCTCGACAGCGTCCTGCACAGCGTCAGCGGGCCGATCATCCTCGTCGGCCACTCCTACGGTGGCGCGGTCATCACCAACGCGGCGGCTGGCAACCCGGCCGTCAAGGCCCTGGTCTACATCGCCGCGTTCGTGCCCGACACCGGCGAGGCGCTCGGCGAACTGATCAGTCTGTATCCGGGCAGCGAGATTCAGGCCGCCCTCACGCCGGTGCCCTACCCCGCGGCCGACGGCACGACCGGAACGGACCTCTATCTTCAGGCCGACAAGCTCCGCCCGGTCTTCGCCGCCGACGTTCCCGAGTCGACAACCAGGATCATGGCAGCCACCCAGCGACCGTTCAGCGCGTCGTCGTTCACGGACCGTACGCAGGCCGCCGCCTGGCACACCATTCCCTCCTGGGGTCTGGTCGCCACGGACGACAAGGCAATCCCCCCGGCGCTCCAGCACTACGAGTACGGCCGGGCCGGTTCGCACGTCGTCGAGGTCGCCGCATCGCACGTCGCCATGATCAGTCATCCCGACGTCGTGTCCGACCTCATCGTCCAGGCCGCCGACGTCACGACCTGAGCCAGGGTCCGGGGATGTCGCGCCCCGGACCGGCCCGATGACAGGACGACGGGCCCGGCTCGACGAGCCGGGCCCGTCGTCGTCCGGCGGTGCGGGTCAGGTCGGGCTCCCCAACAGTGGAGCTATCCAACTACTGAGAAGTAAGTAAAATGCGCGCCATGGCGCAACCCACCGCTGCCCACCCCGGTCCCGTCGCGGACGACCGCTTCGGCCTTGCCGGGGACACCGTGCGCCGGATCATGCACATCGCCTCCGCCCTGCGGCACCACCAGGACGTGGAGATCGCCGGCCTGGGGCTCACCCCGGCCGCCGCCCGCGCCCTGCACGAGCTCGACCCCGACCACCCACTGCCCGCCCGGGACCTCGCCGAGCAACTGGGCTGCGACCGGTCCAACGTCACCGCGCTGGTCGACAAGCTGGAGCAGGCCGGGCTGGTCGAGCGGCGGGTCGACCCCGCCGACCGGCGGCAGAAGACACTCGTGGTGACCGACGCCGGCCGGCACGTACGCGACCGCGTGCACCAGGTGATGTCGGACTCCCGACTCCTCGGCGGCCTCACCACCGGTGAGCTCGCCACCCTGCGTGAGCTGGTCTGGAAGGTCTCCGACGGGGGCTGCCCCGAGCCGTGCGGAGAGGACTGAGCCCGGCCGGGCGGAACGTGTCCGACTGGGCGACCCGGCCCTCCGTCGGTAATGCTGTCCGACGTGACCACCCCGCAAGATCTCGACGACCGCTTCCGGGCGGCCCTGGGCGAGCTCGGTGCCGCCGCCCGGCGGCGTGACCTGGGTGAGCCGCTTCCCGACGGGGCGCCGCTGACCGGCGCGCAGGCGTTGGCGCTCTTCGACGCCCAGGTGACCAGCCGGCTGCTCGACCTGGCCGCGCGATGGCTGCGCAGCTTCGGGGAGGGGTTCTACACGATCGGCTCGGCGGGCCACGAGGGCAATGCCGCGGTGGCCGCCGCCCTGCGACCGACCGATCCCGCCCTGCTGCACTACCGCTCCGGAGCGTTCTACTGCCTGCGGGCCGCCCAGGCGGCCGGCGGCTTCCCGGCCGGTCGCGAACCGGACCCGGACCCGGAGGCCCCGGGCGACCCGTCCGGGGACGACCCCGAACCGGGGGAGCGGGCCGACCACGGCGCGGCCGACGGGGACGCTCCGGGCCCGGTGGCCCGGATCCCCGACCCGCGGTCCGCCGGGGACGACCCGGTGGACGACGCTTCCCAGCCCGGGACCGAGGGCGCCGAGCCCGGGGAATCAAGCCCCCTCCTGTCCCCTGCTGGGGAGACGCCCGCCCACCCGGCCGGACCGGCCGCGTCCGGGATCCCGTTCGGGATGGGCGACGACCCGGAGGCCACCGATTCGGCGACTCTTCCGGTCGGCGTTGCCGTGGTCGTCGACACCGCCGGCGAGCCGAGCGTCGACGTGCCGCCCCTGCCCGTACCGGACCCCGACGACGGGTACGCGGAGGCGGCCCGGGACGTGCTGCGCGGGATCGTCGCCTCGGCGCGGGAGCCGCTCGCCGGGGGCCGGCACAAGGTGTTCGGCCGGGCCGACCTGGCCGTCATCCCGACCACCTCCACGATCGCCTCGCACCTGCCGCGGGCAGTGGGCATGGGACTCGCCCTGGAACGGCTGCGCCGGGTCGGCAACGGCCGGCGCACCGACGACGACAGCGCCGGCGGCTCGCCGTGGCCGCCGGACGCCATCGTGGTCTGCTCGTTCGGCGACGCGTCGGTCAACCACGCCACCGCCACGGCCGCGTTCAACACCGCCGGCTGGTACGACCACACCGGCCTGCGCATCCCGGTCCTGTTCGTCTGCGAGGACAACGGGCTGGGGATCAGCGTCCGGTCACCGAAGGGCTGGGTCGAGGCGACGCTCCGCGCCAAGCCGGGGATCCGCTACTTCGCCGCCGACGGCACCGACCCGGTCGAGGCGTACCGGGTGGCGGGGGAGGCGGCGGCCTGGGTCCGCCGGCACCGGCGCCCCGCCGTGCTGCACCTGACCACCGTGCGGCTGATGGGCCACGCCGGGGCGGACGCGGAGACCGCGTACCGGAGCCCGGCCGAGATCGCCGCGGACGCCGCGCGGGACCCGCTGCTGGCCACCGCGCGGCGGCTGGTGGCGGCGGGGTTCGCCAGCGGCGAGGAACTGCTCGCCCGGTACGACGAGCGCGGCTGGCAGGTCCGGCGGATCGCCGAGGAGGTGCTCGACGAGCCGAAGTTGGCATCCCCGGCCGAGGTGGTGGCCGAGCTGGCCCCGCGCCGGCCGGTACGGATCTCCCGGGCGGTGGCCGACGCGGCGGCCCGGGCGGCCGGGCCCGGCGCGGGCGCCCGGGCCGAGGCGTTCGGCGGCAGGCTGCCGGAGCTGGCCGGACCGCTCACCCTGGCGCAGAGCATCAACGCGGCGCTCGCCGACGGGATGCTGGACCACCCGGGGATGGCCGTCTTCGGCGAGGACGTCGCCGCCAAGGGCGGGGTGTACGGGGTGACGAAGGGGTTGCGGGACCGGTTCGGCGCGGCCCGGGTCTTCGACACGCTGCTCGACGAGACCTCGATCCTCGGGCTCGGGCTGGGGGCCGGGCTCGCCGGGCTGCTGCCGGTGCCGGAGATCCAGTACCTGGCCTACCTGCACAACGCCGAGGACCAGCTGCGGGGCGAGGCCGCCACCATGCGGTTCTTCTCCCGGGGGGCGTTCCGCAACCCGATGGTGGTCCGGGTCGCCGGGCTGGCGTACCAGGACGGGTTCGGCGGGCACTTCCACAACGACAACTCGGTGGCCGTGCTCCGGGACGTACCGGGGCTGGTGATCGCGGTGCCGGCGCGGCCGGACGACGCGGCGCCGATGCTCCGGACCTGCCTGGCCGCCGCGGCGGTGGACGGCACCGTCAGCGTCTTCCTGGAGCCGATCGCGCTCTACCACACCCGCGACCTCTACACCGAGGGCGACGGCGAGTGGCAGGCCGAGTACGCCGAGCCGGGCGCCTGGGCCGCCGGGCACGTCCCGGTCGGCCGGGCCCGGGTGTACGGGGTGGGCTCGGCCGAGGACGTCACGATCATCACGTTCGGCAACGGTGTCCGGATGTCGCTGCGCGCCGCGGCCACCCTTGCCGACGAGGGGATCGGCACCCGGGTGGTGGACCTGCGCTGGCTCGCGCCGCTGCCGGTGGCCGACATCATCCGGGAGGCCTCGGCCACCGGGCGGGTGCTGGTGGTCGACGAGACCCGCCGGTCGGGTGGGCTGGGCGAGGGGGTGATCGCCGCCCTGGTCGACGCCGGCTACGTGGGCGCGGTGCGACGGGTGGCCGGACTTGACTCTTTTGTACCATTAGGTCCGGCAGCGCGTCAGGTTCTGGTCTCCGAGGAAGCCATTACCCAGGGTGCCCGTACGCTGCTGGCACGGTAAATTCCGTTCCACCCGGTGCGCCACTTGCGCGGGGAGCCACAACTGTGTGGACTTGGCCCGACGGCGTCGGACGACGCCGCGAGCAGGGATGAGATGAGGAGGCACGCGACAGTGAGCGCGACCGCTGGTCAGGCCGCCGACGGGGTACGCAGCCTGGCGGACCGGTTCGGGATCGAGCCGGGGATGGTCGTCATGGAGATGGGGTACGACGACGACGTCGACCAGGATCTCCGGGACGCCCTGACCGACCGCAGTGGAGAACTGGTCGACGAGGACACCGACGAGGTGGTCGACGCGGTTCTCGTCTGGTACCGCGACGGCGACGGCGACCTCTTCGAGCTCCTCGTCGACGCCCTGGGACCCCTGGCCGACGCCGGCGTGGTCTGGCTCCTGACGCCGAAGGCCGGCCGGGACGGCCACGTCGAGCCGAGCGAGGTCGCGGAGAGCGCGCAGACCGCCGGCCTCCAGCAGACCTCCACGATCAACGCGGGCCGCGACTGGAGCGGTGCCCGCCTCGTGCTCCGGCGCGGGTCGAAGAGCAAGAAGTAACCGGCCGGACCGCACCCGGCGGCCGTCGTCGCCGGGTGTGGCAGGCTGATCATCTCCAGACTCGACCCGAGGAGTACGCATGCCGATCGAGGTTGGCGCCGAGGCGCCGGACTTCGTGCTCAAGGACCAGAACAACCAGGAGGTCCGGCTCGCCGACTTCCGCGGCAAGCGCACCGTGCTGCTGGTGTTCTACCCGCTCGCCTTCACCGGCATCTGCCAGGGCGAGCTCTGCGAGGTGCGGGACAACCTCAACGAGTACGTCAACGACGACGTCCAGGTGCTGACCGTCAGCGTCGACTCGGTCTACGCCCACAAGATCTGGGCCGACCGGGAGGGCTACCAGTTCCCGCTGCTGGCCGACTTCTGGCCGCACGGCGCGGTGGCCCAGGCGTACGGGGTCTTCAACGACGTCGCGGGCATCGCCAACCGCGGCACGTTCGTCATCGACAAGGCCGGCGTGGTCCGGTTCGCCGAGATGAACATGCCCGGGGAGGCCCGGGACCAGCAGGGCTGGCGCAAGGCCCTGGCCGAGGCCGTCGCCGCCTGATCCCACCCAGGCACGCCGTTCGACCGGGTCGGAGGCCGGCAGGTAAGCTTGCCAACCTCCGGCCCGCCGAACGGGCGTTCCGGGCGCGTAGCTCAGTGGGAGAGCACTCGCCTTACAAGCGAGGGGTCGCAGGTTCGAAACCTGCCGCGCCCACCACCAACCACCAGCGGAAACCGCCCCGAGAAGATCACTCCCCGGGGCCGATGACAGCAACGGTTACAGCAACAGCGGTCATGAGAGTCGTCCGTCGAGCTTTCCCAGCGCCTGCCGCATGACATCAAGGCGGCCCTGAACGGGCCGCACGCGCCGCCGCCAGGGCGCGCGGCTGGCTCGCTCGCTTGGGGCTCGCGGGCAGCCACGCAGAACGCCCGGCGGCTGGCGCGGACAGCGGGATGCCCGGAGGGCGCCGCAGAATGACAGACCGTTAACGGGTGGGTGGTGGGCCGGCAGCCGCCGGGCCGCGCGGCCAGCAGCCCGCGCGGCGTAGGGGAGCGCAGGCCGGCCGCGTCGGCGAACTGGCGGCGGTCGCGGGGTTGCGGTTAGAGCGCTTCCGGCGGGGGCGCTCCGGCTCCAGGATGGCCGATGCCGCGCCGGCGGGTCACGGTCCGTGACGTGGTTGCGGTTGGCCATCCCGACTGCCATCGACCCGGGCAAGCCGAGCAGACCACCGCCCGACCCGCCAGCGTCCGTACGAGCCGTCAAGGTCCGCTTGATGGCGGACCGGGCGGCGGCCCGCTCCCACAACGGGCGGGTCGACGGCAGACAGTGATGGTCGCCCAGTGCTGCGGGCCGGACGTGCACCCGTCGCTGGGTGCATGCCGGGACGGCCGTCTCCAACAAGCGAGCGACGAATTGTCGGAGCCTCGAAACGTGCCACATCCCTCGCGTATTCTGATGCACTGATCTCGACAGACGCGTGCACGTGACCTTGGTCGACGCCGGGCCGGAGTGTCGACCAAAACAGGGCGAACCTTGTCTGGCGCGACAGTGGATCACCTTTCGGACAACCTCTGGCGGCGATCCGCGTGCCCTCCTTGGCCGGAGGTGCCGTTTGAGTACTTATCTATGGATGCCGGGACACGCACGCCCGCGACGAGATGGCGGACGACCTCGGAATCGCCGATGATGACGGCACCGGCCGCCACGAGCCCGGCCAGGTCGTCGCTGCCGAACGCGGCGAGGAGGGCATCTGTCGTGGTGAGCAGGACGGCGTCCGGCTCTTCGGGCGGCTCGTGGGTGACCTCGGCGCCGGCCGACGTGAGGCGGACGCCAAACACGCCGGCAGGACCGTGGTCGCCTAGATCGATCCGGAGCGTCGCCTCGGGCTGCTCCGGCGTCGGTACGAAGAAGGTGCGGATGCTCAGCATGGCACTGTCCGCGCTCACGAAGAGCTGTTCCGCGGTCGGCGGCGCGGCCAGCGCCCACGTGCCAAGCGCGACCACGATCGACTCGAGGCCGCGACCCCACGTGGTCAGCTCGTAAACCCGCACATTTCCTGGCGGAGGCAGCTGCCGGCGGCGTAGGACGCCCGCGTCGGCCAGCTCGCGCAGCCGGTCGGACAGCGCGTTCGGGCTGGCGGTCGGGAGCGCCTGCTGCAGGTCGGTGAACCGTTTCGGCCCGAGCAGCAGCTCGCGCACCACGAGCAGCGACCACCGCTCACCCACGATGTCGAGGCCGCGCGCGACACCGCAGGCCTGCCGATAGCCCCGCTGGGTTGGCATGGAACACCTCCCTCTCGTACTTGCTAGATCCTAGCAGCCACTATTAGCTTCATAGCCACGACACGAGGGAGGAACCCATGACCACGCCAGCGACACCCCCGCTCACCGACCGCGAGACCTGGCAGAAGCAGCTCGACGAGCTCCGGCTCCGCGAGAAGGCGCACACCCGCGAGGGCGACGACATCGCCGCGGCCCGCCGACGGCTGCCGATGGTCGAGGTCGATCGGACCACCCGTCTAATCGGTGCCGACGGCCCGGTGCCCCTGCTCGACGTCTTCGAGGGCAGGACCCAGCTGTTCGCGTCGTACCACATGTGGCACACGGGCAGGCCGGCCGCCGACCAGTGCGAGGGCTGCACGTTCTTCACCGGCCAGGTGCTCGAGCTGTCCTACCTGCACTCGCGCGACGTCACGTTCGCGGTCTTCTGCCAGGGGCCGTTCGAGGAGACCTCGCGCTACCGCGACTTCATGGGCTGGCAGGCGCCCTGGTACTCGGTGCCCGCGGAGTCACTCGACTCCCTCGTCGCCGGACGCGCGTTCGGGATGAAGGCGTGCTACCTACGCCAGGGCGACCGGGTGTTCGAGACCTACTGGACCACCGGACGGGGCGTCGAGGCGATGGCGCCGTCGTACGGCCTGCTCGACATGACCGTCTACGGCCGCCAGGAGGACTGGGAGAACTCACCGCAAGGCTGGCCGCAGCACTTCCGAACCGGCGGCGACCAGTTCCGGCTCGACGGCCGGCCGACCTCGCAGTGGTCGCGGCTCGCCGTCGGCCGTGACGACGACCTGGGCGCCACCGGGCCCGCCGCCAGCGCGCACCAGTGCTGCCACTGAGGTTCGGTGCCTGCCGATCGGATGAGGTGGCCCGCCGAGTGCGCCGATCTACCGAGCTAGAGGCCCCGCATGTGCGCCGCATCGCTATCGACCTCGGCCCGTCGTTAGGGCGCGCGGAGGCGCCGCTACCTCTCGTGAGGACACGGTGACACGCCGCCTTTTCGCGGGACGGTTCCCACGATGATCGGCAATGGTCCTCTCCGATGGTTGCTGACGGTGGCGTTCGGAGGGGCGGCCGTCTTTCACCTGCTCCGGTGTCTGCGCCCACCCGCTGCGTGGCTCTCTCCGGTGGCGGAGCATCGACTCTCCGAGATGTTGCACCTGGTCATGGGCCTATCGATGATCGCGATGATCTGGCCGTGGGGCGCGGCGGTCCCGGCAGCTGCCTGGATTGCCGTTTTCATGATGTCGACGGGGTGGTTCGTGGTGCGGGCGGTGCGGAAGAGGCGACATCGTGCGGTCCCGATGTTCTTCGCAACCACGACAGGGACGATGGTGTGGATGTGTGCCTCGATACCGGGGCACGCCTCCGCCGGCGGCCAC
This sequence comes from Micromonospora sp. NPDC005806, assembly GCF_042871425.1. NCBI lineage: Bacteria > Bacillati > Actinomycetota > Actinomycetes > Micromonosporales > Micromonosporaceae > Micromonospora > Micromonospora sp. NPDC005806. The sequence continues at coordinate 5,597 of NZ_JBIAIL010000025.1, read as the reverse complement.
GGCGGCATGGACATGGCCGGGATGGGTCATGCGCCGGTCGGGTGTGCCGGATGGGTCGGTGCGCTGCTGGGGGGCTACCTGGTGCTCGCCGCGTTCTGGAGGGTTGGCCGCGGGATGCGCATCGGTGGTCTGTCCGCGGCGACGACGGACGCGGTGGCCTGTCCGCTGGACTGGTCGGCGCTGTGCCACGGTGTGATGAGCGCGGGTATGGGCATCGCCCTACTAGCGATGGCCTGAACGACGGGCGCCAGGCGGGACGCTCTCGGCGCTCTCGTGCGGCATGGCCGGCTGACCCGGCCGATGCCGGCCGGAGGTCGCCAGCAGGCCGGGGCCGGGCCGGCAGCCACCGGGGCCGATGAGTCCGGGCGGCGGGCAGGGTCATACGGTCGTACTCATGCAAGGCTCGAAGGCGTATCGGCGCGACCGGCGACATAGGAGCATGCGATGAGCGTTGGCGGGTTGTCGAAGGAACGGCTTGCCCGCGTGGGTGAGGTCATGGGCGGCTACGTAGAACGTGATGAGGTGCCCGGCGTTGTCACGCTGATCGCCCGCGGCGGTGAGGTGCACGCCGGTGCGGCCGGGACGATGGCGGCAGGCGGCAGCGATCCGATCCGCCGGGACACGTTGTTCCGTGTCACGTCGATGACCAAGCCGGTCACCGCAGTCGCGGCGATGATCCTGGTCGAGGAGTGCCGGCTGCGGCTAGATGAGCCGGTTGACCGGCTGCTGCCCGAACTGTCCGGCCGCCGGGTCCTCAGACGGCTGGACGGGCCGGTCGAGGACACAGTGCCCGCCACCCGGCCGATCACCGTTCGGGACCTGCTCACCTTCACCATGGGCTTCGGCGCCATCCTAGCTCCCCCGGGAACCTACCCGATCCAGAAAGCCAGCGAGAAGCTCTCACTGGCCCCGCCGGACCCGCCCACGTCCGATGAGTGGATCCGCCGTCTGGGCACGCTGCCGCTGATGCACCAGCCCGGTGAGAAATGGATGTACAGCACCAGCGCCGACGTGCTCGGCGTGCTGATCGCCCGCGCCTCCGGCCAACCCTTCGAAACCTTCCTGCGTGAACGGCTCTTTGAGCCACTCGACATGACCGACACCAGCTTCGCCGTTCCCGCCGTCAAGCTTGGCCGGCTGGCAGCCGCCTACTGGCCAGACCCTGCCACCGGCGCCCTCGCCCCCGATGACAGTCACCAGGGCAGATGGAGCCGCCCGCCGGCCTTCCCCTCCGGGGCTGGGGACCCGCAGGCCGGGCTGATCTCCACTGTCGATGACTACCTGGCCTTCGCCCAGATGCTGCAGGCCGGTGGCATTCACCGCGGCCAGCGCATCTTGTCCCGCCCGTCGGTCGAGACCATGACCACCGACCAGCTCACCCCCGCCCAGAAAGCCGTGTCGGGATTCTGGCCCGGCTATTTCGACAGCCGCGGCTGGGGATTCGGCCTGTCGGTGGTGACCAGGCGCGACCACCCCGCCGCCCCGGTCGGCACGTTCGGCTGGGACGGCGGCTGGGGCACCATCTGGCGCTCCGACCCCCACGAGGACATGATCACAATCTTGATGACCCAGGTTGCCTGGACATCCCCCAACCCCCCGAACATCTGCCTCGACTTCTGGACCACGGCCTACCGGGCCATCGACGACTGACATTTCGCGGACCCCAGTATGGAAGGTCAGCGGGATGGTGCCGGGCTTGTTGAACCGGCGCTATCGAGGTACATCTGCGCGTCGCCATACACCAACGCCGCGAACCGGCCGTGCTCCGGGCAGCGTTTGCGCTTACACCTTGTCGTCGGGATGTTGGCCTGGACGTCGACGACGATCTTGCACACCGGGCAGATGGGCTTGGTGTACTCGACGAACACCTCGTCTCGGTCCCTCTTCGCTCGTGCCGGCCCGGCCGGTGCGGCATCTGGAGTGGGTTCCACGGCGGTCACAACTCTTCTCCCGGGGCCACCATCTTGACAGCAGGTGCCAGCTTGCCCCGGCTGGCCGTGCCACCTCCGCGATCACGCTTACGCAGGGCCCACGGTATGCCTCATCGGAGGTCAGCCAGGGCGTCTTCACTGGGCTGGTGGAGTTGGGGTAGGGCCTTGATCGTCTCCCAGGACGGCGGCACCCCCTGGTGGTCAGTGACGAGGTGGTGGCCTAAATCCCAAGCCCGCCGAGCGGATCGTCCCCCAGGCGCCTGGAGTCGAGATCAAGCCGATGTTCGGCGCCGCCCGGCGGGCGGGTGAGGTCAGGCCCGACCGGCGGTCGTGGTTCGGCCACGCAGCAGACTGATCCCCGCGGCCACGACCCACGCCATGCAGAGCAGCCGACCAACCGGCAGCAGCACCGACCCGTAGAACCACACGGCCGACACGACGGACAGCATCGCGGGCACCGCGGCGACGACCCCGAAGACGCGCACCGGGCGGGTCCAGCCGCGGGCCCGGGAGACCAGCCACACGAAGACACCAAGGGCCACCACGTGCACCACTCCCCCGAGTACGAAGCTCAGGTCCCGCAGGTTCACCACCGTGTCGACCGAGGTGCCCGGCGCGACGATCCCCAGCACCACCGAGAGCAGCGCGGAAAGAACCATGCTGACCACCGCAACGATGCCGGCCGCGAGCGCCAACCTCCGGCGCCGGGAGCTGGCTGAGATCCCGTCCGAGCCGACGCCGGTCAAGCGCGCAGTGACGACAACCGCCAAGCCGAGGACCGACAATCCCTGCAGCACGCCGATGGCCAGGGACGACGACGTGTTGGTCCGGAAATACTCGTAAACCTCGGCCTTCGGGGCGCCGGGCAGGGGCATGGCGTCAGAGCTCAGCACCCTGGTGGCGATGTTGACGGCCAGGTACGCCAGCAGGAACGTGGCCGCGCCCACGAGCGGGACCACCACACGCCTGCCGCGAGCCCGTGCTCGCGCGGTCTGCACCGCCTGTACGTCCGACGAAGTCATGATCCTTCTCCTTCGTTAGCTCCGCATTGAATGGCACAACCATCGGTCTGCGTCGGCGCGAAGGCGACGGCTCGACGACGTATCCGCCGATACGCGATCTGACGTAGTGATCCCTGGTCGCACGTCCTGCGGTGCAGGCCGCTGTCCGCCGCTACGCACCGCAGTCCGACCGCGCGTGTCGGCTCGCCCCGCGGCCCTCAGGCGTGACAGATCACTCGGGTCGGCCGGCCCATTGTGACCACCGCGGCGAGGGCGGGAGTCAGGCCGAGCCGTTCCAGAAACGGCAGTGGTGTGCCTGGGCGAAGTCGGTGACCGCGATGCCGCCAGGCCCAGCAGTCATGGAGAGCACCCGACCGCCGCCACGGTACTTCGGCCAGGCCGGCAGGCCGGTGCCGTTGGGATCGTCGCTGGCGGCGAAGTTCGACCAGTACCCGATCAACTGCTCGGACAGGTGCCGCTGCGGCGCGGTCAGGGGCGGGTCTCCCGGACCGTCGAACGCGCCGTCGAACAGGTACGGCAACTCGGCGCCGTGCGGGGCGCCCAACGGAAACCCGGCGATGCGTGCGCCGCTGTCCTCGGCGAACTCGTAGGCGTAAACCGGGGCGTGTGCGGCCGCCGCCCGGTCGGCCGGAAGTACCGGACAGGCGCCCAACATGCGGCCCCAGTCGGTGACGACCGTGGCCAGCGCGACGCCCGGGCTCGGGTAGCTGGCGGCCGGATAGCGGGCGAGTATCGCGTCCGCACGAGCACCGAATTGCGCGGCGATCAGGTCCGGATACTCGGCGGCGGTCACCGGACGGCCGCGGCCGTCGTGCTCCAGCGCGACAAAGGGGCGCATCTCGTCATGGGTAGTACCAGCCAGCATCGGTACGCGAGCAGAGGTTCCTCGACGCAGCGCGTCCAGCGGTTGCCGAGGCAGCGCTGGCGTGTCCACGACCGGCAGCCACGGCAGATCGGCGATCCGGCCGGCGGAGATGGGCATGTGTTCGGCACCCAGGGTGACCAGGCGCGCCGTCGGGATCGCGAGCAGGCAGGTGGCTTCAGTGGCCGGCGTGGCACAGCCGAGAGCCTGGGCGGCCTGCCTGCCCCGTGCCAGCGCCACCTGCCTGGTCACCATCATGTTGCCACACGGGCTGCTTTGAGTGATCACCTTCTCGAACAGGCCTGCCGCGGCGGGCGAGGCAAGCTGCGCGCAGACGCTGTACCCGCCAGCGGACTGCCCGGCCAGCGTGACGTTGCCGGGATCGCCGCCGAAGCGAGCGATGTTCCGCCGCACCCAGCGCAGCGCAGCGCGTTGATCGGCCAGCCCGTAGTTGCCGGCGTCTGAGTCGGTGGCGGCCAGCGCGGGCAGGTCGAGGAACCCGAGTGCGCCGAGCCGGTAGTTGACCGTCACGACCACCAGGTCGCCGGTCGCCGCCAGGCGGGTCGCGTCGTAGTCGCTGCCCGCGCCGGAAACGAAACGGCCACCCGGAAGCCACACGAGGACCGGTCGCGGCCGGTCGCCGGCGCGGACCGGCGTGGTGACGTTCAGATACAGGCAGTCCTCGTCGCCGACCACCGTGGATCCGGTCGGGCCGCCCAGCTGTGGGCAGACCGGGCCGGGGTGGGTGGCGTCCCGGGTCGAGTCCCACGGCGCGGGCGGCGCGGGCGGACGCCAGCGGCGCGAACCCACCGGTGCCGCCGCATACGGAATGCCCGAGAAGGTGCGATGATCGGCTGACACGCTGCCGTGCAGGATGCCGGAGTCCACGCGGGCCATCGGGGAAAGCGCCGCACCGGCACCGGCGGTGAACGGGATGGCCTCGGATATCGCGAACGATGCGGCAACAACGACGAGCGCGACGAGTGAGCGTATGTAATTCATGCGTCGTGACGCTAGAAAGCTCGCGGCGGACGGTCATCCGTACGGGAGCGGCACCACGGCTACGTCAGCGCGCGTACGCGGACCAACCGCCGTCGCTTCGGCATGACCGCCTGCGCACAGCGGAGCCACCACGATGGTGCGCGGTACTGCTGGCTGACGATCAGGAAGTCGGGCTGGATGTTCACACCATGCCGCAGCCGCCCCGGGTGGCGTATTGTGGCGTCCCGGCCAGCGTCACGCTGTGCCCGCGGAACTCCGCGATCCCGCCGTCGCCAGACCGGCTCACGGTGACGTCGTAGAGCCCGGGTCCTTGAACCTCCCTGCGAGCGAGACGTCAGAATCGCGGACATCCGGCGGCAGGGTGGCCAGCCACTCGTCCCACGGCTGCTGATGTCCGCCCCGTTGCTCCAAATCCAGCCCGGCAGCCTCGCAGCTCGGCGTGCTGTGCTCGCTCGGCGGGTGCGGCTCTTGGTGGCCGCAACGATCTCCTACAACGTGATCGAGGCGGTGGTGGCGATCACGGCCGGTGCCGCTGCCTCCTCTACCGCCTTGATCGGCTTCGGTCTCGATTCGGTCATCGAAGTGTCCTCAGCGGCGGCGGTGGCGTGGCAGTTCGCCGGCCGTGACCCCGAAGCGCGGGAGAAGGTCGCACTTCGGATCATCGCGGTGTCGTTCTTCGCCCTAGCTTGTTTTTTAACCTTTGCGTTTTTGCTGGTCGGCTTGGGTGCGGGCGCGGTGGAGGGTTTTGCCGACGTCGTGGCGGGGTGCGCGGTGTCGGTT
>NZ_JBIAIL010000024.1:55941-110076 GCF_042871425.1 Micromonospora sp. NPDC005806 | reverse complement strand
TCGCAGAACCAGATACCGGAGACCTCTTCAGTTATCGATCACCGCCACGCCGTGACTTCGATCAGACCCACCCAACTTTTGAAACACGCCTTAGTACAGGTCAATTCGGCAATAGATCACAGGAAGCCGGCAGCCGGCTGTCCGGTCTCGGGACCTGCGTGATGACAGATCGGTATCAGGACCTGCGTGACACTCCGCGACCTGTAGCTCCGGCCCGCCCCCTAGGCCAGCTCGACGAGCTGATCCGGACCGACGGCGGACGGGTAGAAGGAAGAACCAGCCGGCCTCGACCTTGGCCCGCCCGTGCAACGCGCGCCGCCCGTTTCCACGCCACGGCCGCACATTCGTCTTCACCAGCGCCGCCCGCGTGGTACGAATGCTTCAAGGCTGGGGCGAAGCCGGCAGAACGGGCGTAGCCGATGACGACGAGCGGTGCCAGGCTGCTGCGAAGACCCGGGGAGCCACCGCGGACAACCTTCCTGGAGCTCTTCTTCGACCTGGTGTTTGTCGGCGCGCTCGCCCAGCTCTCGCACGGGCTGATCCAGGATCTCCGGTGGAGCGACGCCTTCCAGACGCTGGTGCTGCTGTTGGCCATGTGGTGGATCTGGACCATCACAGCGTGGACACTCGACCTGTATGACCAGCAACGGATGGAAATCCAGCTGCTGGTCACCGCGACCATGCTCGGCAGCTTGGTGATGGTGGTCGCGGTGCCCGACGCGTTCGGCAAGCGAGGTCTGGTCTTCGCGGGCACGTACGTCGCCATCCATGTCGGCCGCCAACTCTTTCTCGTCCTCGCCCTGCGTGGCCACGAGCTGCAGCGCAGAAGCATCCGGGTGCTGGTCTGGTTCGGCGTGTCCGCGGTGCCGTGGTTCGCTGGGGCGGCAGCGCACGGTACGGCGCGTGGGGCGCTGTGGACCCTGGCGGTGGCTGTGGACTACGGGGCGGTCGCGCTCCGCTGGCCCACGCCGGGTCTGGGTCGCTCCCCCAAGTCGGATCTGGGCGTCCTCGGCGAGCACCTGGCCGACCGCTACCGGCAGTTTTTCATCATCGCGCTCGGCGAGCTGATCCTGATGTCCGGTTTGACCCTTTATGCCAGCGGCTTGGCGGCTGACCGGAACGCGGCGTTCGTGGTGTCGTTCGCCACCACGGTGCTGTTCTGGCGGATCTACATGTACCGCGCCGGACAACTGCTGGCCGAGGCTGTCGCAGCAGCCCAGGACCCGACCCGCGTCGCTTTCTCGGCGACATACTCCCCCCCGATCATGGTGGCCGGCGTCGTCGCCACCTCCGTCGGCGTCGAACTCGTCATCGCCCATCCACTCGGACACACCCAACCGGCCTGGGTCGCCGTCATCCTCGGCGGACCCGCGCTGTTCCTGGCCGGGCGCGCCGGCTTCGAATACGCCGTCTTCGCCCGCGTGTCCCGGGATCGGCCGATCGGCGTGCTCGTGCTGGCCACTCTGGCACCGGCGATGCTGTTCGTGCCGCCGCTGCTGGCCGCCCTCGCCGCGACCGCAGTCCTAGCAGGGGTCGCCGTCGCCGACGCGGCCCGCGCGAGAGGACGCCCACCCGAGCCACCGTCACCACCCGGCTAGGCCTTGTCCTGTCGATCATGGGAGCCAGATGATGGCGGCGATGAGGACCAGGCTGGCCTGGTAGAGGGATGCCCGTTTGGCGTAGCGGGTTGCCAGGTCACGCCACTGCTTGAGGCGGTTGAAGCAGCGTTCCACGACGTTGCGCTTCTTGTAGATCGCCCGGTCGAAGGCGGGTGGTCGCCCGCCGGCGCTGCCTTTGGCGGCCCGGCGGGCGACTTGGTCGCTGCGTTCCGGGATGACGTGCCGGATTCCCCGTTGGCGCAGTGCTCGGCGGGTGTAGTCGTGGGCGTAGCCCTTGTCCGCGATCAGCACGCCGGGACGCTTGCGGGGCCGGCCCGGTCCGGGCTCGTTGACGCAGATCGCGTCCAGCAGCGCCAAGAGCTGGGGGTTGTCGCCGGCCTGACCTGGGGTGAGCAGGATCGCCAACGGTCGGCCACGCCCGTCGACAGCCAGGTGGATCTTCGTACTCAGTCCGCCGCGGGATCGGCCGATGGCCTCGCCATCTTGCGCACCAGGCGTCGCCGGACTTGTTGAGGAGCCCCTTTTTTGCGGGCGCCAGCGGCATCCTGGTGCGCCCGCACGATCGACGAGTCGATCCTGATCGTCCACTGCACCGGTATGCCGTCGTCATGCACCTGCGCCGCCGCGAGGATGCGATCCCACGTCCCGTCGGGGACTCGCACATCGAGGACCGCTGGTATCGGACGGTGCGTCACCCGAATGGGCGTACCGAGCGGGTGAAGTCGGCGCTGTTCGGCAAAGGGCTCCGGTACCGGGTGTGGTACATCGGCCCTGATGGGCGCGAGCGCAAGAAGTCGTTCCCTGACCGCGCCAAGCGCGATGCCGTGGCGTTCATGGTCTCCATCGAGTCGGACAAGCTGCGCGGGGCATACGTCGACCCGGCCGCCGGCCGGATGACCTTCGGTGAGTACGCCGAGGAGTGGCTGCGCACCCGGGCCTTCGACGAGTCATCGCGGGAGAGCACGGAGATCCGGGTCCGGCGGCACATCCTGCCCTTCTTCGGACACCGTCAGCTCTCGGCAATCAAGCCTGGCCACGTTCGGGAGTGGGACCGCAGTCTCGTGGGCGTACTCGCTGCCTCGACGCGCGCGGTCGTGTTCACCCATCTGCGCACGATCCCTGCGGCGGCCATGGACGACGAGCGGATTGCCAAGAATCCCTGTTCGGCGCGCTCGGTGAAGCCACCCCGGCCGGGGGAGCGCCGAGTCGTGCCCTGGAAGCTGCACGAGGTGACCGGCATACGCGCCGGCGTGCCCGAGCGATACCGGGCGATGGTCGACCTCGCAGCCGGGTGCGGGCTCCGACAGGGAGAGGTGTTCGGCCTGGCCGTCGATGACATCGACGACGCGGGCGGCTGGCTGCACGTCGTCCGCCAGATCAAGTTCGTGCGTTCTCGCCTGGTGTTCGGCCTGCCCAAGACTGACCGTGACCGCCGGGTGCCGCTGCCCGGCTCGGTCGCCCGGGCGCTGCGTGACCACCTGACGCGCTTCCCACCCGTCGCGGTGACCTTGCCTTGGGAGGATCCGGCCAGCAGCGAGCGGCGCACAGCGTCGCTGGTGTTCACCGCGTTTTGCTGGGTCACCGGCAGCCTTCTGTCACGCGCGGGCCGCGGCCACCTCGTTCGGCGACGGCTCCCACGACCACCACGATCCAGACATCGCAGCAAGTACGAACCCTGATCAACCCGCTGCTTCCCTAGACCACCTGTCAAGCATGTGCTCGGACAAGGCACGGTCAGCCGGCTGCAACGCCCAGCCGTCCGAGCTGGTGCTCCCAGCCGGCGCGGTGGATGCCGATGAGAGTGGATGGCAGGCCGCGGTGCGTGAGCACGACCATCGTGTCGTCGCCGTCAGGGGTCAGCACGACCTCGACGGTCGATTCGCCGGGCGGCAGGGCGTCGTTGCCGGGGATACCCCAGGTGAACACGACGCGGTACGGCGGCTCGACAGTGATGTAGGCACCGCGGGCGACGACGTCACCCATGTCGAGCGAGAACACACCGCGGGGCTGCGGGTCGAGCTCAGCCCGGACGCCGATCCACTTGACAATGAGCGCCGGGTCGGTGAGGTACGGGAAGACAACCTCGGGCGGTGCCTTGATGTGCTCGGTCGCGACGATGATGTCGTTGCGGACCTCGGCGGTCACGGCTACCTCTTCGGTGGTCGGGGATGGGCCGTCTCGACGGCCATTTTCAGGCGGCCGAGGGCGTCAGGCCACAACTCGGAGAGCAGCTCACGCACCGGCTCTAGCGACTCGTGGCGCAGCATGTAGAGGCGGCGGGTTCCCTCGCGGCGCTCGGTGAGGAGGCCAGCCTGCTTGAGTACGCCGATGTGCTGGCTGACCGCCTGCTGGGTGAGCGTGAAGCTCGCCGCGATCTGGCCTGCAGGCAGCTCGGTGTGCTGGACGAGGCGCAGGATTTGTCGCCGGTGCGGGTCGGCGAGCGCCCGCAGCACCGCATCGGGTGCCGCGGTCGACGGGTGCTTCCGTTCGGCCATCGGACTAGGGTCTCAGGCCCCGAACGGGGTGCCGGTGCCGGTCTTGGCGAAGGTCTCGATGCTCGCCATGAAGTACGTCCAGGCGGCGACGCAGGCGTCCCAGCACTCGAGCTGCGGCGTCAGGCCCGCGTGCCGGAAGCGGAGCTCAGTGCCGGTGTCGGCAGCGACGATGTCGAACTCCATCGTCGTGCCGAGCCACTCCTGCGTGTGTCCGGTCGGTGTGGTCCCGTCGAGCGCGATGGACTCCCAGACCACTCGGGTGGGTGCAGCTGCAAGGACGCGCATCGCGTTGGCGCCGTGATCGCCGAAGCTGGTGACGAGCGTGCCGCCGACTGCTCCATCGCCCTCGGTCGGGCCCCACCAACGGCTGACGCCAGCCACGGACGTGAAGAGCGCTGACACGCTCTCGGGGCTGGCGGGGAGGTTCAGGACTGCGGTGAAGTCCTCGGTCCGCGTGTTGGTGGCGCCGGTCATCACGGTCTCCTCTCAGATTTACAACTCATGGCTTGTAAAAGGTCACGCTTGTAAAGCTAGGTTGAGCTCTGCCGCGTGTCAAGAGGTCGCCAGCCGATCCGGCGTGTGCGGCCGGGGACGGACTTCGGTCGTAGGCTGCATCTCGCACGTGATGGACAGGAGGCTGAGGTGGCCGAGACGACGCTGACCGAGACGATGGTGGCCGAGGTGATGGCCGAGTTGGCCGAGCTCGAGGATCCGAAGACACGCGAGGTGAACGAGAAACACGGTGACGATCACGGTGTGAACCTCAGCAGGCTGCGCGCGCTCGCGAAGCGGCTGAAGACGCAGCAGGAACTCGCGTGCCAGCTCTGGGAGACGGATGACACCGCGGCGAGACTGCTGGCGATCCTGATCTGCCGCCCGAAGGCGTTCGAGCGTGACGAGTTGGACATCATGTTGCGCGAGGCGCGCATACCCAAGGTGCACGACTGGCTCGTGAGCTACGTGGTGAAGAAGAACCCGCACTCCGAAGAGGTGCGCCTGGCCTGGTTCGCCGATCCGGATCCAGTGGTCGCGAGTGCCGGCTGGGCGCTGACCACCGAACGCGTGACGAAGAAGCCCGAGGGCCTCGACCTCGCAGGGCTGCTCGACGTCATCGAGGCGGAGATGAAAGACGCCCCGGATCGCCTGCAGTGGGCGATGAACCACTGCCTGGCTCAGATCGGAATCGAGCACGCCGAGCACCGCGCGCGTGCAATCGACATCGGCGAGCGCCTGGAGGTGCTCAAGGACTACCCGACTTCCCCGGGCTGCACGTCTCCGTTCGCGCCCATCTGGATCACCGAGATGGTGCGCCGACAGCACGACAAGTAGGAAGGTTCGCGCTCACGCTCGTGCCGCTACTCCCTCAGAACGCGGCACCCGATACGAACCCGCCCCGTGCGCGGCCGAGCTGGGGCTGACCGGGCGATAAGCGGCTCGCCGTGCAGTTTGTTCTTATCCTCGCAACTGTGGCCACGCAATGGACGATGTCGGACGCCTGGGTCTTCTCCTCCATCGAGGGAACAGGCCCCGACGACGGCTACACACTCGCTCAGATCATCAGCAAGGCTGACGGCATCAACCACGACATCCTGACCGAGGCTGAGTTCATCCAGGCAGTGCCCCGCCTGGTCGCCGCCGGCCTCATAGTTGCCCAGCCCGAGGCCGATCGCTACTGGCACACCGAGGCTGGACGAGCGCTGTTGGCCCGATGGACGAAACGAGGCGGCCTGTTCAGCTGGATAGGCGTGATTTCACCGGCGCTGCGTAGACTCGGCGACCCCCATGATGCGCCTTGGTCGCTGCCCCCTGGCACGTTCGAGCACGCCGTCCAACAACATCACCAGTGGGCCGCGGCGATCCTTGAGCGACAACGCCGCTACGTCCGCCATCGAGATCCAGAAGACACGCCCTAGCCTGGTCCTGACCGCCGGTCTCCGCGCCGGTCCGATCTGCTGGTGGACGCCAACTTCAGCCCCGTCGCCCGCCCACGAGATCGCGGTCGATTGCTCCGACGGCCGGGCTGCGCCCTCGCCGGCTCCCGATGTCAGCGCTGGACCGCGCCCACCCGCAGGCGGTTGCCGTCCGGGTCCGTCACCTCGAACTCCCGTCCCCAGTCCATCTGCTCCACCTCACCCACGCCGCAGGCCGCCGCCGCGGCGTCGAGGTCGTCGACGTAGAGGTACAACAACGTCCCCGGCCGCGCGTCCCCGGTGTGCTCCGAGAGGTGGATCTCCAGGGCGCCCCGGGCGATGCTCACGTACAGCGGTAGCTCCGGGGCGAACCGGTGCTCCCACTGCTTTTGGAAACCGAGCCGGGCGTACCAGGCCACGGCGGCGTTCGCGTCCGCGGTGCGCAGGACAGGCGCGAGGCGTTCGTTCATCCGGGCAGTGTGGACCGACGAGGACGGGGCCAGCAAGGCCGGCCGGTCAGGCCGACGGGAGGCGGACCTCCGGTAGGCCCAGCCAGGACGCCAGCGCCGTCAGTTCCTCGCGTACCGCCGCCGTCAGCTCCGGCGGGAACGGGACGTCCTCGTGGATGGCGTCGACCCGCAGCACTTTGGCCTTCCGGTCGGCCGTGGCGTCCACCTTGCCGACCAGCCGCTCGTGGTGCAGCACCGGCAGCGCGAAGTAGCCCCAGCGCCGCTGCGCCTTCGGCACGTACATCTCCAGGCGGTACTCGAAGTCGAAGAGCTCGAGGGCCCGCCGCCGGTCGTGCACCAGCCGGTCGAACGGGGACAGCAGCGCGGTGCGCCCGGCGAACGGCGCGCCGTCGAGCGCCGCCGGGTCGACCCGCCACACGCCGGACGTACCCTCGATCTCGGCCGGCTCGCCGGCCTCGCCGACCACCACGGGGCGGGCGACGCCGAGCGAGCGGAGCAGTCGCTCGTCGCGCGTCCGGCGGGCCTCCTCGGCGGGGACGACCGGCGTGCCGGGCGAGTAGACCCGCTCGGCCAGGTCCCAGGTGCGCTGCCGGCCGACCCGACCGGAGATGGCGATCTCGCCGCGCGCGTTGAGGAACTCCAGCAGCTGGGTGACGTTGCGGTTGTTGGTCCAGCCGGTCGACGGCCACGGCACGACGCTGCGGTCCGGCACGTCCCGGCTCAGCAACGGGCCGGAGTCGCGCAGCAGGTCGAGCACGTACCGCCGGAACGCGTCGTTGACCGCCAGCCAGTCGCGCCGCCGGGCGTCCTCCGGCCAGGCGGCCATCTCGGCGAGGTGCAGCCCCAGGTCGGCCATCGGCCGCACCATCGCCCGTTGCTCGAAGAGGGCGCGCTCCCCCTCGAGGGCCCGGGTCAGGTGACTCGGCTGGTACGCGGCGCCGAGTCGGGTCCAGGCGACCAGGTCGGCGTTGGGTGCGACGGCGGCGGTCGGGTCCAACTGGAGGAACGTCAACCGGTCCACCACCGCGAGCAGGTCGGTGGGGCGGTGCGCGTCGAGCAGTTGGGCGCGGACGGCGAGGCGGCGGGCGGTGGTGCGGTCGAGCCGGTGCGTGGTCACGGGGCGAGGTTAGTACCGGGTGCCGACATCCTCGACACCCTATGTAGAGTTTCGATATAGTCCGGTTCATGCGGATGACCATCCCGGTGGCGAAGGTGCTCTCCGCGCTCGTCGGCGATCCCGAGGCCCCGCGCTACGGCCTCGACCTGATGAAGCTCACCGGCCTGCCCAGCGGCACCCTCTACCCCGTCCTGCACCGGCTGCAGGCCGCCGGCTGGCTCAGCGCCGACTGGGAGGACGTCGACCCGGTCGCCGCCGCCCGGCCCGCCCGTCGCTACTACCGGCTCACCGCCGAGGGCGTCCGGGCCGCCCGGCAGGCGCTGGCCGAGCTGCGCGCGCTCGCCCCGGACCGTCACGGGTTCCCGGGCGGCGCCGAGCCGACGGGAGCCCCGGCGTGGTGACCCGGCGGCTGGCCGCGTACCTGCTGCGCGCGGCGGCGCGGAGCTGGCCGGCGGAGCTGCGCGGCGAGCTGTCCCGGGAGTGGGACGCCGAGCTGCACGTGCTGGCGGAGCGGGGGGAGCGGTGGCGGATGCTGCGCTTCGCCGCCAGCCTGGCCGTCAGCCGCGCCAGCGAGCCGGTCGCCGACCGGCCCCGGTTCGGCGCCCGGGCCTGCCGGACGGCGGCGACGCTGCTGCTGGCCCCGCCGACCTGCCTGGTCATCATTCTGGCCTCGGGCCTGCTGATGAACCTCGCGGTCAACCAGGCCTTTGCCCGGGCGCAGTGGCTGGCCGACGCCCAGCCGTCGATGCTGACCGTCCTCACGGCCGGCCTCGCGATGCTGCTGGCCCGGCTCGCCTACGCCAGCGCCGTCCGCGGCGCCCGCACCGGCCCGGTCCGTACCGCGCTCGGCATCGTGCTGCCCATCGGCCTGACCGCCGTCGGTGCGGAGTACGCCTTGAACACGACCACCGACGACCTGGTCCGCGTCGCGCCGGCCCTGCTGGTGTGGCTCCCCGGACTCACCCTGGTGCTCCACCTCGTGGGGGTGCTCGCCGTCCGAGGCCGCACCCGGGCCGCCTGGTGGGTCGGCGTGCTGTGCGCGCTCGCCCTCGCCGACCTCGCCGTGGCGCTCATGGTGATCAACCACATCCCCGGCGGTCCGGAGACCGTCATCGACGGGGTGGCGCAGGCCGACACCATCGACCGGATCTCCGCGCCACTGTGGCTCGTCACCAGCTTGACCGACTCGTCGCTCGGACTACCCCGACCGACACCGTCGGAGATCTTCCTGATCAGCGACCTGGTGGAGCTGCAGCCCTTCCTCTACCTGGCCTGCACCCCGTACGCGCTGGCGTACGCCGTCGGTGCGGCGCGGGCGGACCGGTCTCAGGCGGACCAGCTGACGATTCGGCCCGTCCGCTCGTAGTGCCGGGCCAGCTCCGCGTCGATCCGCTCGGCGCGGTCCTCGGTGAGCACCACCCTGGGGTCCTGCCACTGGCGCGCGGTGAGCATCCGGTGGCGCAGGCCCGCCGGGGGATGGGTGGTGAAGAGCGAGGTGTCCTCCCGGATGGAGAGCTGGCGCACCAGGGGCAGCCGTTCGCCCGCCCCGGCCAGCGAGCGGGCCAGCCCCGCCCGCCAGGTGGCCGCACCCTGCCCGCCGCGGGTGCCCTGGCGGACCACCAGCTCCACCGACTCGCTGCTGAGCAGCACGTCGAGCAGGCGGGTGGCACCCGCCGTGCCGGCCACCCGGGCAGCCATCTCGTCGGCCAGGTACTCGGCCCGCTGGCTGTCCCGCAGCGCGGTGGCGACCAGCACCAGGTGACCGACGAAGAGCAGCTTGGACAGCGTCCACGACACCATCCGCCCCAGCCACTCGCCGATCAGCTCCAGGATCCCGCCGCCCTGCATGCCGCCCGCCGGACGGAACAGGTCGGCGGCGTTGCCGAGCATGGTCAGCGCCGGCTGGGTCACCGGCCCGCGACGGATGTCGCCGTTGACGAAGTGGCCGAGCTCGTGCCCGAGCAGCGCCACCCGGGTCTGCCCGTCCAGCGCGCCCCACAGCGGCAGCCCCAGGCCGAGCACCCGCCGCCGGCGCAGCCCCACCGAGGTCGCGTACGCGTTGATGTCGCCGTCGACGCCGATGACGTGCGGCACCGGCGCGCCGACCGCGGCTGCCACCTCCTCGACCAGGGCGTGCAGCTCGGGTGCCTCGTCCCGGGTGAGCACCTCCAGGTCCGGGTCGATCCGCCCGAACCGCGGCCGCAGCGTCACCGCCATCCCGATCAGCAGCAGTCCCAGCAGGACCGCGAAGTTCGGGAACGGGTACGCGAAGAGCAGCCACACCCCGGCCACCGCCAACCCCAGCACCCCCAGCAGGAGCAGCAGCGAGGCACCGATCGTCACCACGCCGGCCAGGCCTGGCCCGGGTGACTCCAGCGGACGGTCGACGAGTGCGGCGTACTGCTGGCGGGTGAGTCGGGCCGCGAGCCGGTGGGTCCGCCGGTCGACCCAGGACCAGCCGAACTCGGGCGCCTGGCGGGCCCGGTCGTAGCCGTCGAGGTTCCATTCACAACCGGCGCACCAGGGCATCGCCTCGCGGATCGACACCGTCGCCGCGCCGCACTCCGGACAGGCGCCCGTACCGGCCTTCATGGTGATCATGAGCGCCGATCCTCTCGGGGATCGCCCGCCGGCGGTACCGGCCGTTCGGCGGAGCCGGTCAGGCCGGGCAGGGCAGCCGCTCCAGCGCGGCCGGGGCGGCGGCCCGGCGTACCACCTGGGCGAAGCACGCCTCGGCGGTGGCCCGCTGCCAGCCGAACACCGACGCGGCGGTCTTCGCCACGCGGACCCGGAAGACCAGCCGGACTTCGGCGGCGCCGGCCTCCACGGTCAGCACCTCGACCCCCGCCACGGCGTCGGCGATGTCCCGCAGCGTCGTCTCCCGCGCGGCGGGCTCGGCCAGCAGGGCCGCCCGGGTGCGCTGCGCGGTGGCCGTCACCTCCCGCTCGGCCCGACGTTCCAGCCGCTGCTGGGACCGGTCGCGCAGGAGGGGCAGGGCCACCGTGGCTGTCAGCGCGGCGAGCACCACGAGCGCCGTGCCGGCCAGCAGCCGGCGCCGCACGCGTGCCGAGTTTCCTCCCCCGTACCGCACCTGGGGATTGTCCGACACCGACCGGCCACCCGGCTGCCCCGTCTTCCGCCGTTTCGCCCCCGCACCCGGTCGACCACGTCTACTGTGGAGGACATTAGCGGCTATTTCAGGCGTTCCGGTGGCGGCCGGACGCATCCCGGTGCACAGTGATCGCATGAGCGACGACGGAAGTGGTGGGCACTACTACTGGTGCACCCGACACCACCGGGTCGAGACCGATGCCGACGTGTGCCCCGCGAAGCACGTTCTCGGACCGTACGCCTCAGCCGCCGACGCGGAGAACGCCCTGCAGCAGGTGCGGGAGCGCAACGAAGCGTGGGACGCGGAGGACGCCCGTTGGGCCGGGGAGGAGAGGTAGACGGCGCGGGACGGCCCGCGTCGAGGTGATCCGTGCTCCCGCGAGGGCGAGAGCACGTCCCCAAGGAGGGAACCGAGATGGCCGTAGCACAGCAGGCCACCACCCGCCCAGCGGCGAAACGTACCACCCCGAAGAAGACCACCGCGGCGAAGCGCACCGTGGGCGCGGCCACGGCCCGGACGGCCACGGTCACCAAGGCGTCCCCGAACGCCTCGGGCGCGGGCGCCGGTCGGGTGCCGGCGAAGAAGGCGGTCGCCCGGAAGGCCGCCGCCAAGAAGGTCGTGTCGGCGGCGCGGAAGGCTCCCGCGAACAAGGCCCCGGCCACCAGGACCACCGCCAAGAAGGCGCCCGCGAAGAAGGCGACGGCGGCCAGGAAGACGACGGCGGCGAAGAAGGCCCCGGCGAAGAAGACGACCGCGGCGGCGAAGAAGGCCCCGGCGAAGAAGACGACCGCGGTGGCGAAGAAGGCTCCCGCGAAGAAGGCCCCGGCGAAGAAGACGACGGCCGCGGCGAAGAAGGCGCCGGCGAAGAAGACGACGGCCGCGGCGAAGAAGGCTCCCGCGAAGAAGGCCCCGGCCAGGAAGGTGACCGCGGCGGCCAAGAAGGCTCCCGCGAAGAAGGCGCCGGCGAAGAAGGTGACCGCGGCGGCGAAGAAGGCTCCCGCGAAGAAGGCCCCGGCCAGGAAGGTGACCGCGGCGGCGAAGAAGGCGCCGGCGAAGAAGGCCCCCGGCACCTCCGCGACCACCCTGCGCAGGGCGGCCGGCAGGAAGGCGACCACCGCGGCCGCCACGGTGGGGCCCGTCGAGGCCCGGACGAGCACCTCGACCGGCACCCACAAGCGGCTCACCGCCGCCCGGAAGGCGGGCGGCAGGACGGCGACCTCCGCGGCTTCGTCGGTGAGCCCCGCCGAGGTCCGGACGAGCACCTCGAGCGGTACCCACAAGCGGCTCACCGCCGCCCGGAAGCCGCCCGGCACGCGGGTGGTCGCGGGCCGGTCGACGGCCAAGCCGGGGAGCACCCGGCGGACGACCGGCTGACGGCCGGGCCGCCGCCCGCCGTCGCCCCGCCGGGTCGGTGGGCGGATCACGCGCCGCGCTGTCAGGATTGACCCCGTGGTGATCCGACGAGTACTGGCGCCCCGCATCGACTTCGGCGCGCTGCGCCGCGAGCTGCGACTGCCCGAGAGTTTCCCGGCCGCGGCGCAGCGCGAGGCCGACGAGGCGGCGTCCGCGCCGCTGCCTGCCGTCGCCGACCGGACCGACGTCCCGTTCGTCACGGTCGACCCGGCGACGTCCCGCGACCTCGACCAGGCGATGCACCTCAGCCGCCGTTCCGGTGGCGGCTACCGGGTCCGGTACGCCATCGCCGACGTCGCCATCCACGTGCGCCCCGGTGGCGCGCTGGAGGAGGAGACCTGGCGCCGCGGGCAGACCGTCTACCTGCCCGACGGCAACGTGCCGTTGCACCCGCACACGCTCAGCGAGGGCGCGGCCAGCCTGCTGCCCGACGCCGACCGGGCGGCGGTGCTCTGGACCATCGACCTCGACGCCGACGGTGGCACGGTCGGCGTCGCGCTGGAACGTGCCCGGGTACGCAGCCGGGCCAAGCTCGACTACGTCGGCGTTCAGGGCGCAGCCGACGCCGGCCGGCTGCCCGAGCCGATCGCTCTGCTGCCCGAGATCGGCGCCCTGCTCACCGCCCGCGGGCTGCAGCGGGGCGCGGTCAACCTGCCGCTGCCCGAGCAGGACGTCGAGCCCGACGGCGACGGCTGGCGGCTGGTGCTGCGCGGGCCCGGCCCGATGGAGGACCACAACGCGCAGATCTCCCTGCTGACCGGGATGGCCGCCGCCGAGATCATGCTCGCCGGCCGGGTCGGGCTGCTGCGGACGATGCCGCCGCCCAGGCCGGAGGCGGTGGAGCGGCTGCGGCTGGCCGCCGGCCCGCTCGGGGTGCACTGGCCGGCGGGGATGTCGGTCGGTGAGGTGCTCGCCGGGCTGGACGCGGCCCAGCCCCGGGCGGCGGCCTTCATCGACCAGGCGGCCGAGCTGATGCGCGGCGCCGCGTACACCGCCTTCGACGGCGAGCTGCCGGAGCAGCCGGAGCACGGCGGGGTGGCGGCCGCGTACGCCCACGTGACCGCCCCGCTGCGCCGGCTCGCCGACCGGTACGCGACCGAGGTCTGCCTGGCCCTGCACGAGGGCCGGGAGGTGCCCGACTGGGTGCGGGCCGCGCTGCCGAAGCTGCCGGAGGTGATGGCGAGCACCGACCGGACCGCGTCGGCGGCCACCCGGGGCGCGGTGGAGCTGGCCGAGGCGGTGCTGCTGGCCCACCGGGTGGGGGAGACCTTCGAGGCGGCGGTGCTCGACGTGGACGCGCCCCGGCCGGCCGCCGAGGTGCCGCGGCAGCCCGGGCAGGCGGCACCCGGCCGGCCGGCCACGGACGGCGGGGGCAAGCCCGGCCGCCCGTCCGGGAACGGCGGCAGACCGGGCCGGCTGCCCGGCGGCACGGTCGCGCTGGACGAGCCGCCCGTCCGCGCCCGCTGCGTCGGCGAGCTGCCGCTCGGCGACCGCGTCCCGGTTCGCCTGGTCACCGCCGACCCCGTCGAGCGCAAGGTCCTCTTCGAACGCGCCTGACCCCGGGCCGCGGGGATTGTCACAGGGCCTGGCCGCCCTGCCGGGCGCTGACCTTTGCGAGGATGGCCGCATGGCTTACGACGCGACCACGCTGCCCGACGTCTCCGGGCTGACCGTCGGCATCATCGGTGGCACCGGGGACCAGGGTCGGGGGCTCGCCTATCGGTTCGCCCGGGCCGGGCAGACCGTGCTGATCGGTTCCCGCTCTGCCGAGCGGGCTGCGGAGGCCGCCGCCGAGATCGCCGCGCTGCCCGGCGTGCCGGCCGGCGCCGCGGTGTCCGGTGCGGACAACGACGAGGTCGCCCGCCGCAGCGACGTGGTGGTCATCGCGGTGCCGTGGGACGGGCACGCGGCCACGGTCGCCGCCCTGGCCGGCCCGCTCGTCGGCAAGATCGTGGTCGACTGCGTCAACCCGCTCGGCTTCGACAAGCAGGGCCCGTACGCGCTGGCCGTCCCCGAGGGCAGCGCCGTCCAGCAGGCCGCCGCGCTGCTGCCCGAGTCCCGGGTCTGCGCCGCGTTCAACCACGTCTCCGCGCCGCTGCTGGCCGACCCGGAGATCGACCGGATCGACCTGGACGTGCTCATCTGCACCGAGGACCGGGAACTGGTCGGGGTGGTCGCCGCGCTCGCCGCCCGGATCCCCGGCATGCGGGGCATCTACGCCGGCCGGCTGCGCAACGCCCACCAGATCGAGGCGTTCACCGCCAACCTCATCGCGATCAACAAGCGTTACAAGGCGCACGCCGGCATCCGGGTCACCGATCTCTGACCCGCCGGCCGACCACGTTGTCGCACCCGTGGTGAACCATCGCCGTATGGAGTGGCAACTGGTGATCGACTGTCGGGAGCCGTCGCGGCTCGTCGCGTTCTGGGCGGAGGCGTTGCGCTACCGGCCGCAGCCGCCGCCGGACGGGCACGTCAGCTGGCGGGAGTGGTACCTGGCGAACGGCGTCCCGGCCGAGGAACTCGGCGAGGGCGACTGCCTGGACCGTCTGGAGGACCCGACCGGCGGCGGGCCGCGGATCTGGTTCCAACCGGTCCCCGAGCCGAAGTCCATCAAGAACCGGCTGCACATCGACCTGAAGGTCGGTGGCGGGCGGTCGGTGCCCCTGGCGCAGCGGCGGGCGAGCGTCGACGCCGAGGTGGAGCGGCTGACCGCGCTCGGAGCGCGGGTGCTCGGGCGGATGGACGACCCGGAGAACGCGTACTACTCGGCGCAGCTCGCCGACCCGGAGGGCAACGAGTTCTGCGTGGTCTGACCGTGGAGGCGGGCGGTGCGGCCCGGGAGCCGCACCGCCCGACATCTCAGAAGGTGTGCTCGGCGGCGGGGAACTGACCGTCGCGGACCTCGTCGGCGTACCGCTTGGTGGCGTCGGTCAGCACGCCGGCCAGGTCGGCGTAGCGCTTGACGAAGCGCGGCGCCTTGCCGGTGCGCAGCCCGGCCATGTCCTGCCAGACCAGCACCTGGGCGTCGGTGTCCGGACCGGCCCCGATGCCGACGGTGGGGATCCGCAGCTCGGCGGTGATCCGCTTGGCCACTTCACCGGGCACCATCTCCAGCACCACCGCGAAGGCGCCCGCCTCGGCGACCGCCCGGGCGTCGGCGATGACCTCCTCGGCGGTGTCGCCCCGGCCCTGGACCCGGTAGCCGCCCAGGGTGTGCTCGCTCTGCGGGGTGAAGCCGATGTGGGCCATCACCGGGATGCCGGCCCCGACGATCGCCTCGATCTGCGCGGCGCAGCGCCGGCCGCCCTCCAGCTTCACCGCGTGGCAGCCGCCCTCCTTCATGAACCGCACCGCGGTCCGCAGCGCCTGCGTCGGCCCCTCCTCGTACGAGCCGAAGGGCAGGTCGCCGACGATCAGCGACTGCCGGGTCGCCCGGACCACCGCGCGGACCAGGGGCAGCAGCTCCTCGGCCGTCACCGGCAGGGTGGTCTCGTAGCCGAAGACGTTGTTCGCCGCCGAGTCGCCGACCAGCAGCACCGGAATCCCCGCCTGGTCGAAGATCGAGGCGGTGTACTGGTCGTACGAGGTGAGCATCGCCCAGCGCTCGCCACGCTCCTTGGCGGCGATCAGGTCGCGGGTGCGGACCCGTCGGGTGGCCGGCCCGCCGTAGAGGGCGGTCACCTCGGTCGGGGTGGACTCCACCATGACTCTCTCCTTCCTCGAGGCCGCGCTCGCGGTCCCCGGGTTCCGCCGCGATCGTCGCACCGGACGACCGGGCGGCGGCAGGGCGGAGTGGAGGAATTCACTCCCGGCCCGCGGATCGGGGGCCGGGGACAAGCGCCGCTCAGCCGTGCTCGCGCCAACGGTTGGTGATCGGCAGCCGGCGGTCGCGCCCGAACGCCTTCATGGAGATCTTGGTGCCGGGCGCCGACTGCCGCCGCTTGTACTCGGCGGTATCCACCATCCGCAGCACCTTGTCCACGATCGCCGGGTCGTGACCGGACGCGATCAGCCCGTCCCGGCCCAGATCGCCGTCGACGTAGCCGATCAGGATCGGGTCGAGCACGTCGTAGTCGGGGAGGGTGTCGCTGTCGAGCTGCCCGGGGCTCAGCTCGGCCGAGGGCGGCTTGCCGATCGAGCTCTCCGGGATCGGCTGCGTCTCACCGCGCCGCTCGGCGTCCGCGTTGCGCCACTTGGCCAGCCGCCAGATCAGCGTCTTCCAGACGTCCTTGACCGGGTTGTAGCCGCCGACCGAGTCGCCGTACAGGGTGGAGTAGCCGACCGCCAGTTCGCTCTTGTTGCCGGTGGTGAGGACCAGGTGGCCCTCCTGGTTCGACAGCGCCATGAGGACCACGCCGCGCACCCGGGCCTGGAGGTTCTCCACCGCCACCCCGGAGAGGGACATGTTGGCCAGAAAGGCGTCCACCATGGGCTGGATCGGCTGGATCCGGTAGTCCAGGCCGGTCCGCTTGGCCAGGTCCTCGGCGTCGGCCCGCGAGTGCTCGGAGGAGTGCTGGCTGGGCAGCGAGACACCGACCACCCGGTCCGGGCCGAGCGCGTCCACCGCGATGGCGGCGGACACCGCGGAGTCGATGCCCCCGGAGAGGCCGAGCACCACCGACGGGAAGCGGTTCTTGTTGACGTAGTCGCGCAGGCCCAGCACCAGCGCCTGCCACACCTCGGCCTCGTCCGCGACCGGCTCGATGATCCCGCCGGTCGCGACCGCCCCGGTGGGGGCCGGCGGGAAGATGTCGCTGACCTTGACCCGGACCACCCGCATATCGTCGGCGAACTCCTCGCCGTGCTTGACCGGCTCCTTGGCCGGGGGCAGGTCCACGTCGTGCACCAGCAGGTGCTCGACGAACTGCGGCGCCCGGGCGAGCAGCGTGCCGTCCGCGCTCACGATCATCGAGTCGCCGTCGTAGACCAGCTCGTCCTGGCCGCCGACCATGTTCACGTACGCGATGGCGGCCCCCGCCTCGGCGGCCCGGCGGCGGACCAGCGGCAGCCGGATGTCGTCCTTGTTCAACTCGTACGGCGAGCCGTTGATGTTGAGCACCAGCCCCACGCCGGCCTGCCGGGCCACCGCGAACGGGCCGCCGGCCTGCCAGAGGTCCTCGCAGATGGTCAGGGCGACGTCCACCCCGCCGATCCGGGCCACGGTGAGCTGGTTGCCGGGGACGAAGTAGCGGTCCTCGTCGAAGACGCCGTAGTTGGGCAGGTGGTGCTTGAAGTAGGTGGCCACGATCTCGCCGCGGTAGAGCAGTGCGGCGGCGTTGCGGGCCCCCTTGCCGGGCACGGCGTCGGCGCTGACCTGCGGCGGGCCGTCCGCGTCCAGGTAGCCCACCATGACCGGCAGGTCACCGAGCCCGTCGGCGGCCAGGTCGGCGGCGAGCCCATCCAGCGCGGCCCGGGACGCGGCGACGAAGGACCGGCGGAAGACCAGGTCCTCGACCGGGTAGCCGGTCAGCATCAGCTCGGGGAAGAGGGCGAGCTGGGCGCCGGCGTCGGCGGCCTTGCGGGCCCAGGCGCGGACCAGGTCGGCGTTGCCGGCGATGTCGCCGACGGTGGGATTGACCTGGCAGAGGGCGAGACGCAGGGTGGGCATGTCCTCATCTTCCCTCAGCCGGACGGCCGGAATCGGACCGGACGCGGGAGACGCCGGACACCGCCCCGGGCGTCGGCCGGCGGGGCCCGAGACGGCGTCCCCGGGGGCGGGACACGGCGGGACGACGCGCCGCGTGTTCGCGTAACGTCGGCGTAACGCGGCCGGTGGAGACTGGGCGGTCAGGCCGGACCGGCCCGACCGGTGCGGACGTACGTGTCACGAGGGGTGGAAGTGGACCGTCAGCAGGAGTTCGTCCTCCGTACGCTGGAAGAGCGGGACATCCGGTTCGTCCGGCTGTGGTTCACCGACGTGCTCGGCACGCTCAAGAGCGTGTCGGTGGCCCCTGCTGAGCTGGAGGCGGCCTTCGAGGAGGGCATCGGCTTCGACGGCTCGGCCATCGAGGGCTTCGCCCGGGTCTTCGAGTCGGACATGGTGGCCATGCCGGACCCGACCACCTTCCAGGTCTTCCCCTTCGAGGGCGGGGTCAGCGGGGAGAGCGCCCGGATGTTCTGCGACATCCTGCTCCCCGACGGCACCCCGTCCTGGGCCGACCCGCGGCACGTGCTCCGCCGGGCGCTCTCCAGGGCGGCCGAGAAGGGCTTCACCTTCTACACCCACCCGGAGATCGAGTTCTTCCTGCTGGAGGACGGCGCCAACGACGGCTCGGTGCCGACCCCGGTGGACACCGGCGGCTACTTCGAGCACACCACCCACGCGGTGGCCCGGGACTTCCGCCGGCAGGCGGTGCTGGCGCTGGAGCGGATCGGCATCTCGGTGGAGTTCAGCCACCACGAGGTGGCCCCCGGCCAGCAGGAGATCGACCTGCGGTACGCCGACGCGCTGACCACCGCCGACAACATCATGACCTTCCGGCACGTGGTGAAGGAGGTGGCGCTCTCCACCGGCGTGCAGGCCAGCTTCATGCCGAAGCCCTTCACCGATCAGCCGGGCAGCGGCATGCACACCCACCTGTCGCTGTTCGAGGGGGAACGCAACGCGTTCCACGACGCCGGCGACCCGATGAAGCTCTCCAAGGTGGCCAAGTCGTTCATCGCCGGGCTGCTCACGCACGCCCGCGAGTACACCGCGGTCACCAACCAGTGGGTGAACTCCTACAAGCGGCTCTTCCCGCAGGCCCTGCCGGACCGGATCACCGAGAGCCCGGCGTACGTCTGCTGGGGTCACCTGAACCGGTCCGCGCTGGTCCGGGTGCCGGCGTACGGCAAGCCGAACTCGGCCCGGGTCGAGGTGCGCTCGCTGGACTCGGCGACCAACCCCTACCTGGCCTTCGCGGTGATGCTCGGCGCCGGCCTCAAGGGGATCGAGGAGGGGTACGAGCTGCCCCCGGGCGCCGAGGACGACGTCTGGTCACTGAGCAGCGCCGAGCGCCGCGCCATGGGATACCAGGCGCTGCCGGAGAACCTGGCCGAGGCGATCGACGTGATGGCCGGCTCGGAGCTGGTCGCCGAGGTGCTCGGCGAGCACGTCTTCGACTTCTTCCTGCGCAACAAGCGGGCCGAGTGGGAGCAGTACCGCCGCGAGGTCACCCCGTACGAGCGGCAGCGCTACCTCTCGCTGTAGCTCACCGTGGCGCGGTGCCGCCATCGTCTGCGCCTGCATCGCCTGACCCTGTCGTACCCCGGGCATAGCGTGCCGGGGGTGAACCGGACCGACCGTCTCTACGCCCTGGTGGAGGAGCTGCGGGCGGTGTCCCCCCGCCCACGCAGCGCCCGCTGGCTGGCTCAGCGTTTCGAGGTCAGCGCCCGCACCATCGAGCGGGACATCTCCGCGCTCCAGGCCGCCGGGGTGCCGATCTGGGCCGAGCCGGGCCGCACCGGCGGCTACGTGGTCGACCGGGCGCGCACCCTGCCGCCGGTCAACCTGAGCCCGGGCGAGGCGGTGGCGATGGCCGTGGCGTTGCACCGCCTCGGCGGCACGCCGTTCGCCTCGGCCGCCGGCGCGGCGCTGCGCAAGCTGGTCGCGGTGATGCCCGCCGCCGACGTGGCCGAGGCGCACCGCCTCGCCGGCCGGGTGCACCTGATCGCCGGCGGGCCGGCCACCCCCGTCCCGGCCGCCGTCGCCGACGCGGTCGCCGCCCGGCGCGTGCTCCGCCTGACGTACGCGGACCGCGCCGGCGCGGACTCGGTGCGCGACGTGGAGCCGCTGGCCTACCTGGGCAATCCGACGCACTGGTATCTGATCGCCTGGTGCCGGCTGCGGGACGGGCTGCGCTGCTTCCGCACCGACCGGATCGTCGCGGTGCGCCCGCTGGCCGAGGCGGTGACCCGGGAGCTGAACCCGGGCGACCTCGACATCCCGCACGAGCGGGTGCGCCGGCTGAGTCTGGTCTGAGGCCCGACCCGGCCGGTCGGAGCGACTGGGCACGGCCGGCGGACGACCTCACCGCCGCCCTGTTTGGCGCCGCGGCACTGCCCGGAAAACACCGACAGGACGGTGTCGCGGACGGGCGTGAGGCTGCTTCCTGACGCCGGCCGACCGGCCGGCGCGAGCCTCAGGAGGAAAAATGTCCAGCACGCCCATCACCTGGTTTGAGATCGGCTCCGACCGCCCCGACGAGGTCGAGCGCTTCTACGCCGACCTGTTCGGCTGGACCTTCGAGGAGCAGGGCGCCCCAGGGGCGTCGTACCGGCAGACGACGGCCGGCGGGGAGCAGGGGATCTCCGGCGCGATCCGGGCCACGAACGGGACCTCGCCGAACTACGCGATCTTCTACGCGGAGGTGGCGGACGTGGCGGCGACCTGCCGGCGGGCCGAGGCGGCCGGTGGCAAGGTGCTGGTGCCGCTGCGGACCACGCCGAGCGGGCTCACCTTCGCGCACCTGCTCGACCCGTCGGGCAACCACCTCGGCGTCTTCACCCCGCCCGCTGCTGGGTGAGCGGTCCCACCCGGCCCCCGGGCCGCGCCGCCGATGCGGACGCGCGCCCCGGGGAGTTACCGGGTGGCCCCGCCGCGGAGCGGCTGCCGTCCAGGAGGGAACGTCGGCCGGTGCGCGGACGGCGGGGCCACCCGGGTCACCGGCCGGTCCGACCGTCCCAGCCGCGGTGCCCGTGGCCACCCGGGCCAGGGAAGACGCCGGCCTCGGCCGCCTTCAGCACCGCGTCGGCCTGCTCCTGGGTGAGCTTGCCGTCCTTGACGGCCTGGTCCAGCCGCTCCTTCAGCATCGCCTGCCGGTCCTCGGTCGACGGCCGCTCCGGCCGGTCGCCCTTGTGCTGGTCGTGGAGCTTCTCCAGCGCCGCGGTGACCTTCTCGGTCGGGACGCCCAGCTCCTTGGCGAGGGCCTCGGCGAACTCCTGCTGTCGGTCGGCGCGCTGCTGCTGCCGATCCGTGCCCTGGTCGGTGCTCGTGCTCGTGCTGGCGCTCGGGGCCGGGCTCGGGCTCTTGTCGTCGGCGAGCGCCACCGTCGGGGCGGCGATCCCGACGCCGAGCACCCCGGCGGCGGCCAGGCCGACCAGCAGTTGCTTCTTCGACATCGTGCGGATCATGCGATTCTCCAGTTCGGTGGGGGTGCGATGACATCACCGACAGTGACGGTCGAACCTGGGGAGAACCCGTCGCGACGCTATGAGCCAGCTGGAAATCGGGCCCGTAAACCGGGACAAATCCGGACCGTCTGGCCACACGACGCCCGGGGGCTCAGTGGACGGCGGAGGAGACCGTCAGAGTTCCGGTGTCCGCGTCGAGGACTGCCGGGGTGCCGACCGGGGCGGTGAGCTGGCCGACGCCGTGGCCGATGGGGAGGCCGCCGAGGACCGGCACGCCGAGGTCGCCCAGGCGCTCGGCGAGCACGTCGGTCACGGTGCTGTCCCAGCCGTCGGCGCACTCGGTGAACTGGCCGACCGCCACCCCGGCGATCCCCTCCAGCGCGCCGCAGCGGCGCAGGTGGGTGAGCATCCGGTCGACCTTGTACGGCGGCTCCTGCACCTCCTCGACCAGCAGGATCGCGCCGGTCAGGTCCGGCATGTCCGGGGTGCCGATCGACGCCGTGATCAGGCAGAGGTTGCCGCCGAGCAGCCGGCCCTGCGCCCGGCCGGGCACCCGAACCGAGTACGTCTCCTCCTCCTTGACGGCCTCGACGGTCACCGGCTCGGTGGTCATCAGCGCGGCGTGCAGCGACTCCGCCGAGCGGGGCGGGGTGCGGTCGTCCCGCCAGGCCGCCCCCGGGCCGTGCACGCTGGCCAGCCGGGCGCCCCGCCAGAGCGCGAACTGCAACGCGGTGATGTCGGAGAAGCCGGCCACCACCTTCGGGTCCCGGCGTACCGCGGCCATGTCGATCAGGTCGACCACCCGCTGCGCGCCGTAGCCGCCCCGGGTGCAGATCACCCCACGCACCTCGGGGTCGGCGAAGGCGGTGTTCAGGTCGGCGGCCCGCAGCTCGTCCCCGCCGGCCAGGTAGCCCTGGCGGGCGTACGCGTTCGCCGCCAGCACCGGGCGCAGCCCCCAGCCGGTCAGCAGCTCGATGCCCCGGGCCACCCGTTCCGGCCGGGTCGGGCCGGACGGCGACACCAGCATCACGGTGTCGCCGGTACGCAGGACCGGGGCGCGCAGGCAGTCGTCGGTGGGCACGTGCGGGAGCCTAGTGGGCGCGGTGGCCGAGCCGGACCGGGCGTCGTCGGGCGTACCCGATAGCCTCGGTGTCGTGGCGACCGCGCTGGTGATCGAGAACGACCCGACCGACGACCTCCGCCGACTGGGGGAGTGGCTCACCGAGGGAGGGATCGAGCTGCGGGTGCTACGCCCGCACGCCGGCGACGAACTCCCCGCCGACCTCGACGGCTACGCCGCGCTGGTGGTGCTCGGCGGCGAGCAGCAGGCGTACCCGCTGCCCGACGGCAGCCCCGGCGCGCCCTGGTTCCCCGCTCTGGAAGGGCTGCTGCGCAAGGCGGTCCGGCAGCGGGTCCCCACCCTCGGGGTCTGCCTCGGCGCGCAGCTGCTGGCCGCCGCGCACGCCGGCCAGGTCGAGCGCAGCCCGTCCGGGCCGGAGATCGGCCCGGCGGTGGTCGGCAAGCGCGACGCCGCCGACACCGACCCCCTCTTCCGGTACGTGCCGCTGATGCCGGACGTGTTCCAGTGGCACTCCGACGAGATCACCGAGCTGCCGCACGGGGCCACCCTGCTGGCCGCCTCCACCCGCTACCCGCACCAGGCGTTCCGCCTCGGCGACCGGGCCTGGGGGGTGCAGTTCCACATCGAGTGCGACACCGCGATGATCGCCGACTGGGCCCGTGACTCGACGCTCCTCGCCGAGCTGGGCTACGACCCGGAGCTGGTGGTGGCCGCCTGCGACCGGGTGATGGCCGACGTCGAGGAGATCTGGCAACCGTTCGCCATCCGGTTCGCCGCCCTCGCCCTCGGCGAACTGGACGATGACGGTGCCCGCCGCAGCCTGCCGCTGCTCGGGCACTGAGAGATGACCCGGCCGACCAGGGGGCGGCTCGCCCGGTACGGCTTCGCCGACGGCGGGCGGGCCGCTGACCTGCTCGGCCCGGCCGGGCTCGGGCTGTGGCGGACCGAGGAACAGGAACCGGTCGACGAGCGGGCCGGCGAGCTGCTGGCCACGCTGTCCCGGGCCGCCGACCCGGACCTGGCGCTGCGTCAGCTGCACCGCCTCGTCGAGGCGGAACGGCGGGCGGGCGACCCGCCGGCCGTGCTGGATGCCCTGGCCGCCGACCCGGGGCTGCGCCGCCGCCTGGTCGCGGTGCTCGGCGCCTCCTCGGCGCTCGGCGACCATCTGGTGGCCAACCCGCACCAGTGGACCGTGCTGGCCACCGCGCCGGACGGGCTCGCGCCCACCGCCGACGGCCGGCTCGACCTGGCCGCCGCCGCCCGGATCACCGCCGCCGCCGGCCCGGTCCCGGTGCTTCGGCAGGCGTACCGGTTGGCGCTGCTGCGGATCGCGGCGGCCGACCTGACCGGCGGGCGCGGCCTGGAGCAGACCATGGCGGCGCTCTCCGGGCTCGCCGACGCCACCCTGGCGGCCGCGTACGAGATCGCCGTGGACGAGCTGCCGGAGGGGACGCCCCGGCCCCGGCTGGCCGTGGTGGCGATGGGCAAGTGCGGCGGCGACGAGCTCAACTACGTCTCCGACGTGGACGTCATCTTCGTCGCCGCCGAGGACGACGACCTGGGCGCGGCGACCCTGGTCGCCACCCGGCTGATCCACGTCTGCGGGCTGGTCGCCTGGCCGGTCGACGCGGCGCTGCGGCCGGAGGGCAACCGGGGGCCGCTGGTGCGTACCCTCGCCAGTCACCTGGCCTACTACCGGCGCTGGGCCCGGACCTGGGAGTTCCAGGCGCTGCTCAAGGCCCGTCCGGCGGCCGGCGACCTGGACCTGGCCCGGGAGTGGATCGCCCAGCTCGCCCCGCTGGTGTGGACCGCCGCCGAGCGGCCGGAGGCGGTCGAGGACGTCCGCGCGATGCGCCGGAAGATCATCGACAACGTCCCGCCGAAGGAGCTGGAACGCGAGATCAAGCGCGGTCCCGGCGGGCTGCGCGACATCGAGTTCGCCGTGCAGCTGCTCCAGCTCGTGCACGGCCGGGGCGACGAGTCGCTGCGGGCGCCCGGGACCATCCCGGCGTTGCGCGCCCTGGTCGCCGGCGGCTACGTCGGTCGCGCCGACGGCGAGGCGCTGCTGCGCGGCTACCGCTTCCTGCGCGGTGTCGAGCACCGGCTCCAGCTCCAGGGCCTGCGCCGCACCCACACCGTGCCGACCGAGCCGACCGCGCTGCGCTGGCTGGCCGCCGCGCTGGGCTACGCGCCCACCCCGGGCCGCAGCGCCGTCGAGGAGTTCCGCGCCGAGTGGGTCACCCACGCCACCGAGGTACGCCGGCTGCACGCGAAGCTGCTCTACCGGCCGCTGCTGGAGTCGGTGGCTCGGGTCCCCGCGGAGGGGCTGCGGCTCACCCCGGAGGCGGCCCGGCACCGGCTGGAGATCCTCGGTTTCGCCGACCCGGTCGGGGCGCTGCGCCACCTCCAGGCCCTCACCGGCGGGGTGAGCCGGACCGCCGCGATCCAGCGCACCCTGCTGCCGGTGCTGCTCAGCGAGTTCGCCGACGCGCCGGAGCCGG
Source organism: Micromonospora sp. NPDC005806 (assembly GCF_042871425.1). NCBI lineage: Bacteria > Bacillati > Actinomycetota > Actinomycetes > Micromonosporales > Micromonosporaceae > Micromonospora > Micromonospora sp. NPDC005806. The sequence goes on along the minus strand of NZ_JBIAIL010000024.1, from coordinate 85,244 downwards.
ACCGCGGGCTGCTCAATTACCGGCAGGTCTCCGACAAGCTCGGCAGCACCCCTTGGTACCTGCGGCTGCTCCGCGACGAGGGGCCGGTCGCCCGGCGGCTGGCCCGGGTGCTCTGCTCCTCCCGGTACGCGGCCGACCTGCTGGCCCGCGAGCCGGAGGCGCTGCGGCTGCTGGCCGAGGACACCGAGCTGACCCCGCGCCCGCGCGAGGTGCTCGCGGAGGGCTTCGCCGCGGCGGCGGCCCGGCACGACGATCCGGTCGAGGCCACCCGGGCGGTGCGGGCCCTGCGCCGCCGGGAGCTGGTCCGGCTGGCCTGCGCCGACGTGCTCAGCCGGGCCGGCGCGCTCGCCCCGCTCACTCCCCGCCCCGCCGAGCCGGGCGTACGCGCCGAGCGGGTGCCGGCGCTCGCCGACGTGCGCGCGGTCGGCATCGCCCTCGCCGACGTCACCGACGCCACCCTGGCCGCCGCGCTGCGCACTGCCCGGGCCGCCCAGCCGGGCCCGCCCGGACTCCGCTTCGCCGTGATCGGCATGGGGCGGCTCGGCGGGTACGAGTCCAACTACCTCTCCGACGCCGACGTGCTGTTCGTCTACGATCCGCCGGCCGGCGGGGACGAGGGCGCGGCCGGCGCCGCGGCGCACGCGATCGCCGAGGAGCTGCGCCGGCTGCTCTCCGCGCCGGCCCCCGACCCGCCGCTCGGCGTCGACGCCGACCTGCGTCCGGAGGGCCGGCAGGGTCCGCTGGTGCGCAGCCTCGCCGCGTACGCCCAGTACTACGCCCGTTGGTCGAAGGTGTGGGAGGCGCAGGCGCTGCTGCGGGCCCGGTTCGTCTGCGGCGACGCCGACCTGGGTGCCGAGTTCGAGGCGATGGCCGACCCGGTGCGCTACCCGGCCGACGGGCTGACCCGGGAGCAGGTGGTGGAGATCCGCCGGATCAAGGCCCGGGTGGAGACCGAGCGGCTGCCCCGGGGCGCGGACCCGGCCACCCACACCAAGCTGGGCCGGGGCGGGCTCGCCGACGTCGAGTGGGCGGTGCAGCTGCTCCAGCTCCGGCACGCCGGTCGGCTGCCCGAGCTGCGCGGGACGCGTACCCTCGACGCCCTCGCCGCCGCCCGGGACGCCGGCCTGGTCGACCCGGAGGACGCGGTCGAGATGGCCGCCGGCTGGACCCTCGCGGCGCAGGTCCGCAACGCGCTGATGCTGGTCCGCGGCCGGGCGGGGGATCAGCTGCCCCGGCACGGGGTGGAGCTGGCCGGGGTGGTCCGCCTGCTCTGCCGGGACGACCCCGGCGAGTTCCTGGATGAATACCTGCGCACGGGTCGCCGCTCGCGGGCCGCGATGGAGCGGGTCTTCAGTGCCTGAGCCGTCCATCCTCCCGGGGCGGTCCGCGGCCGAACGCCGCTCGCTGCCCGGCTGGCTGGTGGCCCCGGCGGTGGCGCTGCTGCTCGGGGTGGCCTTCCTTCTCGCCCCGCCGATGGGTACCGACCTGGCCGCGCAGGTCGCCCGGGCCGGGTTCGTCGCCCGCCACGGCGGCACGCCGATCGACCTCGGCTGGTACGGCGGGGTGAACCAGTACGGCTACAGCCTGTTCACGGCCCGGCTGGGTGCCTGGCTCGGCGTGCGGCCCCTGGGCGTCCTCGCCGCCGTGGCGGGCGCCGCGGCCCTGGGCTGGCTGTTCGTGCGGCATCGGGCCCGCCGGCCGGTGCTCGCCGGGGTGCTCGCCGGGGTGGTGCTGGTCGGCAACCTGGCCAGCGGTCGGATCACCTTCGCCGTCGGCCTGGCGCTGGGGCTGCTCGCCCTCTGCGCGGTCGGCGCCGGGCGGCCGGGTCGGTTGGCGCGGCTGACCCTGGCCGCCGGGCTCGCCGCAGCCGCCACCTGGGCCAGCCCGGTCGCCGGGCTCTTCACCGGCCTGGCCGGCGCGGCGCTGCTGCTGGCCGCGCTGCGCCGGGGCGACGGCCCGGGCCGGCCGCTGGCCGGCGGCTGGCGGGTGGACCGCCCGCTGGCCGAGAGCCTGGTCCTCTGCCTCGCGCCGGCGCTCGCGCTCGTCCCGATGGCCGTGCTGTTCGGCAACGGCGGCACCCAGCCGTACTCGCCCGAGTCGATGCGGATCAACGCGGCGCTGGCCGTGCTGGTCCTCCTCGTCGTGCCCCGGCGCCGCCGGGTGCTGCGGATCGGCGCGGTGCTCACCGTGCTGCTGGTGGTCGTCGCCTTCTACCTGCCCAGCCCGGTCGGCTCCAACGCGCTGCGCCTGCCGATGCTCTTCGCGCTGCCGGTGCTCGCCGGGTACGCCCCGCTGCCCGGCCCGTGGCTGGCCGGGCTGCTCGCCGCCACCGTCTGGTGGCAGAACCCGGTGATGGTCAGCGACGTGACCCGTGCGGGTTCGGCGGAGAGCGCCGTGGCGTTCCACCGTCCGCTCGCCGACGAGCTGGCCCGGCGGCAGCTCGTGGGCCGGGTCGAGGTGGTGCCGTTGCGCGACCACTGGGAGTCGGCGTACCTGCCGCCGACGGTCCCGCTGGCGCGGGGCTGGGAACGGCAGGTGGACACCGACCGCAACGCCCTCTTCTACGCCGACGGGCTGACCGGCGACTCCTACGCGGACTGGCTGCGCCGGGAGGCGGTCCAGTACGTGGCGGTCGCGCCCGACGCCCCGCCGGACCGGTGGGGACGCGCCGAGGCCGACCTGATCGAGGCCGGCCAGCCCTACCTGCGCGAGGTGTGGCGCAACCCGGACTGGCGGCTGTACGCCGTGGTCGACCCGACGCCGCTGGTCGGCGCGCCGGGCCGGCTGGTCGCCGCCGACCAGGCACGGGTGCGGTTCACTGCGGACCGGGCCGCCGACGTGCCGGTCCGCGTTCGGTGGTCGCGCTGGCTCTCCCTCTCGGGGGCGGACGGGTGCCTGCGGCCGGGGCCGGAGGGCTGGACCGAGGTGCGGGTCCGTACCCCGGGTGAATTCTCGGTCTCCAGCAGCCTGGCGCCGGCGAACCACTGCTGAACACACGCCCGGTTCGGTGCCCACCGTCGGTCCCGGCCGACCGGGCTGGCAGCATGACGGGGTGTCTCACCACCTCTCGCGCTGGACCGGCCTGGCGGGCTCGGTGCTCCTCGCCGTGGCCGCCTTCCTCGGCGGCGCGTTCCCGCACGGCAACCTGCGCCCCACGCCGGTCGGCATCTGGCAGGGCCCGCACGGGCCGGTGATCCTCGGTTGCTGGCTGGTCGGCGCCGCGCTGCTGGTGTGGGCCTGGTGGTCGCTGCGCGACCGGGTGCCTTCGGTCCGCTGGGCGCTGGTCACCGCCGGGCTCTGGTTGCTGCCGATGCTGGTCGCGCCGCCGCTCGGCAGCCGGGACGTCTACGCGTACGCGTGCCAGGGGGCCAGCTACGCCGCCGGGATCAGCCCGTACGAGCAGGGGGTGTCGGCGCTGCCCTGTCCGTGGTTGGACACCGTCTCGTACATCTGGCGGGACAGCCCGGCCCCGTACGGCCCACTCTTCCTGGTGCTCGCCGGCGCGGTGGTCAAGGCGACCGGCTCGCTGACCGCCAGCATCGTGCTGTTCCGCCTGCTCAGCCTGGCCGGCGTGGGGCTCACCGCGTACGCCTTGCCGGTGCTCGCCCGGCGCTGCGGTGTGCCGGCCGAGCGGGCGGTGTGGCTGGCGCTGGCCTGCCCGTTGGTCGCCATGCACCTCATCGGCGGCCCGCACAACGACGCCCTCATGGTCGGGGCGCTGGTCGCGGGGCTGGCCGTGGTGGCGTCCCACCCGGGTCGGCCCGGTCCGCTGCTGGCCGGGGGAGTCCTGCTCGGTCTCTCGGTCGCGATCAAGCCGACCGCCCTGGTCGTGGTGCCGTTCGCCGCGCTGGCGGCGATGGTCGGGCGGTACTCGATCCGGACGCTGGTGCGCGACGGCGGGTGGGTGGTCGGCGCGGCCGCCGCCACCGTCGTCGGGGTGACCTTCGGCGGTGGCCTGGACTTCGGCTGGGTCGGCGGGTTGTCGCAGGGCGGCGTGGCCATCGCGTGGACCTCACCGCCGACCGCGGTCGGGCAGACCATCGGCCAGGTCGCCGCGTTGTTCGGGGCGCACGTCGACGCGCTCCCGGTGACCCGGGGGATCGCCGTGGTGCTGCTGGCCGTGCTGCTGGTGTGGCTGTGGTGGCGGGCCCGGAACCGGGACCCGTTGTACCACGCGGGGCTGGCGCTGGCCCTGACCGTGGCCCTGTCCCCGGTGGTGCACCCCTGGTACTGGATCTGGCCGCTGACCATCCTCGCCGCGACCGCCGCCCTGCGGGAGAAGTGGTATCTGGTGGTCGCCGTCGTCGGGTCGTTCCTGATCCTGCCGGACGGCACCGGCCTGCCCCGGTGGACCAAGATGCCCGGTGCGCCCCTGATGACGCTGTTGGTGATCGTGGTGGTGGTCCGGTTGGTACGGTCGGCTCGGGCGGTCCCCCGGCCGGCCACCGTCAACCGAGGAGCCGACTGAGGAGAGGTGCCGGTGAGCGAGCCCGACGGGCCGGTCCGGCCGGTCGCCGCCGCGCTCGCCCGGTACGCGGGGCTCGTCGGCGCGGTGCTGCTGGCGGTCGCCGGCTGGCTGGGCGGCGCGCTGCCCGACGCTCCGCTCACCACCCGCCTCGCCGACGTGTGGCGCGCCCCGCACGGGCCGGGCGTGCTCGGCTGCTGGCTGGTCGGCACGGTGCTGCTGGTGGGCGCCTGGTGGTCGCTGCGCTGGGGCGCGCCGTCCGCCCGGTGGGCGTACCTGACCGCCGGGCTGTGGCTGCTGCCGCTGCTGGTCGCGCCGCCGCTGGGCAGCCGGGACGTCTACTCGTACGTCTGTCAGGGCTGGTCGTGGGCGCACGGCGCGGATCCGTACCGGGTCGGGGTGGCGGCGGCCGGCTGCCCCTGGACGGACGCGGTGTCGCCGATCTGGCGGGACACCCCGGCGCCGTACGGTCCGTTCTTCGTCCTGCTGGCCGGCCTGGCGGTGCTGGCCGGGGGCGGCCTGGTCGGGGCGGTCGTGCTGCTGCGGCTGGTCGCGGTGGCCGGGGTGCTGTTGGCCGCGCTCTGCCTGCCCGGCCTGGCCCGGGCTTGCGGGGTGCCGACCCGGCGGGCGGCCTGGCTGGGGCTGGCCTGCCCGCTGGTCGGGGTGCATCTGGTCGCCGGCGCGCACAACGACGCGGTGGGGCTCGGGCTGGTCCTGTTCGGCCTGCTGGTGCTGGTCCGCCGGCCCGGAAAGACCCGCGCGCTGCTGGTGGCCGGGGTGCTGCTGGGTCTCGCGGTGGCGGTGAAGGCGGTCGCCGTGGTGGTGCTCCCGTTCGCCGCGCTCGCCGCGGTGCTCGGTCGCTACACGTGGCGGGCGCTGCTGCGGGACGGCGGCTGGCTGGCCGGGGCGGTGCTGGGCACGCTCGTGGTTACCTCGCTGGCCACCGGGCTCGGGCTGGGCTGGGTGGCGGGGGTGGGTCGCAGCGGAGACTCGCAGCAGTGGACCTCGCCGCCGACCGCGGTGGGCTTCGTGATCGACTACGCGGGGACCCTGCTCGGTCGGCAGCCGCACGCCGTGCCGGTGGTCCGGGGTGTCGCGTTGGCGGTGCTGCTGGTGCTGCTGGTCGCGCTCTGGTGGTGGGCCTGGACGGCGCTGCGCCGGCTCAACGACGTCCGGCAGCGGGTGGTCCGGCTGGCGGTAGCTCGCCCCCGGGTGACGCTGACCGGGGCGGGCCTGGCGTTGGCGGCCACCGTGCTGCTGGCCCCGGTCTTCCACCCCTGGTACGCGACCTGGCCGCTGGCCCTGCTGGCGGTGGCGACGCTGTCGCCGGCCCGTACGGTGTGGTTCGTGGCGCCCTGCGCGGTGGCCGCGGTGCTCGTGCTGCCCGACGGGAGCAACCTGGCCCGGTTCAGCAAGGCGCCGGGGGCGATCCTGATGACCGCGCTGGTGGTGGCGGTCGCGGTGGCCGCGGTCCGGGCCGGCCTGGCCCGGCGCGCCCGCTGAATTTCCCGACCTGGTTGACGTGGCCCGCTCTGGCTTCTATGTTTAACGCATCCGTTAATTAAAGAGGTGGTTAAGCAATGGCGGCGGACCGACTCAGCGTCATCTTCGGGGCGCTGGCGGACCCGACCCGCCGGGCGATCCTCGCCCGGCTGGCTGAGGGGGACGCCACCGTCTCGGAGCTCGCCGAGCCGTTCGCGATTAGCCTCCCGGCGATCTCCCGGCACCTGAAGGTGCTCGAGCAGGCCGGCCTGATCTCCCGGAGCCGGAGCGCGCAGTGGCGCTCCAGCAGCCTCAACCCGGAGCCGTTGCGCGAGGCGACGGCCTGGATGGAGCGCTACCGGCAGTTCTGGGACGCCAACTTCGACCGGCTCGACGCACACCTCAAGCGGATGCGGGCCGAACAGGCGACACGAGAGAGGAAAGCACCATGACCGAGGCCACGATGCAGGAGCTCGTCATCACCCGCGTCTTCGACGCGCCGCGCGAGCTGGTCTGGCGCGCGTTCACCGACCCGGACCAGTTCGCCCAGTGGTTCGCTCCGGTCGGCTGGTCGGTGCCGCGCGACACCGTCGACATGGACGTCCGGGTCGGCGGCCACCAGCGCTTCGTCATGGTCAACGACGAGGACCCGGCCATGACCTCGCCGGCCGACGGCATCTTCAGCGAGGTGGTCGAGCACGAGCTACTGGTCGGCTACGAGGAGGCCCAGGGCGTACCGGGCCTGCCCGACGGCACCCGGCTCACCCTGCGGCTGGAGTTCCACGACGAGCCCGGTGACCGGACCCGGCTGGTGCTGCGCCAGGGCCCGTTCGCGCCGGAGATCCGGTCCGGCGCCGAGCAGGGCTGGGGGAGTTCCTTCACCAAGCTGGACGCCCTGCTCGCCCGCTGAGGGCGTGCGCAAACGGCCGGGCCGGCCCCGCGATCACGGAGCTGGCCCGGCCGTGCCTGTCGAGATTCAGCAGTCCACGAACTGATTACCGGGGCTGTTGTGGCACCGCGCGGGCGGGCACGGCGGTTGGCTCGGCCGCCCTGATCTCCGCGAGGCCGTCCCGCAACCGCTGACGTAGCACGCGGGACAACGGTCGCTCGACGAAGCGGTGTACCAGGTACGCGAGGAGCAGGACGGTGCCAAGGATCAGCGCGAACATCGGCCAGAACGGGATGTCGTCGCCGAGCCGGCTCAGCATCACCCGGCTGAACCGCATGTGCAGCAGATAGACCGGGTAGGTCAATGCCCCCATCACCACGAACCCTCGCCAGCGCACCCAGTCGAACCAGCCGAGCGCCACACCGAGCATGATGAGGAGGAATACGGACAGGGCTGCCACCGCAATTTCGATCTTGTCGATCTGCCGGCCCTGGTTCTGGTCTGCGACCCTACCGATGAGCGACGAGAGTGCCATGGCGCCGGACACCCCGAGCATCGCCCACAGCACCAGGTTCTGCCCGAATCGGTACATCAGGTACAGCGTGATGCCGATGACGAAGTACGCCGAGTAGCGCGGCTCGAAGACGGCCGTAAGCAGAGGCGAGTGGGTGTTGAGCGCGAACAGGCTGGCAACGAGCCAGGCCGCGCAGAACATGACCACCCGACGGTACGTCACGCCGAACGCGATCACCGCCGTGAAGATCAGATAGAACTTGAGTTCGACAAACAGCGTCCAGTACACGTTGTCGATGCTGGGCACGCCGAGAAACTGCTGCAGCATGGTGAGGTCGATGATCACGTGCGACGGCTCCGGTCGCCCCTCGGCCAAGGGGAAGAGGGTGAGCATCGCGCCGGTGAACAGCACGGCGAAGACATAGGCGGGCATCAGTCGGGCCACCCGGGAGATGGCGAACTCGGACACCGACCGGCCCCAGGAACTCATGCAGATGACGAAGCCGCTGATGACGAAGAAGAACTCGACCCCGATCCAGCCGTACGTGAAGATCTGTCCCAGCAGTGGCCAATGTGCCCAGACGCCGATTCCCCACAACCGGCCGTTGTCGACGAAGACGTGGTAGCCGACGACCGAGAGGGCAGCGAGGAATCGCAGCAGGTCGAGTATGTACAAGCGGTTCTCCGCGGGCCCTTGCCCGTGGTGACCAGCGGCGGCGAGGGGCTGGCTGGGAAGCGCGACAGTGGGCGCGGCTGGGGGCACGAGGCATCCTTGCTCGGGGTGCGGAAACGGGAGCAGGTTACCTGATCTTCGTTCGATCTCCGGGGCATCTTCGTCCGCCGTTCGGCCGAGTCGCACGTCCCGTGAGGTTCGCCAATACCGCCCATCCACGTGGTCCCACAGCGAGCACGACGGGCCATCGGTCGCACGTACGGAACGGCAACCGATGGCCCGTCGGATGTGGCCAGGTGGTGCGCAGGGGGTGCGCAGAGCGCGTAATCCCTGGTCGGATGGTTATCGGCTCAGCAGTCGAAGTACATGGCGAACTCGTGCGGGGTCGGGCGCAGGCGCACCGGGTCGACCTCGTTGGCCCGCTTCCAGGACACCCAGGTGGAGATCAGGTCCGGCGTGAAGACGCCGCCGTCGAGCAGGTAGTCGTGGTCGGCCTCGAGCGCGTCGAGCACCTCCGGCAGCGATCCCGGCACCTGCTTGACGTCGCCCCACTCCTCCGGCGGCAGGTCGTACAGGTCCTTGTCGATCGGCGCCGGCGGCTCGATCTTGTTCTTGATGCCGTCCAGGCCGGCCATCATCATCGCCGAGAAGGCGAGGTACGGGTTGCTGGACGGGTCCGGCACCCGGAACTCGACCCGCTTGGCCTTCGGGTTGCTGCCGGTGACCGGGATCCGGGTGCAGGCGGAGCGGTTGCGCTGCGAGTAGACCAGGTTGACCGGCGCCTCGAAGCCCGGCACCAGGCGGCGGTAGGAGTTCACCGTCGGGTTGGTGAAGGCCAGCAGCGACGGCGCGTGGTGCAGCAGGCCGCCGATGTACCAGCGGGCGTTGTCGGAGAGGCCGGCGTAGCCGGTCTCGTCGTAGAACAGCGGCTCGCCGTTCAGCCAGAGGCTCTGGTGGGTGTGCATGCCGGAGCCGTTGTCGCCGAAGAGCGGCTTCGGCATGAAGGTGGCGGTCTTGCCGTTCGCCCAGGCCTCGTTCTTCACGATGTACTTGAAGAGCTGGAGCTGGTCACCGGCGTGCAGCAGGGTGGAGAACTTGTAGTTGATCTCCGACTGGCCGGCGGTGCCGACCTCGTGGTGCGACCGCTCCACCGTGAAGCCGGTGTCGACCAGGCGGCGGACGATGCTGTCGCGCAGGTCGGCGTAGTGGTCGACCGGCGGCACCGGGAAGTAGCCGCCCTTGTACGCGGTCTTGTAGCCGCGGTTGCCGCCCTCCTCCTCCCGGCCGGAGTTCCAGGCGCCCTCGATCGAGTCGATGTAGTAGAACGACTGGTGGGCGGAGGTCTCGTGGCGGATCGAGTCGAAGATGTAGAACTCCGCCTCGGCGCCGAAGTAGGCGGTGTCGGCGATGCCGCTCGCCGCCAGGAACGCCTCGGCCTTCTTCGCCACGTTCCGCGGGTCCCGAGAGTAGGCCTCGCGGGTGAACGGGTCGTGGATGAAGAAGTTCAGCGCGAGGGTCTTCTGCGCGCGGAACGGGTCGATGAAGGCGGTCGCGACGTCGGGGAGCAGGAGCATGTCCGACTCGTGGATCGCCTGGAAGCCACGGATCGACGAACCGTCGAACGCGAGGCCGTCGGTGAAGAGCGCGTCGTCGACGGACTCGACCGGCAGGTTGAAGTGCTGCATCACGCCGGGCAGGTCACAGAAACGTACGTCGACGAACTTCACGTCCTCGTTCTTGAGGTATCGCAGGAGTTCCTCGGGATTGGCGAACACACGTCCTCCTGGCAGGTCCACTCCGGTAGCTGGCTCCTGGCGACGCTATGGCGGTGGGGTTGCCCGGCCGTGTCTCCTCTGTTTCCGCCGTGTTACGTCCCTCGCGGAGCGACATCCGGGCCGCTCAGCCGCCGTGGAGCCTCCGTTCGGACGATACCCGCTAGGCTGGTGTGTCGCTAATTGATGGCTTTGGTCCGATTTCCCGGTCCGTGTCGATCCGGCGTACCCGGGCAGTGACCGACACCCCTGGTCGCCGCCGTGCCGCGAGTACCGGAGGGGCGGCTGACTACCCTTGACCGCTGTGACCGAATCCGCCGCCGTACCGGTGCCGCCCGCCGCGGACCCCGCCTTCACACCCCCGAGCCTCGGCCGCCGCTTCGGCGCGCTCGTCATCGACTGGGTGCTCTGCCTGCTGGTTTCCAACCTCTTCGCCGATCCGGCCCGGGACGGCTGGGCCCCGGTGCTGGTGCTGATCCTGGAGTACGGCTTCTTCCTCGGCCTGTTCGCGCAGACCCCCGGCATGTACGTCACCAGGATCCGCTGCGTGGCCTGGGCCGACGGCGGCCGGATCGGACTGGTCCGCGCGCTGCTGCGCGGCGCCCTGCTCGCCCTCGTCGTGCCGGCCCTGATCATGGACGAGCACCGACGCGGCCTGCACGACCGCCTCACCGGCTCGGTCATCGTCGACGCACCCCGCCCCGCCCGCCGCTGACCCGCGCCCCACGACGAAGGAGCCGGCCCCGCACGGGACCGGCTCCTGCTCGCGTACGACGGGGGTCAGCGACCCCGGGTCTGGCGGAACGCGCCCCGCGGCGGCCGCATGTTCTTCGGGATCGCGCCCTTGGGCATCTGCGGGCGGGCGGTGAGCGCCTTGAGCCGCTTGTCGAGGGCGTTGACGTCCTTCGGCGAGAGGGTGCGGGGCAGCCGCATCAGGGTCGTCCGCAGCTTGCGGATCGGCAGCTCGTCGTCGCCCTGCCCGATCACGTAGTCGTGCAGCGGGGCCGTGCCGATCACCTTCGCCAGCCGGCGCTTCTCCTGGCCGAGCAGGACCCGGACGCGCTGCGGGTTCCCCTCGGCCAGCAGGATCACGCCGGGGCGGCCGAGCACCAGGTGCACCATGTCCATCTGGGTGGTGGAGCTGACGGCCGGGGTGACCCGCCAGTCGCCGCGCATGCTCTCCATGATCTGCGCCGCCGCGCCGGGCTGCCCCTCGGCGGCGGTCATCATCGCCTTGTTGGACCGCAGGTTGAGCACGATCAGCACGGCGAGCAGGGCGAACAGGATGCCGAGCGGCAGCCAGAGCCAGCCCCACTGGATCACCGCGACCACGGTGAGCGCGAGCGGGATCAGCACCGCGGCCGCGGTCAGCGGCGCGAACCACCGGTCCTGCTTGGCGGTGAACTGGAACACCATCCCGATCTGCTTCAGCCGCTGGCCGAACGAGACCTTCTCCTGGGGCTTTGCCATGCCGCAGAGTCTAGTGGTCGCCCGGCGCCCGGTTGATCCGTGGCTGCCCCTCCGCCGCGCGGCTGAGTACCTTACGCCGCCACCGGCCCGCTGAGGCCCCCGAGTAAGGAGGGGGAGCGGGCGAAGATCAGGCGGCGGACCCATGCTCCGGGGCCACCTTCGCGCGGAGAGTCAGTGTCGACAGCGAAACGACACCGCACGACAGGGGAACCGAGATGTTCGGCAACGACGCAGACCTGCTGCTCTCCATTCACCGCAGCCACGCCTCCGAGCTCCAGGCCGACGCGGCCCGCGACCGGCTCGCCCGGTCGCTGCCCCGCCGCCACCCGCGGAGCTGGCTGAGCCGGCGGCACGACGCCGCCCGTACCGTCGAGGGCCGCCGGTGACCACGCTCGCCGCGCCGCCCACGGGCGGCCGGGAGCGCATCCCACCCTCGACCCTTCCGGCCGGCCCGGTGCCGCCGCCGCCCGGCGGCGCGCCCGGACCGGCCGGACGGGAGCCGGCCGGCGCCGGCCCGGCCGCCACGGGGGCGGCCGGACCGGCGGGCGGCCCCGGGGACCGGCCGGCCGGCCGGGACGGTACGGCCGGTCGTCATGGCATGCTCGACGGCGTGACCGTACGAGCCGCCAGCACCGTCCTCGTCGGCCGCCAGGAGGAGCTGACCAGCCTGCGCGGCGCGCTCGGCCGGGCCCGCTCCGGCGAGCCCGCCACCGTTCTGGTCGGCGGCGAGGCCGGCGTCGGCAAGACCCGGCTGCTGGAGGAGTTCGGCGCCCAGGCCGGCGGGGCCGGGGCGCGGGTGCTGGTCGGCCAATGCCTGGAATTGGGCGAGGCCGGCCTGCCCTTCGCGCCGTTCGCCGCCGCGCTGCGCGAGGTGCTGCGCCGCGACGGCCCGGCCGCCTTCGCCGGGTACGAGGCGGAGTTCGCCCGGCTGCTGCCGGAGCTGGCCCGAGTGCCGGCCGGGGTCGCCGCACCGACCGGCCTGCCCGTCTCGGACACCCCGCGCGGCTACCTGTTCGACCTGGTCGCCGACCTGTTCCAGCGGATCGCCGAGGAGCGGCCGCTGGTGCTGGTGATCGAGGACCTGCACTGGGCCGACCGGTCGACCCGCGACCTGATCGGCTTCCTGGTCCGGGCCGCCCGCGCCGCCCGCCTGCTGCTGGTCTGCACGTACCGCACCGACGAGCTGCACCGGGGCCACCCGCTGCGCCCCTTCCTCGCCGAGCTCGACCGGGCCCGTGGGGTGGACCGGGTCGAGCTGGCCCGGCTGGACCGGGACGGCACCGCCGCCATCCTCGCCGACCTGCTGGGCGCCGAACCGGCCGCCCGCGCCGTCGACGACGTGCACGGGCGCACCCAGGGCAACCCGTTCTTCATCGAGGAGCTGGCCGCCGCCGGCGACCCGGTGGGCTGCGCCGCGCTGCCGGAGACCCTGCGCGACCTGCTGCTGGCCCGGGTGGACCGGCTGCCCGAGCCGGCCCAGCGGGTGCTGCGGATCGCCGCCGCCGGCGGCACCCGCTTCGCCCACCAGCTGCTCGCCGAGGTCGCCGGCCTGCCCGAGCACGAGCTGGAGGACGCGCTGCGGTCCGCGGTGGCCGCCCAGCTCGTGGTGGCCGACCCGGACGGCGACTACGAGTTCCGGCACGCCCTGGTCCGCGAGGCCGTCCACGACGAGCTGCTCCCCGGCGAACACGCCCGGCTGCACGCCCGGTACGCCGCCGCCATCGAGGCGCAACCGCACCTGGTGGCCGCCGGTCGCGCCCCGGCCGAGATCGCCCACCACTGGTACGCGGCGCACGACCACCCGCGCGCCCTGCTCGCCGCCCGGGTCGCCGCCTGCGCCGCGGCCGACCGGTACGCGTACGCCGAGCAGAGCCGGCTGCTGGAGCGGGTCCTCGAACTGTGGGAGCTGGTGCCCGACGCCGCCGACCGGCTCGGCATGGACCACCTGGCGGTGCTGGAGGAGACCCTGGCCGCGGCCACCACCGCGGGCGACTACAACCGGGCGCTGACCCTCACCCGGGCCGCCCTGGCCGAGGTGGATATCGACGCCGAGCCGCTGCGCGCCGCCCGCCTGCACGACCAGCGCGGGCGGCTGCTCGCCGTGCTCGGTAAGAGCGACGGCACCACGGAGCTGCGGGAGGCGTACCGGCTGGCGGCCGGGGTCCCGGACGGTCCGGAGCGGGTCCAGCTGCTCGCCGACATCGCGGCCCACCTGGTGAAGATCGACCCCGAGCAGGCCGCCTCGGTGGCCGCCGAGGCGATGGCCGCCGCCGAGGCGGTCGGCGTGGACGTGCCCCTGCTGCCCACCCGGATCGCCCTGCTCTGCCGCACCGACAAGGCCCCCGACCTGGGGCTGGCCGAGCTGCGCCGGGCGGAGGCCCAGGCCCGGGCCACCGGCCACGCGCCGGCGCTGGTCAGCGCCCTGGTCCACCTCTCCGACGTGCTCTACGAGCTGGGCCGGTACGCCGAGTCGGCGGAGGCTGCCGACGTCGGGGTGGCCGAGGCGCGCCGGGTGGGGATCAGCCGGTCCACCGGGGCGTACCTGCTGTCCAACCGGGCCGAGGCGCTGATCGCCCTGGGCCGCTGGGACGAGGCCGACGCGGCCTGCGCCGAGGCGGCCCGGATCGACCCGCCCGGCGTCTCCGGGCTGCACTGGCTCCAGCTCCGGGCCGGGCTGCGGCTGGCGCGGGCCCACCCCGCCGCCGACGAGCTGGTCGGCCGGGCGCTGGCCTTCCTGGCCCGGCCGTACCTCTGGCCGAACCACCGGCTGCCCCTGCACGAGCTGCGCATCGAGGCCGCCCTCGCGGCCGACGACAAGGTCGAGGCGGTACGCGCGGCTCACGCCGCGCTCGCCGACGAGCGCCTGGTCGACCTGCCCCGCGAGGGATGGCCGGTGCTCAGTGCGGTGGCGCGGACCGCCGCGCTGGTCGGCGACGCCGAACTGGCCGGTGAGGTGTCCGCGGTCGCCGCCGCCCTGCCCGTCCGCTACCCGGCGGAACAGGCGCACGCCGCCCAGGTCGCCGCGATCCTGGCCCGCGCCGACGCGGCGCTGCCGGCCTGGCGGGCGGCGGTGGAGGCGTGGCGGGCCACCGGGCAGCCGTACCCGCTGGGACGTGCCCTGCTCGGACTGGCCGAGGCGGCCGCGGCGGCCGGCGAGCGGGACACCGTCGCCGACGCGGTACGCGAGGCCGGCGACGTCGCCGCCCGGCTCGGTGCCACGCCGCTGGGCGAGCAGGTCGCCGTCCTGGCCCGGCGGGTCGGGCTGCGCGGCGCCGGCCGTCCCGGCCCCGACCTGCTCACCAGCCGGGAGCAGGAGGTGCTGCGGCTGGTCGCCGAGGGGCACAGCAACAGCCGGATCGCCGAGCAGCTCTTCATCTCGCCGAAGACGGCCAGCGTGCACGTGTCCCGGATCATCGCCAAGCTGGACGTCAGCAACCGGGTGCAGGCGGCCGCGCTGGCCCACCGCCTCGGCCTGTTGGATCCGCCGGCGTCGACCGTGCCCGATCAGCGGCGAGGCAGGTAGATCCGCCAGCCCGCGACGGTGACCACGTCGAGCGCGCCCTGGTCGGGGCCGACCTGCCGGTCGAGCCGGGCGGCCAGCGGTGAGCCGACCGGCGCGACCCAGGCCGCGCCGGGATCGCCCGCCACCGCCCGCCGGTACGCGGGCCAGCGGTCGTAGCCGGGGCGCAGTTCGTCGTCGACCACCGCGCAGACCGCGTCCTCGCCCGTGGCGAAGGTGAGCCGGTTGCAGGTCCAGTAGCCGCCGCGTACGTGCCGCACGTCCAGCGCGCCGAGGGCGTCGACGAGCGCCCGGTGCCGATCGGCCTCGGCATGGCTGGCCGGCGCCTTGGCGATCGCCCCGGCGGTGGCGACCCCCGCCGTGCCCAGGATCGCGGTCAGCACGGCGACCGCCGCCAGAGAGCGGAGGCCGGCCCGCCGCACGGTCCGCCACAGCGGCCACAGCAGGGCGGGCGTGGCGACCGCCAGGCAGGAGAGGTAGCGGGCGCTCTCCACCGGGGTCCGCCCGGCCGCGCTGCTCACCGTGTACGCCGCCAGCACCACCGCCGCCCCGCCCAGCAGCGCCAGCCGCACCGCCGCCGACACCCGCCGCCCCTCCGCGCCGCCGGGATTGTCGCCGGACTCTGGACGGCTCCCGGTGAGCGACATCGGTCCAAGATCGGCAGGCACCACCGGCATGCGCAGGGTGCGCCAGGCGGCGAACACCGCGAGCAGCAGCAAAAGAGGGAGCGCGATCGCCCACCAGAGCTGCCAGCCGGCGCAGTGGCTCGGCGAACAGAAGCCCATGCCCAGCGGCGGCCCGAGCACCAGCCCGCCGTACAGCCGCTCGCCCCAGCTCGCCGCCGCCTCCCCGCCGCTGGCCCCGAGGACGGCGGTGAGCGGGTTGCGGCCGTGCTGGAGGCTGTCCACCAGCATCGGCGCCGCCCCCAGCAGCAGCGCGCCCGCCACGACGAGCCCTGCCCGGCCGGCCAACTCCCGCCGCCGCCAGGCCACCAGCACCACGCCGGTCCCGACGACGTACGGCAGCACCAGCGGGTCGACCCAGAGCATCAGCCCCGAGACCAGGCCCCAAGCCGCCCAGCGGGCCAGCCGCGCCCTCGACCCGCCGGTGCACAGCCCGACGGTCAGCAGAGCCAGCGCCACCCCGGCCGGGTTCAGCTCGGGATAGCCGCCCCCGGCGATGAGCTGGTTCTTGACCACCCGGTCCGAGCCGAGGGCGAGGAAGGCGACGACCAGCAGGCCAAACCAGGCATTTCCGCCGAGCCGGCGGCTGAGCCGCCAGGACAGGGCGAGGAAGAGCGCGTAGAGCGCCAGGGTGGGCAGCCGCAGGGCGAGCACCGACGGGCCGGCGAGCGCGACCAGCGGCGCGGCGAGGTACGCCTCCAGCGTCCCCATGTACGCCTGCCCGTAGAACCAGACCGGGAAGTCCTCGCCCCGGGCGATGTGCAGGGCGGCCAGCCCCATGGTCGCCTCGTCGCTGTTGGTGGGCGGGGCGTCGGCGACCAGCAGCGCCAGCCGGTACCCGACCCCGGCCAGTCCGACCAGCAGGGCGAGCAGCACGGGCAGCCGGGGACGCCAAGGCGTGCGCGGGCGGTGAACCTCGCGTGGCTCCTGGCGTACCCCGGCGATCATCCCTGCGATCATGGCATCCGGGCGGCGGCCGGCGGTGCGGGACGCGGCATACGACCCCGTCCGGCCTCAGCCGGCGGGTTCACGCGGCCTGCGCTGCGGTCGTGGCCAGCCTCAGCCGGCGGCGACGACTCCCTCGCGGGCGGCGAGGGCCTGCTGGTAGAGCCGGCCGGCCCGGTACGACGAGCGGACCAGCGGGCCGCTCATCACGCCGGCGAAGCCGATCTCCTCGGCCTCCTCGCGCAGCTCGACGAACTCCTCCGGCTTGACCCAGCGGGTGACCGGGTGGTGCCGGGGGGAGGGGCGCAGGTACTGCGTGATGGTGATCAGCTCGCAGCCGGCCTCGTGCAGGTCGCGCAGCGCCTGGGAGACCTCGGCCCGCTCCTCGCCCATGCCGAGGATCAGGTTGCTCTTGGTGACCAGGCCGGCGGCGCGGGCCTGGCGGATCACGTCGAGCGAGCGGTCGTAGCGGAACGCCGGCCGGATCCGCTTGAAGATCCGGGGCACGGTCTCCACGTTGTGCGCCAGCACCTCGGGGCGGGCGCCGAAGACCTCGGCGAGCTGCTCCGGGACGGCGTTGAAGTCGGGGATCAGCAGCTCGACGCCGCAGCCGGACTGCAGGGCGTGGATCTGCCGGACCGTCTCGGCGTAGAGCCAGGCGCCGCCGTCGGGCAGGTCGTCGCGGGCGACACCGGTGATGGTGGCGTAGCGCAGGCCCATCGCGGCGACCGACTCGGCGACGCGGCGGGGTTCGTCGGCGTCGAACTCGGCCGGCTTGCCGGTGTCGATCTGGCAGAAGTCGCAGCGCCGGGTGCACTGGTCGCCACCGATGAGGAAGGTGGCCTCGCGGTCCTCCCAGCACTCGTAGATGTTGGGACAGCCGGCCTCCTGGCAGACGGTGTGCAGCCCTTCGCGCGAGACCAGCCCGCGCAGCTGGGTGTACTCCGGCCCCATCTTGGCCTTGACCTTGATCCACGGCGGCTTGCGCTCGATCGGCGTCTCGGCGTTGCGCGCCTCGATCCGCAGCATGCGTCGCCCCTCGGGGGCGACAGTCGCGGTGCGCGCTGCCTGCTCAGTCGTCGGCGCGGAGTGCTCGATCGTCACGAAACCGAGCCTACGCCGGTCGGTGGCCGTCGATGAACGTCGGGCGACCGGCGTCACGCCGCAGACGTTGTGACACCGGACACCTGAGGCGAAAAAGGGGCGTCACAAAGTCCGCGCCGGGGTGCTAGCGTGCGCGGCAGAGCTGCGACGGAGCCGAGTAGCGCGCCGACCCGCCAGTGCAGAGAGCCGCCGGTTGCTGAGAGGCGGTCTGGCGCCGGGGCGTGAAGACCCTCCCGAGCTGCGGGAAGAACAGCGGCCCGCCGCCCAGTAGACCCCGCCGGCTGGCCCCCGTCACGGGCGACGAACGAGGCTCCCGCTTCGGCGGGGGCGAAGGTGTGGTGGCACCGCGAGGATCCCGCTCGCCCACACCTCCCGGGGATCGCGTTGCGATTGATCGAGGAGGTAACCGCCGTGCAACGCATCCTTTCCACCCAGCTCAGCCCCCATGTCGGCGAAACCGTCCGGATCGCCGGCTGGGTGCACCGCCGCCGGCTGCTCAAGTCGGTGGCCTTCCTGATCGTCCGGGACGCCGCCGGCCTGGCCCAGGTGGTGGTCACCGACCCGGAGGTGCGCGCCGCCGTCGAAGCGCTCCCGGAGGAGACCGTCGTCGAGGTCACCGGCACGGTGGTGGCGAACGCCACCGCCCCCGCCGGGGTCGAGCTCACCGACCCGACGGTACGACCGCTGGGCCCGCCCGCCGTGCCGCCGCCGTTCGACCTGTACCGACCGGCGCTCACCGCCAGCCTGCCCACCCAGCTCGACCACGCCCCGACCTCGTTGCGCCATCCGACCCGTTCGGCGGCGCTGCGGATCTCGGCGGCGAGTGTGGCCGGCTTCCGGGCCGCCCTGGACGCCCGCGGGTTCGTGGAGATCCACACCCCGAAGGTGGTCGCCTCGTCCACCGAGAGCGGGGCGGACGTCTTCGCGCTGGACTGGTTCGGCCGGCCCGCGTACCTGGCCCAGTCGCCGCAGTTCTACAAGCAGCTCATGGTCGGCGTCTTCGAGCGGGTGTACGAGGTGGGGCCGGTGTTCCGGGCCGAGCCGCACGACACCGTTCGCCACCTGGCCCAGTACACCTCGCTCGACGTCGAGCTGGGCTTCGTGGCGGACCACCGGGACGTGATGCGGGTGCTGCGCGACGTCCTGGCCGGGATGCTGGGCGCGGTCCGGGAGCGCGCGGGCGGAGCGCTGGACACCCTCGGGGTGGCGGCGCCCGAGGTACCCGCCGAGATCCCGGCGGTGCACTTCACCGAGGCGCTGAAGATCGCCGGGGCGCCGGCCGACGAGCCGGACCTCGCCCCCGCGCACGAGCGGGCGCTGGGTGAGTGGGCGCGGAGCGAGCACGGCTCCGACTTCCTCTTCGTCACCGGGTACCCGATGGCGAAGCGGCCCTTCTACACCCACCCGGACCCGGCCCGGCCGGCCTACTCGAACGGCTTCGACCTGCTGTTCCGGGGGATGGAGCTGGTCACCGGCGGGCAGCGGCTGCACCGGTACGAGGACTACCTGGCCGCCCTCGCCGCGCGCGGCGAACCGGTCGAGCCGTACGCCGGCTACGTGGACGCGTTCCGGCACGGCATGCCGCCGCACGGCGGTTTCGCCATCGGGCTGGAACGCTTCGTCGCCCGGCTCACCGGCGCGGCCAACGTCCGGGAGGTGACCGCCTTCCCGCGCGACCTGCACCGGCTCACGCCGTGACCGGGTGATCACGCCCGACATCCGGGTACCCCCGGTGGCCGACGACCGTCGGAGGGTGGCCGTCGGGCCACCGGGGGAGTGAGGAGCGGGATGGGCGAGCAGCTCCGGGCGACGCTGCGGGGCTTGCTGCATGTCCGCCCGGTCCGGGGCGCCCACCGGGTCGCGCTGCGAGCCGGGATCAGCGTCCTCGTCCCGCTGCTCGCGGTGCTCGCGGCCGGCCGCCCGGGCTGGTCCGTGTACGCGGTGTTCGGCGCGTTCACCTCGCTCTACGGCCGCAACCACGTGCACCTGTCCCGGGCGGCCATGCAGGCCAGCGCCGGGGCGGCGCTCACCGGGTCGACCGTCCTCGGCGTGCTCGTCGGGGCGCTGGCGTCCCGGGCGTGGGTGGCCGTGCTCGTCGCCGCGGCCGTCGCGTCGCTGGGCGCGGTGCTCGCCGCCGCGCAGGACTGGCACCCGCCGGGGCCGCTGTTCCTGGTGTTCGCGTTCGGCACGGTCGCCGCGGCCCCGCACGCGGTGTCGGACGTGCCGGTCGCCGCTGCCGTGGCCGGGCTCAGCAGCCTGTTCGCGCTGCTGGTCGGCAACGTGGGCAGCCTCGTCCGGGGGCAGCGGAGCCGGCCGGCCCGGCTGGCGCACGTGTGGACCTGGGAGCCGGCCAGGTACGCCCTCGCCGCGCTGCTGGCCGGCGGCACGGCGACCGCCGTGGGGATCGGCCACCCGTACTGGGCGATGATCGCGGCGGTCGCCCCGCTGAGCGCCGAGGGCGTCACCGCCCAGCTCGTCCGCGCCGCGCACCGGATCCTCGGCACGCTGCTCGGGCTGCTGACCAGCGCGGCGCTGCTCGCGCCGCACCTGTCGCCGTACGCCACCGTGGTCGTCGTGGCGGTGCTGCAGATCGCCACCGAGCTGCTGGTGGGGCGCAACTACGGCCTTGCGCTGCTGTTCCTCACCCCGATGGCCCTGCTCATGGGGCAGCTCGTGGTGGCCCGCCCGGCCGGGCAGCTGCTCTTCGACCGGGGCGTGGAGACGGTGATCGGGGCCGGCATCGGCGGCACGATCGTGCTCTACGAACCGTGGCTGCGGGCGCGGATCAGCGCCTAGGGCGCGATCGGCAGGCAGCGCTTGTGGTCCGTGGCCCGGTAGCGGGCCACCAGCGCCGCCTCGACCTCCGCCGGGACCGGCCGACCCTCCAGGTAGTCGTCGATGTGCTCGTACGCCAGGCCGAGCGCGTCCTCGTCGAGCCGGCCCGGGGCCAGGGTCTCCAGGTCGGCGGTCGGCGCCTTGCCCACCAGCTCGGCGGGGGCGCCGAGCGCCGCGGCGAGCGCCCGCACCCGCCGCTTGGTCAGCCCGGTCAGCGGGACGAGGTCCGCCGCCCCGTCACCGTGCTTGGTGAAGAAGCCGGTGACCGCCTCGGCCGCGTGGTCGGTGCCGACCACCAGCCCGTCGGCCGCCCCGGCCACCGCGTACTGGGCGATCATGCGCTGCCGGGCCTTGATGTTGCCGTGCACGAAGTCCTGGTGGGCCTCGTTCCGGAAGGTCAGCCCGGCCGCCTCCAGCGCCGCCAGGGCGGCGTCGCTGGCCGGCTTGACGTCGACGGTGAGTACCCGGTCGGCCCGGATGAACTCGAGCGCCGCCTGGGCGTGGTGCTCGTCGGCCTGCGCCCCGTACGGCAGCCGCATCGCGACGAAGGTCGCCGGGTGGCCGGCCTCGCGGGCCCGTTCCACGGCGAGCTGGCAGAGCCGCCCCGCGGTGGTGGAGTCCACGCCGCCGCTGATGCCGAGGACCAGCGTCGTCAGGCCCGTGTCGACCAGGCGGTCGGCGAGGAAGACGACCCGTCGCTCGATCTCCGCGGCGGCGTCGAAGCCCGCCGGCACCTGGAGTTCCTCAGCGATCTGCTGCTGCGTCGACAGCACGTCGGTCAAGGGGGGTCCTTTCGGGGGTCAGGCGGGGCCGAGCAGGTCCCAGGGGTTGCCTTCGAGGTCGCGGAAGACCGCGACCCGGCCGTACGGCTCGGTGCGCGGCGGCCTGACGAAGTCGACGTTCGCCTCCCGCATCCGCCGGTAGGTGGCGTCGAAGTCGTCGACCTGGAGGAAGAAGCCGACCCGGCCGGCGGTCTGGTCACCGACCACGGCCTCCTGCCGCTCGCCGTCGGCGCGGGCCAGCAGCAGCCCGGTCCCGCCGCCCGGCGGCCGGACGACCACCCAGCGCTTCGGCCGGCCGTCGTTGGTCAGGGACGGCTTGTCCTCGACCAACTCGAAGCCGAGCAGCTCGGTGAAGAAGGCGATCGCCGGGTCGTACTCGGCGACGACGAGGGTGACGAGGTCGATCCGCACCCGGTCAGTCCTGGACCGTCACCAGGGTGGGCAGGTGCCGCTCGACCACCGGGAGCACGTCGGCGACCGTCACCGGGCGACCCAGCTCGGCGGTGAGCGAGGTGGTGCCCGCGTCCCGGATGCCGCACGGCACGATCCGGTCGTAGTACGTCAGGTCGCAGTCGCAGTTGATCGAGAAGCCGTGCAGGGTCACGCCCCGGGCTACCCGGATGCCGATCGCGGCCACCTTGCGGGCCGGCCCCCGGTCGTCCTCCGGCACCCAGACGCCGCTGCGCCCCTCGACCCGGCCGGCGGTCAGCCCGAACTCGGCGCAGACGTCGATCAGCATCTGCTCGACCCGCCGGACGTACGCGACCACGTCCACCGGGTCGGGCAGCCGGACGATCGGGTAGCCGACGAGCTGCCCCGGCCCGTGCCAGGTGATCTTGCCGCCGCGGTCCACGTCGATCACGGGGGTGCCGTCCATCGGGCGGTCCCACGGCTCGGTCCGCTTGCCGGCGGTGTAGACGCTGGGGTGCTCCAGCAGCAGCACGGTGTCGCCGCGCTCGCCGGCCACCACGGCCTCGTGCAGCCGGCGCTGCTCGTCCCAGGCGGCCTGGTAGTCGAGCACACCGGCACGGACGGCGGTCAGCCCGGAAGTCGTCACACTCACCCGTCCAGCCTAGTCCCGTCGGCCCCGGGTGAGCTCCGTGAGCCTCGTCGCTTCGGAGGTCAGGCCGGCGGGACCCGCCAGACCCAGACGTCGTCCACCCGTTCGGGTGGCCCCAGGATGGCGGTGGCGGTGCGGCGCAGCGCCTCCTCGTCGACGTCGAACTTGGCGCCGTGCACCCGGTCGGCCAGCACCACCGTCTCGACGCCCCAGTAGTGCAGGTCGGCCAGGGACTGCTTGATGCTGCCGTCGGTGATGATCGGCGGCAGGCCGGTCCGCCCGGCCTGGTCCATCAGCGAGTCGAAGGTCCGCGGCACCGGCCCGATCCGCCCCCGGCCCTCCGGTCCGCCGGGGCCGAGGAAGAAGCCGGACGGGATGCGGAACTCGCCCTGCCGGTGCGCCAGCGCGTACGCCTGCCAGCGCTGGCCGTCCGGGTAGACGTCGATGGTCAGCGGCAACGGGGTGAGCACCCCACCGGGGGAGACGTATCGCTGCCAGGTGCCGCTGGTGATGAACGCCGGGATCGGCTCCCGCACGCTGGTCAGCAGCGGGGTGGGCAGCAGCGGCAGCAGCGCGACGGCGAAGCCGATCGCCCAGGCCACGCCGGTGGCGCGGTGCCGGGGCGGCCGGGCACGCAGCTCGTCGACCGCGTACGCCAGCAGCAGGCCGATCACCGGCGCGACCACCAGGGCCAGCCGGGACGGCAGGGCCGCGTTGATCACGGGCAGGTTGTCCAGCACCCCGAACGGCAGGAGCTGGTCGGTGCGCCGGCCGTCCCACTTGGCCTTGGGACCCCAGGAGAGCACCGCGAAGACCACGGCGGTGACGCCGAGCGCGGTGAGGGTGGCTCGGAACGCCCGGTCGGCCCGGGACCGGAGGAAGACGAAGCAGCCGACCGCGAGCAGCAGCAGCGGAATGCCGAAGAAGGAGTTCTCCTCGGTCGGGTTGGGCGCCAGCGAGGTGCCCAGCCCGGCCCAGCCGGCGAGGGACCGGCGCGGGAACGACCCGTACGCGGCGATGTCCTCGGAGTGGATCAGCGGGTCGAAGCCGGTGCCGTGGAACCGCTGCGGCCCGGCGAAGTGCAGCCACAGCGGGTACGCGAGCAGCACCCCGGCCACCAGCGCGGTCACCCCCAGCCCGCGCAGGAAGCTCGGCAGCGCGGCGCGGGCCTCGGCCCGGCGGGCCGGGTGCAGCGCCCAGAGCAGCAGGAAGAAGGCGACCGCCAGGGCGGTGAAGAAGAGCCCCTCGGCGGCGATCGAGAAGGCGACCGCGACCAGCACGCCGAGCACGATCCCGCCCCGCACCGCCCGGCCGGGGCGGCGCAACCGGAACACGCCCCAGATCAGCAGCGGCACCAGCCAGCCGGCGGTCCAGTTCAGGTGGGCGTTGGCGTGCGACACCATCGCCGGGCAGTAGGCGATGAAGAGCCCGCCCACCCCGGCGGCCAGCCGGCTGCTCACCAGGTACCGGCTGAGCAGCCAGTACCAGGCCACCGCGGTGGCGGCCAGGTTGAGGGTGAGGATCACCAGGAAGGTCGCGGGTGGCCCGATCAGGTACGTCAGCGGTGCGAAGGCCACCGCGTACACGGTGATCGAGGTGTTGACCGCGAGGTTCACCCCGTGCGGGACGTTGATCAGGTGGGTGAAGAACGGGTTCTCCCCGTGGCTGACCGAGTGGCCGCCGAAGGCCAGCAGCCACTCGAAGAGCGCCTGGTCGCTGGAGTTGACGGTGATCGTCCGGCTGTTCGGGTCCCACCACATGCCGCTGGTCACCCAGAACGCCAGGGCCAGCGCGGCGAGCACCACGACCAGGTCGGCCCGGCGGTCCCGGGTGACGGGCGCAGGCGCGGGCGACTGGCCGGGGGCCAGGGACGGGGAGGACGGCACGGAGCGGACGTTACCAACCGGACCCGGACACGCCGGTCAGACACGGAACCTTTCCTCATGTGGCGGGCAACACTTCGGTGTTCGTGAATGTGTGAGCGGCGGCCATTCCGGGCGATGAAACGCGGACGTAACGTCTCGGCAACTCATGGGTGACCCAGTTCACATTCCGCCACCAGGGAGGTCGCCGTGCGTCGCTCGTCATCCCTCTTCACCCGGCTCGCCGGGGCGGCGGCCGGGGTCGTGCTGGCCGCGGCCGCGGTGCTCACCGTCGCCCTGCCCGCGCAGGCCGCCACGCTCACCCAGGTCACCGGGTTCGGCTCCAACCCGGGCAACCTCGCCATGTACGCGTACCGGCCGGACGGCCTGCCGGCCAACGCGCCGGCGGTGGTGTTGCTGAACGGTTGCACGCAGAACGCCGCCGGCTACTTCGCCAACTCCGGCTGGCAGAAGTACGCCGACCTGTGGGGTTTCGCGCTGATCGTGCCGCAGCAGTCGTCGGCCAACAACTCCAGCTCCTGCTTCAACTGGTTCCAGACCGGGGACACCGCCCGGGGCCAGGGCGAGGCCCTGTCGATCAAGCAGATGGTCGACTACGCGAAGACCAACTACGCGATCGACGCCGCCCGGGTCTACGTCAGCGGCCTCTCGGCCGGTGCGGCGATGAGCGCGGTCATGCTCGCCACCTACCCCGACGTCTTCGCCGCCGGCTCGGTCATCGCCGGCCTGCCCTACCGGTGCGCGACGGACACCACCAGCGCGTACAGCTGCATGAACCCCGGCGTGGACAAGACCCCGGCCCAGTGGGGCGACCTGGTCCGCAACGCCTACTCCGGCTACGTCGGCCCACGGCCCCGGGTGGTCATCTGGCACGGCACCTCGGACACCACGGTCGCCCCGCTGAACGCGGCCGAGTCGCGTGACCAGTGGACGAATGTGCTGGGCGTCTCGCAGACCCCGACCAGCACCGCCTCGCTGCCCGCCGGCACCAGCCTCGAGGTGTACGGCAACGACCAGGTCCGGCTCTACCGGGTCGCCGGGATGGGCCACGGCACGCCGGTCGACCCCGGTGCGGCCACCGACCAGTGCGGGACCGCGGCGGCGTACTTCCTGGACACCATCTGCTCGACCTACCGGGACGCCCTCTTCTTCGGCCTCGACGGCGGGGTGACGCCCAGCCCGAGCCCGACGGCGACCGCATCCCCCTCGCCGTCGCCGTCCCCGACCGCCGCGCCGGTCTGCGTCACCGCCAGCAACTACGCGCACGTGACCGCCGGCCGGGCGTACCAGTCCGGCGGCTACGCCTACGCGCTGGGCAGCAACCAGAAGATGGGCCTCTACAACACCTTCTACACGACTACCCTCAAGCAGACCGGCCCCAGCTACTGGGTCATCGGCTGCTGACGGGAGGGCGGTGTCCGTCAGGTCCAGACGTGAAGAAGCGGGCCGGCCGCTCGTAGGGCGAGGAGGAGCCCCACCACGAGGACCAGGGTCGCGGTGAGGTGCGGCGTCGCTCGCGCGAGCCGCGCCGACCAGCCACCCATCCGGTACGCCAGTCGCCCGACGAACCGGCGGTGCAGGTGGACGAGGAGCAGCCCGGCCAGGGTGAGGGTCGCCGCCATCCCGGCCCCGTACGCCACGACGAGCAGCACGCCGAACCAGGTCCGGCCCAGTGCGACAGCGCCGAGCAGCACCACCAGGGCGGATGGGCTGGGCACGATCCCACCGGCGATCCCCAATCCCCAGAGCCCGGCCCTGCCGGACCCGTGGCGATGGTGCCCGCGCCCGTGCTGATGGCCGTGCTCGTGCCCGTGGCTCCCGTGGTGGTGCGCGTGGCCGTGGCCGGTCTGTCCGCCATTCGGTCCGGCGGAGTCAGGATCGAGCGCGCCGACGGTGGCGAGGGCCCGGCGGGATTCGACCGGGGACGCGGTCGTTCGGGCCAGCGCCGAGCGGAGCAGGCCGGCGCCGACGGCGGCGATCAGCAGCCCGCTGACCACGCCGAGCCAGCCGAGCAGATCCTCCCCGGCCAGGCGGGTGGCCGTGGTGAGCAGGAGCCCGATCACCAGCACGCCGGCGGTGTGCGTCGCGGTGACGGTGGCGCCCACCGCGATCGCATCCCGGTAGCTGCCGCGCCGGCCGGCGATGTAGGCGGCCATGACGGTCTTGCCATGACCGGGAAGCGCCGCGTGGCCCGCCCCGAGCAGCAGTGCCAGCAGCACCGCGAGCGTGCCGGCCAGCGGGGTCAGCTGGTCGGCGCCGGCGAGGGCGTTGAGGTGGTTGCCGAGCGCGCCCATGATCCGGGTGACCGGACCGGCCAGCGGAATGGTCGACTGCCGGGCCGGCCCGGCGCCGGCGCCCGCCCCGGTGGTATGCAACTCCACCGACCGCTGAGCCAGCGGGGAGGAGAGCAGATCCTCGGGGTAGCGGCGGAGTTGATCGCTGATGCTGGTGGCCGGCACCGGTGGATCGGCGAGGTCGATGCCGTGCCCGACCGCGGTGATCTCGTGCCAACCCACCCGGTCGGCGCGGAACCGGTCGGCGACCCGCACGACGGCGGACTCGCGCAGGTCGGCCACGGCGGTGAGCCGGCACTCGGTGCGTCCGGTCGGCAGGTTCGCCGCGCCGGGCCGGTAGGCGAAGCTGCTCCCGGTGACCGCCCAGGTCCCGCTGTGGCCGGCGACGTCCACGTGCAGGTCGGCGGCGAGCTGCTGGCAGGTGGCGCGCGCGTATGCGGCCTGCTCGACGGCGCTGGCCTGGCCGTCACCGTCCCGGTCGACCGTGCCCCGTTGCTGCAGGGTCGGAATCTCCGCCTCGTCGACCACGGCCAGGTCCTCGATCCGGTCGGCATACAGGCTCAGGCCGTGGAAGTGGTTGACGCTGAAGTTGCCCAGCGGGTGCGCGGCCGCCGGCGCGGCGACGCCCAGGGCCGCGGTGACCGCGATCGTGGTCAGCGCGAACGCGGGGAGCCAGCGCAGCCGTCTCGGGGCGGCACGCCGGCTCGCCCCGATGGACGGCTGGGCCAGGGCACGCCGTCGCACCGGGGGATGCCGGTTCATCGTGGCCCGCCGAGCGAGTCGAGCAGGTCGCGGGCGGCCGGCGCCTGCCGGATGTCGAAGTGCGGGTTGATCTGCAGAGCCAGCCGCAGGTCGTCCCGGGACCGGTCGCGGTCGCCGAGGGCGTGCCGGATCACCCCGCGGTGGTAGTAGAAGGTGGCGTTGCGCCAGCCGAGCCGGGTTGCCTGGTCGGCGTAGTCGAGCGCCTCCGCGTCGCGGCCGTTGCGGTGCAGCGCCCAGGCCAGCGCGTCGGCGGCCAGCACGCTGTGCCGCGATGCCCACTCGGCCTGCGCCTCGGTCAGCGCCTCGGCGGGTTTCCCGTGGTCGGCCAGGTAGGTCGCCGCGGTGAGGTGGTCGGCGACCCCGTTGGCGGTGAGCAGGTCGCGGGCGGCGGTGACCAGGTCGTACTGCCGCCGGGCCTCGGCGGCTCGTCCGGCTGTGCTGAGAGTGTCGCCGTACTCGATCAGCAGTTCAGGCAGCGGCAGCGCCTGGACGGCCCGCGCGTAGCCGGCCAGTGCGTCGGCGGTACGGCCGAGCGCCGCCGCGGCCTTCGCCCGACCGGCCTGCAACTGCGGGTCGGCGGGGTTGGCGGCGAGACCGGCGTCGTACTGGCGCAGCGCCTCCGCCGGGTCGCCGTTGTTGAACGCCAACTCGCCGAGGTAGCGGCGGCAGAAGGCGGTGTCGGCGGGGTCGGGCGACTCGGCGAGGGCGCGGGTGAGCGCCTCGCGTGCCTCGGTGACCTGGCCGTGCTGTTCGAAGTCGTACGAGGCTCGGGTGAACGAGGGCACGCCGGGGTCGACGTCGAGCATCCGTTGCACGGCGGCGCGGGCCTGCTCGTAGTCGCCCAACTGGGTGTACGCGTCGACCAGGACGCCGTGCACGCTGCCGGCCTGCGGATTGATCCGCTCCGCCCGGCGCCCCCAGTCCCTGGCGGCGGCGAAGTCGTGTCGGGCGTTGGCGAGCGCACCCATCCCGACCATGGCCTGCCAGTTGGTGGAGCTGTTCAGGTCGAGGGAGCGGCGCAGCGCACCCTCCGCCTTCGGGTACCACGAGGGGTCGGCGGTGATCCGCCCCTGTTCGACGTAGGCCGAGCCGAGCCGAGCCCAGGTCGGCCAGTCCTTCGGCAGGTCGCGCAGGCG
This sequence comes from Micromonospora sp. NPDC005806, assembly GCF_042871425.1. Classification (NCBI taxonomy): domain Bacteria; kingdom Bacillati; phylum Actinomycetota; class Actinomycetes; order Micromonosporales; family Micromonosporaceae; genus Micromonospora; species Micromonospora sp. NPDC005806. The sequence continues at coordinate 56,976 of NZ_JBIAIL010000024.1, read as the reverse complement.
CCGCTGCGCCGCGTCGATCGCTCTCTCCCGGGCGCTGCCGGCCCGGTGCCCGGCGCCGGCATCCTGACCGGCGCCCTCCGGTGCCGGTCGGCGCGCCCCGGGCAGTTGGGTGGAGACCAGCGGCGTGCCGACGAGCAGCACCAGACCGGTGAGCAGCAGCACGACCGGCAGCCGGTGGAGCTTGAACCGGTCGACGGCGGCCCGGACCCGACCACGCATGCCGCTCATGACCGACCGCCGGCCAGCCGCGCATACGCGACGAGATTGTCCCGGTAGCTGCCGGCCCGCCGATCGAACCGCCCGGTGCAGGTGATCAGGCGCAGCTCTGCCGCGTCGCGGGGGGCGTAGACCTCGCGGGCCGGGAAGTCGTCTTTGGCGTACTCGGCCAGCCGGTAGACGGTGAAATACGTGACGGCACCGGCGATGTCCCGGACCTGGATGTCGTCGCCCACTGTGAGGTCCCGCAGGCGGTAGAAGACGGCGGGGCCGGTGGTGGAGTCCACGTGCCCGACGATCACGGCGGGCACCCCGCCGGCCTCGCCCGGCATGGTCCCATTGGCGTACCAGCCGGCGACCTGGTAGTCGTCGGGCACGGCCAGGGTGCCGTCCGGGTTTCGGCCGAGGTCGACCAGGGGCGAGCGGACGCCGATCGTCGGGATGTTGATCGCCGCCGGCTGGGCCCGTTCGCCGGCCGGCCGGGATCCGACCGTGGGCGCGGCGGGCAGCGGCTGTGGCGGCCGCGCCGCTGCCCGCGGCGAGCCGCTCTCCGGCCCACCGATCGGGGCGCTGACCAGCAGCAGCGCCGTGCCGAGGCCGACGAGCACGGCCGGTAGGCGGCGCAGCAGGCCCGGCGGCACGGCGGGGCGGCGTCCGGACGGACGAGTCATGGATATCGGCCTTTCGAAGCCGGATGCGTACGGTGGTGGGGGGGGGGCCCCCCGGCCGCCCCCCCCCCCCCCCCCCCCCCCCCCCGCCCCCCCCCCCCCCCCCCCCCCCCCCCCCGCCCGCGGCCCCCCCCCGCCCCAGCCCCCCCCC
>NZ_JBIAIL010000024.1:0-55931 GCF_042871425.1 Micromonospora sp. NPDC005806 | reverse complement strand
GCGGGGGGGGGGGGGGGGGGGGGCGGGCGGGCGGGGGGGGGCCGGGGGCCGGGGGGGGGGGGGGGGGGGGCGCCCCGCCCCCCCCCGCCCCCCCCCCACCACCCGGTCAGGCCGCGCCGGCGCGACCGGCCGCCGGACCGCCCGCGCGGGCGCGTCGACGACTGATGAACAGGCCCGCCGCGAGGAAGCCGACGGCACCGGCCCCGCTGGCGATCCGGATCCAGGCGACACCCCGTGCGGTGCCGCCGGCACCGCCGGGCACACCGCCTTCGGGCATGCCGTTCACGTCGACCTGGTTGACCGCGACGTTGCTGGGCAACGCCACGTACGGGAAGTTCCTCCCGAACGGCACGTTGTTGGTGTTCACCTTGTCGCCGGCGGCCAGCGCCGGGACGAGCTGACCGGTCTGCGCCGCGCCCTCGAACGCCTGCAACTCGATGTCAAGCACGTCGTCGGCGAGCCGCCGGCCGTTCGGGAAGCCCTGCAGGTCGCCGCCGAGCACACCCAACCGGTTCGGGTTCGCGGTCACCGGCACGCTCATGTTCAGCCGCAGCTCCTCGGCCGGGACGAACTGCTTCGCGTCGACGTCGGCGTTGAGGATCTGCGAGTTGAGGTCGGCTTGGATCGGCGCGCGGGTGCCGTCGAGTGTCGGCGCGTCCTTGGCGATCCCGGTCAGGAAGATCTCGGCGAGATCGTTGCGCGGCGTGGCCGGCGCCGGGATGTTGTAGAGCTGCTGGATCACCCGCGGCAACTCCGGGTTGAGGACCCGGTCGACCAGCTTGGCGTTCTTGCTGTCGTCGGCCGGCGTGCTGGCGTTGAAGCCGTCCTTCTGGTCGGCCGCCGGGACCAGTTCGTTGACCAACGGGTTGCCCAGCCGGGATACCTGCACCTGGTCACCGCCGGCCTTCGGGTCCTTGACCTGCATGCTCTGCTTCGAGGTGGCGCTCCAGATCCCGATCACCGGGTTGCGGTCCTCGTCCTCGCGGAGCGCGAGCGCCGACTTCGGCACCTGCAGCGCGACCGTCTGCACGCTGTAGCCGGCAAGGGTGTCCTGGCCCCGCTCGGACAGGTTGGCGCCGTAGATCAGGTCGAAGACCCGCAGGTCGAGGAAGAACGGGTCGTCGGCCTGCCCGGCGAACGACTGGCCGCCACCCGCGACTGGCACGATCGCCTGGTCGCGGAGCCGGCCGTAGTCCGGCATCGACGCCGGGCCCACGTTCGACGGGGCAACCGGGGCGTCCTCCACCAGGACCCGCGACTCCGTGCCCCGCAGCTCGGTGAGCGTGTACCGCTGCTTGAACAGCAGCGTCGGATCGTCCAGGTTCCGGACGACGCCGTTGTTGTAGAGGAACGTCGTGCCGTCGCGGTCGTCGTCGTTTCTGAACACCCAGCGGTAGGTGACGTCCGCCCGGGCGTCGCCGTCGTTGTCGATGTTGATGTCGTAGTTGGCGTTGGTCTGGAAGAAGTAGAAGTTCGGTCCGCCGTTCGGCTCCTCGAACGGCAGCCAGTTCGCGATCAGCGTGACCGTGTCCTGCTTGTCCGGACTGACGAACGCGTACACGTCGGTGTTGTCCACCGTCGGGTCGCCGGCGATCAGCGGCGCCTCCCGGTGACTGGACGCGTCCGCGACGTCCGACACCAGCGCCGCCCCCCCGGTGGTCGCGACCAACCCGAGTGCGCCGGCGGCGGCCAGACAAGCCCACCCCCGGCGCCCCGGATTGCCGAATGCTCTGCCGTCCCGCATCTGCCCCTCACCCCCGTGACGGACGTGTCCTCGGCGGTTCACGTCTCAGCACCGATTCAACCGATTCACAGCGGCCGAGCGGTGGAAAAGTGAGAACTTGTCCGTGCGGGTGCGGCCCCTACCCGGTGAGGGCGGCGTGCAGTGCGCTCGGCAGGTCGCGGTGGGTGTAGCTGAAGCCGGCCTTGGTCAGCACGCCGGGCAGGACCCGCGCGCTGGTCAGGGCCTCGTGGGCGAAGCCGCCGAGGGCGATCTTCAGGGCCAGCGCGGGGACCGGGATGATCGCCGGCCGGTGCAGCTGGCGGGCCAGCTCCCGGGTGAACTCGGCGTTGGTGACCGGGCTCGGGCCGGCCACGTTGACCGGGCCGGCCAGGTCCTCGCGGGCCAGCAGGAACGCCACCGCGTCCAGCCAGTCGCGCATCGAGATCCAGGGCAGCCACTGCCGGCCGCTGCCCAACTTCCCGGCGATGCCCAGCCGGAACGGCAGCAGCTGCGGCTTGAGCATCCCGCCGTCGCGGTGCAGCGGCAGCCCGGTGCGCAGCCGCACCACGCGTACGTCGGCGTCCTCGGCCGGCCGGGTCGCGGCCTCCCAGACCCGGCAGACGTCGGCCAGGAAGCCGTCACCGGCGGGCGAGTCCTCCTCCACCACCCGGTCACCGGTGTTGCCGTACCAGCCGACCGCGGAGGCGTTGAGCATCGCCGCGGGCCGGTCGGCGGCGGCCAGCCCGGCGATGGTGATCGCCAGGGTGGTGGTGCTGTCCACCCGGCTCGACCGGATCACCTTCTTGTACTCGTCGTTCCAGCGCTTGTCGCCCACCCCGGCGCCGGCCAGGTTGATCACCGCGTCGGCGTCAGCCACCACCGCCGGGTCGAGCTGTGCGGCGGACGGGTTCCACTGCCGCTCGTCCCCGGTCCGCGGCGTGCGACGGACCAGGCGGGTGATCTGGTGTCCGTCCGCGGTGAGCCGGGCGACCAGTCGGGTGCCGAGGAAGCCGGAGGCGCCGGCCATGAGGATCCGCATGCTCATATCTTCGTTTACGGAACCGGAGCCGGATGGGTTGAGCGGGATGAGTCACTCGCCGGTCCCGGTGAATGAATCAACGAACGGCGGTCGCCGTACGCAGGTCGGCCAGGTGTCGCTCCACCTCGGCGAACGCCGCGGCGGGCAGCGGGCCGAGCGCGAGCGTCGCAAAGTTCTCCTCAGCCTGGGCCACGGTGCGGCAGCCCGGGATGGGCAGCGTCCGCGGGCTGCGCGCCAGCAGCCAGCCCAGCGCACCCTGTGCGAGGGTACGACCGTCGGCGGTCAACGCCTCGCGGATCTGCGTGACCCGGGCGGACCACTCCGGTGTCGGACGGCCGTCGGTGAACCAGACCAGCCACTCCGGGGCCACCCCGCGCACGTCGTCCCGGCCGGCGGCCCGGGTCGAGCCGGTGAGCAGGCCCATCGCGAGCGGGCCCCGGTTGAGGCTGGCCAGGTCGAGCGCGTCGCAGACCGCCAGCATGTCGGGGTTGTCGCGGAGCACCGACTCGTCGTGCTGGATCGCGGTGCAGTGCGGTCCGGCCTCCGCGAAGGCTCGGGCCGACGACGCGTTGTCGGTGCTCCAGCCGTACGCCCGGATCTTGCCCTGGGTGACCAGGTCCTCCAGGGTGTCGACCAGGTCGAGCGCGGCGGACGTCGGCAGTTCGTTGATGTGCAACTGGTAGAGGTCGACGTGATCGGTGCCGAGCCGGCGCAGCGACTCCTCCAGGCTGGCCACCGCGTACGCCGGGCTGGCGTCGGTGCCGATCCACCGCCGGGTGGTCTCGTCGGAGCGGTTGCCGAACTTGGTGGCGATCACCGCGCGGTCGCGGCGGCGGGCCAGCGCTCGGCCGAGGATCCGCTCGCTGTGGCCGGCGCCGTAGTTGCTGGCCGTGTCGAAAAGAGTGACGCCGAGGTCGAGGGCGCGTCGGATGGTGCGGACCGACTCGTCGTCGTCGACCTCGCCCCAGCCGAACGGTTGCCCGCCGTCACCCCAGAGCGGCCCGCCGATCGCCCAGCACCCCATGCCGAGCGCGCTGACCTCGATGCCGCTGCGGCCGATCGTCCGTGTCATCGTCATGCGAGCCAGTGTTCGACTTCTAGCGCTCTCGAGGTCAAGTGCCGGCGGCGGTCCCGGGCCGGTTTCGTCGGCTGCCAGTTGTGGCTGATCATGGTTCCCGGGATGCTTCGCGTGGGATCGCCCAGCCGAGGAATCGGCCGAAGAGCTGCTTCGGCTCCGGCCCGTCGTCCGGGTGGAGGCTGTGCAACTGGCCGGCGGCGTCGTGCAGCATCCCGCCCAGGTAGACCAGCAGCGCCACCCGGTCGTCGGCGTACTCGCGGAGCAGGGTGAGCCGGGCCGGGGCGCACGGCCAGGGTGCGGCGCAGTCCCGGCAGAGCCAGAGCGGCCGCAGCGGCAGGTGCGCGCCGCTCACCACCGGCCGCCGTTGGCCCGCCAGGTCTGCGCCGGGGTGAGCCGGCCGACCCGCCCGACCTGCGGGTTCGCCCGGGTCGCCTCGTCCCACCAGCGGCTGTTCGGTGGCGGTGCCGGCGGCTCGGTGGGGACCGGCACGTGCCGGTCTGGGCAGGCGGTCCAGCGCAGGCCGCACGAGCACCAGCGCCGCCCGCGCCGCCAGGTCCGCCCGTGCCCGGGCGCGAGTGGCACCGGCTTCGCGTTCCGGCGCGGCCACACCGTCAGCACCCCCGATCGGGTACGCGGACCAGCAGTTCGCCGCGTTCCGCCAGCCTATCGAGCACGTCGTCGGGCAGGCCGCGCGAGCGCAGCACCCGCCGTCCCCAGCGGTGCAGCAGGCAGGGGTACGGGGTCCGGTCGCTGCGGCACAGCGGACCGGTCGGCCAGTCCTCGGGCCGGTGCACCAGCATCGCCCGGATGGCGAGCTTGACGTCCGCCATCGTGACGACCCACGGCATCGGCAGCTCGCCGAGCACCTTCTCCAACGCGTCCACCGGTTGCTCGATCACTGACCGCACGCTGCTCCGCCTCTCGTTGGTGCGGCGCCGGGACGGGCGGGGACGGCCGGCTGCGCACGGTCGGCCGGTGCCCGGCACCCGCCCCGGGCCTGCTCACGGGCCCGCCGACACCGGGTCGCGGGCAGGGGGTGGCACCCGGCCGACTACCGGGGGAGTGGCCGGCCGGGTGGTCCTACGGACGATCAGCTCCGGGGTTTGCAGACCAGGGAGCCGGTCAGGACGAACTTTGTCAGACAAGACTAGTAAAGTCAACGCCGATCTAGTCCTTGCTTGTCGTGTAAAGCTCAGGCGTGATCAAATGGCGGTGCAGACCAGGGAGTCAACATGCCCGCCAAAGCCAAGTGGGCGCAGATCGCGGATCAGATCCGCGATCAGATCGCGTCCGGAAAGCTCGCACCCGGTGAGAAGCTGCCATCGACAGCTCAGCTGAAGGAAGAACACGGCGTCTCCGCTGGCGTTGTGCGTCAGGCGATCCTGGTCCTGCAGATGCAGGGTTGGGTGGAGGGCGTCCACGGGGTGGGCGTGTTCGTCGCCGAGCAACTGCCGAACGGACAAGACAAGTCCTGATAGCGACATGTCTGTGAGACATAAATATGACTCAGAGGCATATCGCTCCTGGGCGCGGTCATCTTCCTAGGGCGACACGCCCGGCGCGTCCACGAGCGGCTGGGCACAGTCGGGCGATAGCCGATCCTCATCGTGCGAACGGGCGGCTGGCGGAAGGGCGTGCAGGTGTCGGAGCCCGGTCGTGTCACTTCAGTAGTCGGCTGCGTGCGGCCGCCAACATCCCAGGTTCGACTCCCGCCTCCATCAGATACGGCGTGACCCCGCCGTAGCGCTCGTCAAGGTGCGCCAGGGTGCGGAGCATCGTTTGAGGTGAGCACCCGTCGGTGAGGGCGTAGTCCGCGGCGACATCCTGAGCGGCGACACCCGCCACCGTCAGCAGGAGCGCCACGAGCACGCCGGTCCGGTCCTTGCCGGCCTGGCAGTGCACGACGACACCGCCCTCCGGAGCCTCGGTCACTGCCCGGAATGCCGCGCCGATCCGGTGACGGTTGTGATCGAGCATCGGGGCGTAGGTGTCCGGTGGCGGCACGTAGTCCAGCACCTCGTTGAGCATCGGCGCGTGTCGGTAGATGCGATCGCTGGCGAACGGACTGGGGCTGGTCTCACATTCCCACGCCCGGCGCAGATCAACGATCCGGCTCACCGCGCCGCCCCGAACGGCCTGGATCGTCGCGGCCGTCAGCCGGTCATGGCTGTCCGAGCGGACAAGAGCCTGCGCCCGGATTTTGCGGCCGTCCCTCGCTGGCAGGCCGCCAAGGTCGCGAGCATTACCGCAGCCTGCCCAATCCAGGATCATGTCCCGGCTCCTTCCTGTCCTGCCGAGGCGGCCCGCAGTTGCCGTCCGACTCATGCATCGCTCGGGCCCAACTTTCGCAACAGATCATCGAGATCGATGCCCGTAGCGGGCACATCAAAGCCGGTTTGCACGTACGTGCACATCATCGCCTCGGTGGGCGGACGCGCACATCCCTCGGCATGCCTCGTGGTGTGCCGTCAGTCCGCAGCTCTCAGACGGGGCAGCAAGGTGCGGAGCGGGTCGACAGCGTCGGTGCGTACGACGAAGCGGGTGATGCCCCAGCGGCGCCGGTGGGCGGCGACCGACGTGACGATCTCGTCCTCGGTGCCGATGAGCACGAACGGCGTGGCGAGCAGCTCGGCGACGGTGAGGCCGAGGCGCTCGGCGGTCGGCACCGCGGTGGCCTCGGCGTCGTCGGTCACCGTGACCTGCTGGACCAGGGCCTCCAGCGCGGGCGGCGCGCTCCGCCCGGCCGCGCCGGCGGCCACGTGCGCCAGCTGCGCCTCGATCTGGTCGGCCCGCCACCGGGCCTCGTGCATGTGCCCGTCGGGCAGGGTACGGCCGAAGCCGGTCAGGCCGACCACGTCGGCGTGCGCGCCGGCCCAGCGCAGCAGCGTGGAGTTGGCCGTACCCATGGTGAGCGGGACCCGGGCCTGCACCGGCCGCAGTTCGGTGAGCCGCGCGGCGTGGGCGGCCAGGTCCGGGGTGTCCACGGTGACCTCCTCGCCGGCGAGCAGAGCCTGCACGGCCTCGGCCACGGCGACACAGCGGCGGACCCGGCCGGCGACGTCGGGGCGTTCGCGGCCGACGGCCCGCCACTCGGCCGGGGTGTGGCCGGCGCCGAGGCCGAGCCGGGCCCGCCCGCCGGAGACCACGTCGAGGGTGGCCACGTCGGTGGCGAGCAGGATCGGCTCCCGGACCCCGGCGTTGGAGACGTACGAGCCGAGGCCGAGCGTCGAGGTCACTGCCGCCGCGGCCGCGAGCGCCACGAACGGCGATGCGCCGTGGCCGGGATGGTCGGCGGCCAGCAGCGCGTCGAAGCCGGCGGCCTCGACCCGCCGGGCCAGGCCGGTCCAGCTCGCCGCGTCGGTGGGTCGGGCCTGCACGGAGAAGATCGCCATCGGCCCAGCATTGCGGTAGCGACCATGGTCCGGCCACCTCGCGCCGCCCGATTCTGCCGACGGCCGAACCCTCGGCGGTTAGCAGGGGCCCCCCGCTACAACGCCAGGCGTTAAGAAGGGACCGCTCCGGTGGGTGGTGTGACGCCGAGCAGTTGCACGGGGTCGCCGGCCAGCTGGTTCAGCGCGGCGACCAGTTTCCGCTCCTCGTAGGTGAAGTGCGACTCCAGCAGCGCGGCCAGGCCGTCCAGCTCGGCCCGGACCGAACGGCCGTCGGCGGCGTCGCCGAGCAGCGCGTCGATCCGGCGCAGGAGGTCGGCCACGACCCGGTGGTCCGCGCTCAGCTCGGCCAGGACGGGCCGCAGCTCCGGCACCTGCTCGGCCAGCACCTGGAAGGCGCCGCCGTCCTCGCCGGTGTGGTGGCGGTGCAGCGCCGCGCAGAAGCCGACGCAGTGTGCCCGCAGCTCACGGGTCAGGCCGGTGCCGGGGTCGCCGGGGGAGTCGAGACTCGCGCGGAGCTTGGCAAGCTCCTCGCGGAGCCAGTGGTGGATCTCGATCAACTGGATGCCGAGGGCGGTCAGCCGGCCGCTCGGCGAGTGGGATGGGTGCACATGGTTCCCTGCTGTGCCGCGCCTCCATGCCCACGGCGGCCTTCGTGCCGGGTGCACCGCGACGCTTCGTCGGAGGGTACGGCATCGGGCCGTCGTCGGCTGCGCGCTCAGGTTGACGGCTCCCCGGGCTCGGGCTCATGCCAGTGGGCTCGCCAGGCCGCCTCGTGTGCCTCGTAGGCGGTCCGTTCCAGAAAGACGAATCCGCGCAGGGCCCGCCGGGCCTCGCCGAAGACGATCACCTCGGTGGCCACCAGTGCCACGCAGATCAGGGCCACCAGCGCGAGGGCGCCCAGCGCCGGCAGCCGGGTGGCCACCGGGATGCCCGCGGCGAGCACCAGCACCGCGCCGACCCGGGTCCAGGAGACCGTGCGCAGCATCCGGAACTGGAACAGCATGTTGCCGCAGAGATAGCAGATCACGCCGCCGATGAGCAGCGGCTCGCCGGGGCCCTGGGCCGGCAGGTAGCTGGGGATGTGCGGGTCGGTGATCTGATGCACGATCTGCTCGGCGCCCAGCGCGAAGAGGATGATCCCGGCGATCATCGGCAGGAAGCAGTACGCGTACCCGTCCCGGGCCATGGCCACCCGGGGGCCGTCCTCGGCGGCGTGCAGGGCGATCCGCGCGGCCGGTCCGATCATGTCGTAGTGCGCCCACCAGAGGGCTGCGGTGAAGAAGATGCCGAGGATCGCGGCGACCACCGCCGACCAGGTCGGGGGCTGGCCGAGCAGGTTGCTTCCCACGCCGACGGAGATCACCGACTCGCCGAGCGCGATGATCAGGATGAGTTCGTACCGCTCGGTCCAGTGCTCGGCGGAGGTGACCCCCCACCCCCCGGTGCCCGCGAGGATCCCGGACCCGTACTGGAGGACCACGACCGCGGCCCACAGCGAATCCCGGGCCAGCGCCGCGACGCCGTTGTGGCCGAGGATGGGCGGGATCAGGGCGGCGACGAGCAGCAGGAGCGTGCTGAGGACCAGCTCCGGTAGGAACCGCAGGAGCTGCCGCCGCTCGTTCGGGCTGTCCCGCACAGCGTGCCAGTACAGGGCCAGGTGCACCGCCCGGACGACCACGTAACTGAATGCGGCCACGAACGGACCGGAGGCGGCTTCCGCCGGTTCCTTGAACGCCTGCGGCAACGACAGGGAAAAGGTGAACAGCGCCGCCATGCCGACGGTCATCAGCACCGGTACGAAGCCCTCGCCGAGCCGGACCTTGGCGGCGACGATGCTGTGCACCACCCAGCACCACCAGAGCACGGCGAGCACCAGCACGGCGTGCAGCAGCGCTCCGGGCGTGATGGCCAGCGCGGTGGCCCGGGTGATGATGAAGAACGAGAAGACGAAGACGAGGTCGAAGAAGATCTCGAACCGGTCGACCCGGGCTGCCGGGGCCACCGGCACCGCCGGCCCGAGGCGCCCCCGCCACCCGAAGCCGCTCACCGGAGAAGTCTTTCAGCGGCCGGTGGCCGCCGGGTCGGATTCGGCTCAGTCGGGGCGGTGACGCAGGCCGTCCATCAGCAGGTCCAGCAGGCGGCCGGCCTGCTCTCGCTGAGCCGGATCGCCGGCCACCAGGGAGACCCCGCTGAGACCGGCCAGCACGTCGGCGGGGGCCACGTCGGCGCGTACGGTGCCGGCGGCGGCGCCGGCGGTCAGCAGCCGGCCGAGCGCCTCGAGCAGGCGGTCCCGGCTGTGGGCGTACGGGTTGGCGCCGGAGGCGATGGCCAGCCGCAGCGCGTCGGCCATGCCCCGCTTGGTGGAGAGGTAGTCGACGAAGCGGTCCATCCAGGCACGGACCGCCTGGTCGGGCGGGCGGGTGGCGAGCAGGTCCGGCACCGCGTCGCAGAGCCTGGCCAGCTCGTTGCGGTACGCGGCCTCCACGAGCGCCTCGCGGGTGGGGAAGTGGCGGTAGAGGGTGCCGATGCCGACCCCCGCCTCCTTGGCGATGCGCTCGAGCGTTACATCGGCCCCCACCTGGGAAAACGCGCCTACCGCGGCGTCCAACAGCCGCTGCCGGTTGCGCAGCGCGTCGGCGCGCAGTGGTCGGTCGGGCACGTCTCCTCCTCGGGGCGTCCGTCGGCTGGCGCGGTCGACCGATGGGCAACCGGAGGATCCTCCGGTTAGGCTCAGCACGTAACGGAGGATCCTCCGCTTCTCATCGTACCGGCGGGACGACCGGTCCGTGCCGAACCGACAAGGATGGATCATGACCACCAGCACACCCGTCAGCACCCCGTTCTCGGCCGAGACCACCGCCATGGAGGTGGTCCACGAAATGAATCTGACCGGCCGGCGGGCCGTCGTCACCGGCGGCGCCTCCGGCATCGGGGTGGAGACCGCCCGCGCGCTCGCCGCCGCCGGGGCCGACGTGACCCTCGCCGTCCGTAACGTCGAGGCCGGCCAGCGGGCCGCCACCGACATCACCGGCACGACCGGCAACGAGCATGTCCTCGTCGCCCCGCTCGACCTCGCCGACCTGGAGTCGGTGGCCGCGTTCCTGCGTACCTGGGACGGGCCGCTGCACATCCTGATCAACAACGCCGGCATCATGGCCTCGCCCGAGATGCGCACCGAGCAGGGCTGGGAGATGCAGTTCGCCACCAACCACCTCGGGCACTTCGCCCTGGCCACCGGGCTGCACCGGGCCCTCGCCGCGGCCGAGGGCGGCGCCCGGATCGTCTCGGTCAGCTCCTCGGCCCACCTGCGCTCGCCGGTGGTCTTCGAGGACATCCACTTCCGCCAGCGGCCGTACGACCCGTGGGCGGCGTACGGGCAGTCCAAGACGGCGAACGTGCTGTTCGCCGTGGACGCCACCCGGCGCTGGGCCGACGACGGCATCTTCACCAACGCGCTCATGCCGGGCGCCATCCGGACGAACCTCCAGCGCTACGTCACCGACGAGGACCTGGCCCGGCTGCGGGCGGAGAGCGGCGGGGGAACCACACCGAGCTGGAAGAACACCGAGCAGGGGGCGGCCACGTCGGTGCTGGTCGCCACCTCGCCGCTGCTCGACGGCGTCGGCGGCCGGTACTTCGAGGACTGCCAGGAGGCCGGGCCGAACCAGCCCGGCACCCGCACCGGCTACGCCCCGTACGCCCGGGACCCGGAGGCCGCCGAGCGGCTCTGGGCGGTCTCCGAGGAGCACCTGCGCGGCTGAGCCCGGTCAACGACGAAGGGGGCGCGCGGCGTGTGCCGCGCGCCCCCTTTCCGTCAGGAGGTCAGAGCCCGAGCTCGCCCTCGAAGTTGCCGGCCTCCAGCCGCTCCTTGACCGCGACGAGGAAGCGGGCCGCATCCGCGCCGTCGATCAGCCGGTGGTCGTACGACAGGGCCAGGTAGACCATCGAGCGGACCGCGACGACCTCGCCCAGCTCCGGGTCGTTGACCACGACCGGGCGCTTCACCACGGCACCCGTGCCGAGCATCGCCGACTGCGGCGACGGCACGATCGGGGTGTCGAACAGCGCGCCCCGGCTGCCGGTGTTGGTCAGCGTGAACGTCGCCCCGGCGATCTCGTCCGGGCTGATCTTGTTGGTCCGGGTGCGCTCGGCCAGGTCGGCGACCCGCTTGGCGATGCCGCCCAGGTTGAGGTCGCCGGCGTTGTGGATGACCGGCACCAGCAGCCCGCGCTCGGTGTCCACGGCGATGCCGAGGTGCTCCGCGTCCGGGTAGGTGATCGTCCCGGCCGCCAGGTCCATCCCGGCGTTGACGATCGGGTACGCCTGCAGCGCCTCGACCGCGGCCAGGGCGAAGAACGGCAGGAAGGACAGCTTCACGCCGTGCCGCTGCTGGAAGGAGTCCTTCGCCTGGGCCCGCAGCTTGGCGATCTTGGTGACGTCCACCTCGATCACCGTGGTGAGCTGCGCCATCTCGTGCAGCGACTCCAGCATCCGCTTGGCGATGGCCGCGCGGATCCGGGGCAGCTTCTCGGTGGTGCCCCGCTTCGTGCTCGGCTGCGGCTTCGCGGCCGGCTTGGCCGGGGCCGGCGCCGCGGCGGCGGGAGCCGGCTGCGCGGCCGGCGCGGCCTTGGTGGCCTTCGCCTGCTCGGCCGCCTCCAGCACGTCCTGCTTACGGATCCGCCCGCCGACGCCCGTGCCGTTGACCGACGAGAGGTTGACGCCGTGCTCGGCGGCCAGCTTGCGCACCAGCGGGGTGACGTAGCCGGCGGCCTCCTCGCCGCCGGCCTGGGCCGGGACGGTCGGGCGCGCCGGCGTGGGGGTCGGCGCGGCCGGCTGGGCGGCCTGCTCGACCTTGACCGGCTCGGCGGCCTGCTCGGCCTCGGCGACCGGCTGGCCGTACGACACGCCCGGGGTCGGCTCCTCCACCTTGGGCGCGGGGGCCGGGGCCGGGGCGGGCTGCGGCGCCGGCTTCGCCTCGACCTTGGGCTCCGGCTTCGGCGCCGGCTGCGGCTGGGCCGGCGCGGCGCCGGCCGCCCCGACGATCGCCAGGACGCCGCCGACCTCGGCGGTCTCGTCCTCGGCGACCTTGATCTCCAGCAGCGTGCCGGCGACCGGCGACGGGATCTCGGTGTCGACCTTGTCGGTGGAGACCTCCAGCAGCGGCTCGTCCACCTCGACGGTCTCGCCGACCTGCTTGAGCCAGCGGGTGACCGTACCCTCGGTGACGCTCTCGCCCAGGGCCGGCATCTTGACCGGGGTGCCCTCGCCTGACGGCGCCGGGGCGGCCGGAGTGGGCTCCTCGACGGCCGGCTGCTCCGCCTCGGCCTGCGGCTCGGCGACGGCCGCCGCGGCCTGCTCCGCCGCGGCCTGCGGCTCGGCGACGGCCACCGCGGCCGGCTCCGCCGGGGCGGCGGCGCCGGCCGCCTCGCCCGCACCGGCGATGATCGCCAGCTCGCTGCCGACCTCGGCGGTCTCGTCCTCGCCGACCACGATCCGGCTCAGCACGCCCGCCGCAGGCGACGGGATCTCGGTGTCCACCTTGTCGGTGGACACCTCGAGCAGCGGCTCGTCGACCTCGACGGTGTCGCCCTCCTGCTTGAGCCAGCGCGTGACGGTGCCCTCGGTGACGCTCTCGCCGAGCCGGGGCATGGTGACCGATACCGGCATGTTCTCCAGACTCCTTCATTCCCCTGGTGGGATCATCGCCCGTCGCCGGACGCCGCGGTTGTCGTGGTCAGGCGTGCGCGTGCAGCGGCTTGCCGGCGAGGGCCAGGTGCGCCTCGCCCAGGGCCTCGGTCTGCGACGGGTGGGCGTGGATGAGCTGCGCCACCTCCGCCGGGTACGCCTCCCAGTTGTAGATGAGCTGCGCCTCGCCGATCAGCTCACCGACCCGGGCGCCGACCATGTGCACGCCGACCACCGGGCCGTCCTCGACCCGGACCAGCTTCACGTGGCCGGCGGTCTTGAGGATCTGGCTCTTGCCGTTGCCGCCCAGGTTGTAGTTGTAGGTCTTGATCTTGTCGGCGCCGTACTGCTCCTTGGCCTTCGCCTCGGTCAGGCCGACCGACGCCAGCTCCGGGTCGCAGTAGGTGACCCGCGGGATGCCGGCCTCGTCGATCACGGCCGGGGTCTGGCCGGCGATCTCCTCGGCGACGAAGATGCCCTGCTGGAAGCCGCGGTGCGCGAGCTGCAGGCCGGGCACGATGTCGCCGACCGCGTAGACGTTCGGCACGCTGGTGCGCAGCCGCTCGTCGGTCAGCACGAAGCCGCGGTCCATCTTGACGCCCTGCTCCTGGTAGCCGAGGTTGGCGGTGTTCGGGCCGCGGCCGACGGCGACCAGCAGCAGCTCGGCCTCGACGGTGTCGCCGCCCTGGATGGTCAGCCTGACGCCGTTCTCGGTCTTCTCGACCTTCTCGAACGGCTTGCCGACCTTGAAGTTGATCTTCCGCTTGCGGAAGGCCCGCTCCAGCGCCTTCGAGGACTCCTCGTCCTCGGCCGCGACCAGGCGGGGCAGCGCCTCGACGATGGTCACGTCGACGCCGAAGGACTTCCACACGCTGGCGAACTCGACGCCGATCACGCCGCCGCCGAGCACGATCACCGAGGACGGGACCCGGTCCATGACCAGGGCGTGGTCGCTGGTGATGATCCGCTCGCCGTCGATCTCCAGGCCGGGCAGGCTCTTTGCGTACGAGCCGGAGGCCAGGACGATGTTGCGGCCGGTGTAGCGCTTGCCGTCCACCTCGACGACGTTCTTCCCGACCAGCTTGCCGTGGCCCTCGACGATGGTGATCGCCTTGTTGCTCTTGAGCATCCCCTGCAGGCCCTTGTAGAGCCGGGCGATCACGCCGTCCTTGTACGAGTTGACGGCGGCCATGTCGATTCCGACCAGCTCGGCCTTGACGCCGAACTGCTCCGACTCGCGGGTCTGGTCGGCGATCTCGGCGGCGTGCAGCAGGGCCTTGGTCGGGATGCAGCCGTTGTGCAGGCAGGTGCCCCCGAGCTTGCCCTTCTCGATCAGGGCGACGGAGAGGTCCAGTTGGGCGGCACGCAGCGCCGCCGCGTAGCCGCCGCTACCACCTCCGAGGATGACGATGTCGAAGGTTGCGTCGTTCGGCTCGCTCACGTCCAACTCCCAGGTCGCGTCGCTGCATCGGGGGTTACGGCGGAGTAACAGGCACACCCCACCTCGGTCATCTTGTCACCACCGGGGACCGGGCGCGTAGTGAGGTGCCCAACGACACGTCGCCGACACGTACGCTTGGCACCGTCTTCGATGACGTACGGGGGAGGAGTGGGTCTGGTGGGGCTGTTCCGACGACGCAAGCGGACGGGCGCGGTGAGTCGCGACCGGGCCGCCGACCGCGCCGATCTGGACCACCTTGAGAACTTCGTCCGCACCCGGCGGGGGGTCGAGGCGTACCTGGAACCCCGGACCACCGTCACCGAGACCACGATCATGCTGATCGCCGACGACGGCGAGTGGACCCGGCGCCGGATCGGCGGCCCCGAGGAGGCCCGCCGCTTCGCGCACCGGATCGCCATCCCGATCTACGACGTCCGCCTGATGGGCTACCCGCAGCGGATGCGCGACTACAACGAACGCCGCAAGCGCCGCCCCGAACTGTTCTGAGCCGGACACGCGGACGGGGCGCCCCCGGAAAGGGGGCGCCCCGTCGTCGCGGTGACCTCGTCAGCCGTTGGCGGCGACGTCGTCGACCAGGTGGAGCAGGGTACGGACCGGGACGCCGGTGCCGCCCTTGGTCCAGTAGCCGGTCGGCTCGCCGGAGTGGTAGCCGGGGCCCGCGATGTCGATGTGCGCCCAGGCCACGTCGTCGGTGACGAACTCGCGCAGGAACACCCCGCCCTGGAGCATGTGACCGGCCCGGTCCATCACCGCGTTGACCTGCGAGATGTCCGCGACCTCGGAGTCCATGCCCTTGCGCACGTCGTCCGGCAGCGGCATCGGCCAGGCCGGCTCGCCGGTCGCCTCACCGGCGGCCTTCACCCGCTCGCACAGCTCCGGGGTGCCCATCACGCCGGCGATCTTCTTGCCCAGCGCGATCACCTGGCCGCCGGTCAGCGTGGAGGTCTCGAACAGGTAGTCCGCGCCGTCCTCGCAGGCCCGGGCGACGGCGTCGGCCAGGATCATCCGGCCCTCGGCGTCGGTGTTGAGCACCTCCACCTTCTTGCCGTTGTACATGCTGATCACGTCGCCCGGCCGGTAGCTGGTGCCCGACGGCATGTTCTCCGCCATCGGCAGGTAGCCGGTGACCGCCACGGACGGCTTGAGCGCCGCCACCGCCAGCATGGCCGCGCCGACCGCCGCCGCGCCGGCCATGTCGGACTTCATCTCCCACATGCCCTGGGCCGGCTTGATCGAGATGCCGCCGGTGTCGAAGGTGATGCCCTTGCCGACCAGCGCGACCCGCTTGCCGCTGCCGCCGCCCTCCGGCGTGTAGGTGAGCTTGACCAGGCGCGGCGGGGCCTCGGAGCCCTGGCCGACGGCGAGGATGCCGCCGTAGCCACCCGACTTCAGCGCCGCCTCGTCCAGCACCTCGACGCCGAGCCCGGCCTCCCGGGCGGCGGCGGCCACGGCCTCGGCGAACGCCGGCGGACGCAGCTCGTTCGGGGCGGTGTTGACCCAGTCCCGGCTGGTCAGCACCGCGCCGGCCACCGCCTGGGCCCGGGTGACCTCCGCCGTGGCGGTCGCGTCCGCGGCGTCGGGGACCGCGACCAGCACCTCGGCCACCGGCTCCCGCCGGGTCGGCTGCGGCTTGGTCTTGTAGCCGGCGAACCGGTAGCCGCCGAGCAGCGCGCCCTCGGCGACCGCGCGCAGCGCGGCCGGGGCGTCGGCGTCATCGGGCAGCGGCAGGGCGAGCGCGACGCGCGACGCGCCGGCCAGGGCGCGCACCACCGCGCCGGCGGCCCGGCGCAGGGTCTCCGGCGCGGGGGCGGCGCCGGTCGGCTCGGGACCGAGCCCGACGGCGGCGACCACCGGCGCGGTGACCGTGCCCAGTGTGGCCAGCTTGATCACCTCGCCGGGGCTGCCCGTCGCGCCGAGCAGGGCCAGCGTCTCGGTCAGCTTGCCGTCGAACGCCGCGGCGATGCTCTCGGCGCCGCTGGCCAGCAGCAGGGCGGCGGCGGGTGAGCCGGACTCCTGCTCGGCGGTCTGGCTGTGCACGCCGATCACGATCGCGTCGACGGCGAGTTCGGCGGGGTCGGTGTCGACCAGGCTGAGGGTGGTGCGGGGCGATGTCACTGAAGCTACTCCGGGCGGGCCGGGCCGGCCGCGTCGTGGCGTACCGGCGATGAAGGTCTCCGGCGGCAACCTACCCGCCGGACGCGTGGCTGTCCCGCCGATGCAACTCCGACGGGTCCCGCCGATGCTAACCAGGCGCTCAGGTGACGGTAAGTTGCCACCCATGACCGAGGTGACCTCCGCCGCCGCCGCGACCCGGCTGCGCCGTTCCCCCCTGCACGAGCGACACACCGCGCTCGGTGCCAAGTTCGCCCCGTTCGGGGGTTGGGAGATGCCGCTGGAGTACGCCGGTGGCGGTGTGCTCAAGGAGCACACGGCGGTGCGTACCGGGGTGGGCGTCTTCGACGTCTCGCACCTGGGCAAGGCCCGGATCTCCGGGCCGGGCGCCGCCGACTTCGTCAACGCCTGCCTCAGCAACGACCTCGGCCGGATCGGCCCCGGCAAGGCGCAGTACACGCTCTGCTGCGACGACGCCACCGGCGGTGTGGTGGACGACATCATCGCCTACCTGTACGCGGACGACCACGTCTTCCTCGTCCCGAACGCGGCCAACACGGCCGAGGTGGTCCGCCGGCTGCGCGCCGCCGCGCCGGCCGGCGTGGACGTCACCGACGAGCACGAGGCGTACGCCGTCCTCGCGGTGCAGGGGCCGCGCTCGGCGGAGCTGCTCGGCGCGCTCGGCCTGCCCACCGAACACGACTACATGAGCTTCTCGGCCGCCTCACTGGACGGCGTGGAGCTGACCGTGTGCCGCACCGGCTACACCGGCGAGCTGGGCTACGAGCTGGTCGTCGCGGCCGAGCACGCGCTGGCCGTCTGGGACGCGCTCTTCGCCGCCGGCGAGGCGTTTGAGCTGCGGGCCTGCGGGCTGGCCGCGCGGGACACCCTGCGCACCGAGATGGGGTACCCGCTGCACGGGCAGGACCTCTCCCTGGAGATCACCCCGGTGCAGGCCCGCTCCGGCTGGGCGGTGGGCTGGGACAAGCCGGCCTTCTGGGGCCGGGACGTGCTGCTCGCCGAGAAGGCCGCCGGTCCGCGGCGTACGCTGCGCGGGCTGGAGGCGGTCGACCGGGCGATCCCGCGCCCAGGCATGGCCGTGTACGCCGGCGACCAGCAGGTCGGCACCGTCACCAGCGGCACGTTCAGCCCGACGAAGAAGCAGGGCATCGCCCTTGCCCTCATCGACACCGACCCCAAGTTCCCCGACGGCGAGACCCTCGAGGTCGACATCCGCGGCCGCCGCGCCCAGATGCGCCTGACCCGACCCCCCTTCGTCCAGCCCTCCGTCCGCTGAGTTTCGCGTTGATCAAGGAGTTTGCGTCAGGATCCGGCCCTCCGGAGACGCAAACTCCTTGATCAACTCGGCTGGGTCAGGAGGCGGAGGTCACCTCGGTGGGGGTGTAGTGGCGCATCTCCTCGATGTCGTTGACGTAGGGGCGGATCTCGCGGAAGAAGGCCGGGAAGTGCGGGCCGGTGCGGAAGCGCCGGAGGTGGTCCTCAGCCGACGCCCAACGAATCCGCAGGACGTACGCGGCCGGGTCCTCGACGCAGCGGCTCAGCTCGTAGCCGAGGCACTCGGGCGCGGCGTCCAGCGCCCGCGCCGCCCGGGCGTACGCCGGCACGAACTCCGCCTGCCGTTCGGCCGGTACCCGGTACCTGATGTACTCGACGATCATGCCCACCAGCCCACACCGGGGCCGGCGTTTGCTCAAGTACGCACTTTCCGGTGAGTAGGGGGACCGCGTGCCCAGGCGCTACCACTGTGCGGTGGAGGTGGCCGTCGACGTGATCGGCGGCCGCTGGCGCCCGGTGATCCTCGCCCACCTCAAGGAGGGCGTGCACCGCTACGGCGAGCTGCGTCGCCGGATGCCGGACGTCAGCGAGAAGATGCTCGTCCAGCGGCTGCGCGAGCTGGAGGCGGAGGGCCTGGTCGCCCGGCACGACCTCGGCACCGTGAAGGCCCCGCACGTCGAGTACCACCTCACCGAGGAGGGGCGCAGCGTCGTCCCGGTGCTGGCGGCGCTGCACGCCTGGGGGCTGGCCCGGGCCGCCCGGACCGGCACCTTGATCGAGCCCTGAGGCCGGCTCAGTCGACGGTGGGCGGCTCGCCGGCGTCCAGGACGGCCTGGGTCCACCCACCCTCGAGCACTCCGGACCCGTCGAGGACGGCCCAGTCGACGACGTCGGACGCCTCCACCACCACCGGCGCGCCGATCCGCACCGTCGGGTCGCTGGCGGCGTCGCTGGCGCTGGCGCCGACGATCCGTTCCGCCTCGTCCCACGAGGTCACCCCGGCCCAGACGAACTCCGGACCGTCGTCGCCGGGCAGCCCGTACTTGACCACGAGCTGGGTATCGGCGGGGAGCCGGCCGGCGAGGAAGCGGGCGCGGATGTCGCCCAGCCCCTCGCGGGCCGTGGCGATCGCCCGGCTCATCGCGTCGCCCGGGCGGGCGTACCGGACGTCCGGCTGGATGCCGCTGAACAGGGTGGCGCAGGCGGCGGCGAAGTAGCGGCCGGGCGGGCCCGGGTGGCCCGGCGGCGGACGCAGGGTGAGGAACGAGTCGGCGTCCGGGTCGGTCGCCGGGTCCAGCTCCAGCGCCAGCAGGACCGGTGCCGTCGCGCCGTGCTGCTCCGGATTGCCGTACGCCACCGCGATGTCGTGCCCGGTCACCGTGGCCAGCACCGGGAGCTGCACGAACGCCGGCACCTCCTCGCCGGCCAGCCCCTCGGTCCAGTCCCGCAGCAGCCGCCGTGCGGCGCCGGTCATCACCGCGCCCCAGGCCCGGGTCAGATGGTCCGGCACCCCCTGGGCCTGCAACTCCAGCAGCCCGAACCGGCGCAGCCCCTTGGTGGTGAACCAGAGCCCGTCGGCGTCCGACGAGTACGGCACCAGCACCCAGTCGACCAGCCGGATCCGGCCCTGCTCGTCGGGGAGCGAGCGCAGCGCGGCCGCCGGGTCGAGGAACTGCAGGCCGAAGACGTCCACCACGTCCCCGTCGACCGTTTCCGCGACCGCCGCGGCCACCGCCCGGGCCGCCCACTCGTGCGCCGGCGGCCAGCCCGGCCGGTATTCGGCCTGGACCACCACCAGGTGCGTGGCGGCGGCCAGCCGGGCCAACTGGTCCTCGGTGGCGCCGAACGCGGTGAGCAGGTCCGGCGGCAGCTCGGGGAACTCGCTGATCGGCCGGGTGTCGACGCTCATCAGCGGGCTGTCCAGCATCTGCTTCGCCAGCCCGTGCACCGGCTCGGCGAGCCGCCCGGCCAGGCCCGCCACGGCGGTCTTGGGGCTGACCTTCGGCAACCCGGTGATGGGCACCAGATAGGTCGCGTCCAGCGACTCCGGGACCGGTACGGGCAGGAAGTCGTCCGTGATGAGCATGCCGTCCCCCTCGACACCGCCGGTGCTGTCGTTCACGAACGCTACCCGCCTGGACGGGTGGCGCTCAGGCGGACAGCACCAGTCCCAGGTAGGACAGCGTGGTGACGATCTCCACGGTGGCCCCGAGCACGTCCCCGGTGATCCCGCCGAGCCGCCGTACCACGTGCCGGAGCAGCCCCGCCGCGACGGCGAGCGCGGCGAGGACGGCGAGCGGGCCCTGCCACGGGCGGTCCGGCACCGCCGGCACGGCCAGCAGCGCCACGGCCGCCGTGCCGGCCACCAGCGCGCCGGGCCCCACCGTGCCGGCCACCAGCGCGCCCAGCCCCTCCGGCCGGGCGGCCGGCACGCCGCGCCGGCAGGCCAGGGCCACGCCGAGCCGGCCGGCCGCCGCCGCGGCGACCACCGCCGCCAGCGCCGCCGGTCGGGACCGCCCGGCCAGCTCCGCGAGCACCGCCGCCTGGAGCAGCAGTACGACCACCAGCGCGACCACGCCGAACGGGCCGACGTCCGGCTTCTTCATGATCTCCAGCGCCGCCGCCCCACGCCGGTACGACCCCAGCGCGTCCACCGTGTCGGCCAGCCCGTCCAGGTGCAGGCCCCGGGTGAGCAGCGCGCCGACACCGACGGTGACGCCGGCCGCGACCAGCGGCGGTGTGAGCGCGGCGGTCAGCAGCAGCACTCCGGCGAGCAGGGCACCGAGCAGCGCCCCGACCGCCGGGGCGAGCGCCATCGCGGCGCCCGCCACGTCCCGGTCGACCCGGCCGGCCCGCACCGGCAGCGTGGTGAAGGTGGTGACCGCCAGCCGGAGCCCGGCGACGAGGCGCGATTCAGTCGGCACGCCGGCCGGGGTGGACCGGCTCCTCCGGCCCGGTCGTGGCGGGCCCGGGACCGGCCGGCTCCGGCTCGCTGAACTCCGGCTCGGCGAACTCCGGCTCGGTGGTGGTCGGCCCCGGTCCCGCCGGCTCGGGCTCGCCGAAGTCCTCGTCGTCCTCGCCGCCGCCCAGCGCCGGGTGCACCGGCAGAGTGGCGGCGAGCGACAGCACCGAGCGCAGCAGCGGCAGGGTGGCCAGCGCGGTGGTCCCCTCGCCCAGGTCGAGCCGCAGGTCCACCAGCGGGGTCAGACCCAGCACGTCGGCGGCGAGCCGCACCGCGGGCTGCCCGCCGTGGTCGGGCAGCAGGCACCAGTGCCGGGCCTGCCCGGCCAGGTCCCGGCTGACCATGCCGGCGGCGACACCGACCGGCCCGTCCAGCAGCACCGGGACCCGCCGGGCGGTCGCGCCCAGCAGCACGCCGGTGGCCACCGCGACGTCGCCGCCGCCCAGCTCCGCCAGCACGTCCTTGGCCTCCCGCGAGGAACGCCGGGTGCGGTGCAGTGCGTCCCGGACCGCCGCGCAGCGGACCATCCAGGCCGCGTCGTCGATCTCGCCGTGCGCGGTCACCACCCGGCCCAGCACCGCCGGGGGTTCCGCGCCGGCCGTGGCCGCCAGCACCGCCGCCGCGGCCGCCTCGGTGCCGGCGCCGCACGCCGCCAGCACCAGCAGCTGTACGCCCGCGTCGGCGGCCTGCTCGGCCAGCCGCCAGCCGTACCGCAGGGCCGCCTCGACCTGGTCGGCGGTGAGCGCCGGCCCGTCCTCGATGGCCTCGGACGTGGGCGCCTCGACCACCTGGAGGCTGGCCCCGCTCTCGGCCGCCAGCCGGGCGAGCGCGCCCTTGCCGGCGCGCGCCTGCCGGGCGCGGCGGGCCGACTCGCCGGGCACCGCGCCGGCCGACGCCCCGCCGGCGTGGTCGCAGTGCACCAGCAGCACCCGGATCGACGCCCACGGCGCGGGGGTCGTGGTGCCCTGGGTGGCGGCGGCGAAGCCGACCACCCGTTCCAGCACGCCGAGGCCGGCGCCGGGGACGTCCAGCGTGGCGAGCCGGTCGACGGCCTGCGGGCCCGCGTAGTCGTCGGGCATCGGCAGTTCCATGCCGGGCTGGATGACCAGGCCGGTGGCGACCATCGGCAGCGCCATGGTCGGGGCGGCCCAGGTGGTGCCCTGCGCCGCCGCAGTGGGGGTGGGCGCGGGTGGCACGGCCGGGGTCAGCACCTCGGGCAGGGGCTCCGGCGTCGCCACCGTCTCGTCGGCCGGCTCCCGGGCGCCGCCGTCGAGCGCGGGAGAGGCCGCCGCGAGCGCGCTGGGCGACGGCTGGCCCGGGACCGGCGGCGCGCCGGCCGGCTTCAGCCAGGCGGGCTGGCCGGCCACCACGAGGACGACCGCGTCGCAGGCGTCGGCGACCGCACGGTTGGTCGCGCCGAGCGCGTCGGTGAACGCCCGCCCCAGCGGGGTGGTCGGCACCAGGGAGAGCCCCACCTCGGGGGTGACCAGCACCAACCGGGCGGCGCTCGCCCGCACCGCCGCCGCCAGCTCGGCGATGGTGGCGGTGTCGTCGGCGGGCTGGTGCGCCGGGTCGAGCAGCACGGTCACCCAGCCGCCCAGATCGTCGACGAGCAGCGTCTCGTTCGGCTCCGCCCCGGCGATCACGTCGGCCAGCCGGCGCGGATCCGCCGCGGTCTCCTCGGTGGTCCAGCTCCCCGGCCGACGGGCGCGGTGCGCCGCCAGGCGGGTCGCCCACTCGGTGTCCTCCGGATCCCCATCCGGGGCGGTGGCCACGTACCGGACCGTGGGCGCGTCGGCGACCAGCGATTCCGCGAACTCGGACTTGCCGGATCGGATACCGCCGAGCACCAGGAGCGTGTTCCACCCGTCAACGGACATGCCCGTACCTTAAGGCCGTCCGGCCGGTCGCCGCCCGCCGGCCCGGGCGGCGACCGACCGATGACCCGGCCCGGTCAACCGCAGTGCTCGAACGGGCTGCCGTAGCTGGCCCCGCCGGTCGACCCGCCCCACTTCACGCAGACGCCGGCGGCGCTGGCCCGCACCGGCCCGGCGTAGTACTTGTACGCCGCGCTGTCGGTGTTCCGGGCCTTCCCCTGCACCTCCAGGTACGTGGACACGGTGGTGGCCCGGCCGACGTCGGTGTCCTTCATCGTGACCACGCAGTTGGCCCCGCTGGTGGTGTTGTAGAGCAGGTAGACCCGGCCCTTGCGGACCCCGTTCGCGGTCAGCGTCGCCGAGTCGACCACCTGGTAGCCGCTGCCGCACACCTGCTTGGCGGTGTACGGGTTGGGCTGCTGCGGGGCGGCGGAGCTGGTCGTCGGCGCCGGCCCCGGCGCCCCGGTGCTGCCGCCGGTCGGCGCCGGCCCGCCGGTCGACGGGCCCGTGGTCACCGCCGAGCGGCTCGGCGCGGCCGACGGCGACCGCCCGTCCCGCCCGGTACGGCTGGGTGCGGCGGTGGGCGGTTCGCCGGTGGCCAGCGGCTCGGTGCCGGGCGGGTCGGCGACCGCGGACTCCCCGGCCAGGGCGGCGGGGCGCTGCCCCGGGTTGGGGTCGTCGGAGTGGCGCAGCGCCGTCACGCTCACCGCGATCACCACCGCGACGAGGACGACCGCGGCCGTGCCGGCCAGGGCGATCACCCGCCCACGTCCCGGACGGCGGCCCGCCGACTCCTCCAGCGTCGGCGGCACCCCGGAACCGGCGTGCCGGTCCTGCTCCGGCCCGTACCCGCCGGGGCGCGGGCCGGCGCCGCCGACCGACCCGGCCGGGCCGGCGGTGGGCTGGGGGTACGGCGCGGCCGGTGGCGGGGCGAACCCGGCCGGGCCACCGAAGCCGGCACCCGGGCCCGGGGCGGCCCAGCCGGGCGCGAAGCCCTGCGCGGCGCCGCCGCTCGCCGGGCCGGAACCGGCCACGTTGCCGCCGGTCGCCGGGCCGGAACCGGCCACGTTGCCGCCGGTCGCCGGGCCGGAACCGGCCACGTTGCCGCCGGTGGCCGGGCCGGTGCCCACCGGGCTCGGTCCGCGGGCGTCAGGGGCGGAGCCGGGCGCGGGATTCGCGCCGCTCGGGCGATCGACCGCGGAAACCGGGGCCGGGCTGGCGGCGGAAGCGGGAAGCGGGTGGCCGCCGGACGGCGTACCGCCAGGTTGGCACGGGGTGGCCGGGCCGGGAGCGGCCGGCGGGCCGGGCGTGGGCAGTGCGGCGGGCCCGGGGACGGCCGGGCCGGCCACCGCCCACGGCGGGCGGGGCGGGACCGGCAGCCGGGCCAGGGTGACGTCCCGGGCGTCCTGGGCCGCCTCGGCCATGGCGAGCCCGCTCGGGTAGCGGTCGCCGGCGCGCTTCGCCAGCGACCGGCGGACCACCTCGACCACCGCCGGGGGCGTGCCCTGCGGGAGCGGCGGCGGCTCGTCCTGGACGTGCCGCATGGCCACCTGGAGCGGGTTGTCGCCCTCGAACGGCGGCCGGCCGGCGAGGCAGAAGTACGCGACCACGCCGAGCGCGTACACGTCGGTGGCGGCCGAGACGGGCTGGCCGGCGGCCTGCTCCGGCGACATGTACGACGCGGTGCCGAGCACCATGTGCGCCGCGGTGATCCCGGCCATGGTGCTGGCCCGGGCGATGCCGAAGTCGACCAGCACCACCGTGCCGTCCCGCTTGACCAGCAGGTTCCCCGGCTTGACGTCGCGGTGGACGATCCCGGCGAGATGGGCGGTGTGCAGCGCCTGGGCGGCCTGCGCCACGACCGACATGGTCGACGCCGGGTCGAGCCGGCCGGCCCGCCGGATCCAGGTCACCAGCGGTTCGCCGTCGACGTACTCCATCACGAGGTAGCTGACCTGGCTGCCGTCGGCGAGCGTGGCGGAGCCGAAGTCGTGCACCTGCACGATGCCGGGGTGGCGCAGCGCGGCCAGCATCCGGGCCTCGGCGTGGAATCGGGTGGTGAACTCCGGGTCGGCGACCAGTGACGGCAGCAGCACCTTCACCGCGACCGCACGATCCAACAGGGTGTCGGTGCATTTCCAGACGGCACCCATGCCGCCCGTCGCGATGCGTTCGCTCAGCAGATAGCGGTCGCTGAGCACCACTCCTTGAGTCAGCACCGGGTCACCGTACCGGCCGCCCGGCGCGCCCATGATCCAGCGGTGGCCCCGTCCGGCCCGTGGGGGCCGGACCGTTCCGCGCCCGGCCGACTACGCTTGCGGAGGTTTCGTCCCAGGGGACGACGGCGGCGAGGGGAGACGCGGCATGGCGTGGAGCTGGCGGTACGAGGGCGTGAACGGCGAGTCGGCCGAGGGGCCGGCCGAGTCGTTCGGCAGCCAGGCGGACGCCGAGTCGTGGATCGGCCAGGCCTGGCGGGAGCTCGCGGCGACCGGCGTCACCTCCGTCGCGCTCGTCGAGGACGACCGGGTGGAGTACCGGATGAGCCTGCTGCCCGCGGCGGAATGATGATGGGCTACGACCGGCCGGGCGATCCGCTGGTGCTCGGGGTGCCCCGGGCGGCGTTCCGGCCCAGCCCGATCTTCCTCGCCCTGGCCGCGCTCTTCGTGACCAGCGGGGTGATGATCTGGCAGGGGTTCGGCAACGTCCGCTTCGACGTGTTCCTCTTCGTGGTCTCCGGCTGGCTGGTCTCGCTCTGCCTGCACGAGTACGCGCACGCGGTGGTCGCGTACCGGGCCGGGGACCGGGACATCGCGCACCGGGGCTACCTGACGCTCAACCCGCTCAAGTACACCAACCCGCTGCTGTCCATCGTGCTGCCGGTGGTCGTGGTGCTGCTCGGCGGCATCGGCCTGCCCGGCGGCGCGGTCTGGGTGGATCGGCACGCCATTCCCGGCCGGCTGCGGCACACCCTGGTCAGCCTGGCCGGCCCGGCCACCAACGTGCTGTTCACCCTGGTCCTGGTGGTGGCGCTGCGGATCGGGCTCGGCGCCGGCGGGCCGATCGAGTTCTGGGCCGGCGTGGGCCTGCTGGCGTTCCTCCAGCTCACCGCCAGCGTGCTCAACCTCCTGCCGGTGCCCGGCCTGGACGGCGGCAACATGATCCAGCCGTGGCTCAGCCCGGCGTACCGCCGGATGTACGACCTGTTCGCCCCGTTCGGGTTCATCCTGCTCTTCGCCCTGCTGTGGAACCCGCGGATCGGCGGCTGGTTCTTCGGCGCGATCTTCAGCGTCGCGGACCTGCTGGGCCTGCCCCCGGAGCTGTACGTCGCCGGGTTGCACCTGATCCGTTTCTGGCAGGGCTGAGCGGCCCGGTCCGGCCGGCGCCACCGCGCCGGCCGGACCGGGGAGCGCTCACGGGCGCTGGGCGGGGGACTCGGTCTTCGCCGGGTCCCGCTCGGTGATCGGCTCGACGATCTCGTCGATGGCCTTGAGCAGGTCGGCGTCGAGCTTCACGCCCGCCGCCTTCACGTTGTCGTGCACCTGCTCGGGGCGGGACGCGCCGACGATCGCCGAGGAGACGTTCGGGTTCTGCAGCACCCAGGCGATGGCCAGCTGCGGCATGGTCAGCCCGGCCTGGTCCGCGAGGGGCTTGAGCCGCTGCACCCGGGTCAGCACCTCGTCGGTCAGGAACCTGGCGATGAACCCGGCACCCGACTTCTCGTCGGTGGCCCGGGACCCGGCCGGCGCCGGCTGGCCCGGCAGGTACTTGCCGGAGAGCACGCCCTGGGCCATCGGCGACCAGACGATCTGGCCGACGCCCAGCTCCTCGCTGGTCGGGATCACCTCGGCCTCGATGACCCGCCACAGCATCGAGTACTGCGGCTGGCTGGAGACCAGCGGGATACGCAGTTCGCGGGCGAGCTGGTGGGCCTCGCGGATCTGCGACGCCTTCCACTCGGAGACCCCGATGTAGTGCGCCTTGCCGGAGTGCACGACGTCGGCGAACGCCTCCATCGTCTCCTCCAGCGGGGTGCTGTAGTCGTACCGGTGGGCCTGGTAGAGGTCCACGTAGTCGGTCTGCAGCCGGCGCAGCGAGCCGTTGATCGACTCCATGATGTGCTTGCGGGACAGGCCCCGGTCGTTCCGGCCCGGGCCGGTCGGCCAGTAGACCTTGGTGAAGATCTCCAGCCCTTCCCGCCGCTCGCCCTGCAGCGCGCGGCCCAGCACCTCCTCGGCCTTCGTGCCGGCGTACACGTCCGCGGTGTCGAACGTGGTGATGCCGGTGTCCAGGGCGGCCCGCACGCACGCGGTCGCCGCCTCCTCCTCGACCTGCGAACCGTGGGTGATCCAGTTGCCGTATGAGATCTCGCTGACCATCAGGCCCGAGCGGCCTAGGTGTCGGAATTCCATGCCTCGACCCTAGTCCCGTCCGATCATGGTCACGCCGAGGCGTCTCGCGGATGTGATCCCCGGGTCAGAGCACCGGGCTGGTGTCGGTGAGCAGTTGCTCGATCTCGGCGACCACCGCGGCGCGGCTCGGGTGCACCGGGTCGATCAGCGGCTGGCCCCGCCGGTCCCGCGCGCCCCAGCGGCCCGTGTCGTCGCCGACCAGGAAGGCGACCGGGTGCACGATCAGGACCGAGTACACCGGCGCGACCAGCACCCGGCCGGTCCGGTCCACCACGCCCCGGCGGCCAGCCAGCTCCACCCCGGCCAGGCCCTCCTCGGTGAAGCCGTCCACCTGCCGGCCGTCGGCCAGGGCGGTGGTGAGGCCGTGGTACCGGGTCGGTACGACGACCTGACCGCTCCGGTCGACCGCGCCCCAGCCGCCGTTCTGGCGCACCGCCGCCAGGCCGCCCCGGAACGGCCGTACGTCCTCGAAGCCCGGTGGGATCTTCACGATGTTGGTCGGGTCGACCGCCATCCATCGGCCCTTGCCGTCCATCGACACCCAGGCCAGCCCCTCCGAGAACGAGCCCACCGCCCGGTAGCCGTTGTTCGCCTCGATCAGTGCCACGCCGGTGGTGTCGATCAGCGCCCAGCGGGACGCCTCCGGCAGGCGTACCCAGGCCATCCCCTCCTGGAAGGGCTTCACCTCGGCGTACCGGTGGTCGACCACCAGGTTGCCCTCGGCGTCCGCGAACCCCCAGAGCTCGCGCTCCTCGTCGAGCGTGGGCACCGGGTACCGCTCGCCGCCCAGGATCGTCTCCCGGTCGCGCGGCTTCGGTCCGAAACCGGTGGTCGCGGCCCGCTCGGCGACCGCGTCCAGCGCCAGCTCCGTACGCGCATTCAGCTCCGCGTCGTCACCCTGACGCAGGTCCAGGGCCCGCTCGAGGTGCAGGCACGCCTCGGTCATCCGGCCCTGGTCGTAGCAGCATCGGCCGGCGTGCTCGTGCAGCGCCGCGCGCAGCCGGTCGGGCAGCTCCGGCGAGTTGGCCTCCGCGAAGAGCCGGTCGGCCTCCGCGTACTCGCCCCGCCAGCGCAGCACCTCGGCGAGCCGCGCACGGGCCAGCGCGGTGCGCCGCAACTCGCCGGTGGCGTCCGCGTACGTGAGGGCCAGCCGGGCGTCGGCGAGGGCGTCGTCCAGGTCGCCGAGGATCCGCGACGCCACCGCCCGCAGGCTCAGCAGCCGGGCTCGGCTGCGGTTGTCCAACGCGCTGCCCAGCTTGGTGGTGAGCCCGTCCCGGATCTCGCGCAGCGCCTCCGGGTCCGGAGCCTCCTCGCGCAGCGTCTCCGGGTGCAGCCGCCACCGGACCGTGGCCAGCGCCTGCTCCGGGTCCGGGTCCGGGTCCGCCGGGCGTACCTCCGGTCGCTCGCCCTGCTCCGGCTCCGGTTCGGGGGGCTCGGCGGCCGGCGGCGCGGACCCGGGCGACGTGGCGCTCTCCGCCGGCGACGCGGAGCCCTGTGCCGGCACGGACGCGGTCGGTGCCGGCGGCCCGGAGACCGGTGCCGCCGGCGCGGGCGATGCCACGTTCTCCGCCGGCGGAGCGGGTCGAGCCGGTACGGGGGCGGTCTGCGCCGGCGGTGCGGAGACCGGGCCCGGCGGTGCCGACCCGGGCTGTAGCGATGGCGCGGTGGTCTCGGCCAGCGGCATCGACGCGCGCTCGTCGGCTCGCGCCGGCGCCGGTGCCGGTGGTGACGACGACGCGGACGACTGCCCGGCCAGTTCCGACGCGGGGGTACCGGGTGGGGCGGAATCCGGTGCGGACGGCACCGGTCGGACGGTCGCCGCCGTCGGAAGATCCGGCGCGGCCGGCTCGGGCCCGGAGGGGGTGGCTGGCGCGGCCCGGTCGGAACCGGTGGCCGGTGCCGCGGCGGGCCCCGGCACGGAACCGGCCGGCGACGTGGGGGCCGAGGCCGGCGGTCCGGACCCGGGCCGCTCCGGCGTCGGTGCCGGTGCGGGTGGTGCGTACACGGGGGGCGGGGCCATCCGGTTGGCCGCCGCCGGGCCGGGCGGCGCGGTGGGCGCGGGACGTTCCGCCGCGGGCGGTCCCGGGACCGGCCGGGTGGCGGGCGCTGGACTGCCCGACGAGGGCTGCGCGGATGCTTCGGGGCCCCATGCGGGTGGGGCCGACATCGGTCGTGCGACGGCGGGCGCGGGTCCGGCGGCCGCCGGCTGCCGGGCGGCGTCGGCGGCCGGCGCGGGCGGCCCGGACATCGGCGTCACGGAGGAAGCGCCCGGCGTCGGGACCGATGCCTTGTCCGGCTCGGCGGACGGCGCCACGGCGCGGGCCGGGGCGTGCCCGTCCTCGGCGGGTCGGTCGGTGGCGGCCGCCCGTTCGTGAGCGGACGGGGACCGGCCGACACCGTGGGCGGCGTTCGTCCCCTCGGTGGACGGTGTCGGGGCAGGTCCGGCCGGGCCCTCCGGATCGGCGGTGGGACCAGGCAGGAAGTCCACGCGCAGGCCGGCGGCCGGCGACGCCGAGACGGGTGCCTCCGGCGCGGTCGGTGGTTCGGACCGGTCGCGCGGAGCGGCCTGCGGCTGCGCGGGCATCCCGGAGACCGGCCCGCCGGAGACGGGTGGAGCCGAGACGGGCGGCCCCGAGACGGGTGGCGCCGACACCGGCGGCCCGGTGACCGGCCCGCCCGACACCGGCGCGCTGGAGACCGGGACGCCGGAGACCGGCACGCCCGCGTCCGGGCGGGTCGGGGCGGGCGGCGTCGGCCGGTGCCGCGGCTCGTCGGGCCGGGTACGGGCGGCGGGCTCGACCGGTGGTCGCCAACCGTCGCCGGGACGGGCCGGGCCGGGCTCGGCCGGGCGAGTGGGCCGCTCCTCCGGATGCGGGCGGAATCCGGGCCGCTCCTCCGGGCGGTACCGGTCCTCGGGCCGGGGGCCGACGACCTCGGGGCGGGGAGCGTCGAAGCGAGGGCCGCCGGTCTCGGGGCGCGCACCGTCGTAGCGGGTCGTCGCCTCGTCGGCCGGACGCGGTGGCCGTCCGTCGGGGCCGGGCCGGCCGGGGGCGACCGGCGGTTGGTGCCGCTCGTCGGGCCGGTACGCGGCCGGCTCGGTTCGCGGCCGCCGCTCGACGACGGGCCACTCCTCGGGGCGCGGGCGCGTCGGGTCGCCCGCCGGGCGGTGGGAGTCCCAGCGCTCGTCCGGACCGTGGGCGGCGGGGCGCGGGTCGCCGTACCGGCCTGGCTCGGGGCGCCAGGGGTCCACGGGGCGGCGCTGGCCGTCCGGCGCCTCCCGGTACGCCTCGGCCCGCGCGGCGGCCTCCCGGCGCGGATCGCGCTCGTGCGGCAGGGGACCGTCGAAGCCCGGGTCACGCCGGTCCGCCCGGCGGTCGAGGTCGGGTTCGCGCCGGTCGCGGCGTCCGTCGAAGGCCGGCTCGCGTCGGTCCGCCGGCCGGTCGAAGCCCTGCTCGCGCCGGTCCATCGGGCGGTCGCGACCCGGCTCGCGGCGGTCGCCGTGTCCGTCGAAGGCCGGCTCGCGCCGGTCACCCCACCCGCCGAGCACCGGTTCGCGTCGGTCGACCGGGCCGTCGAAGCCCGGTTCGCGCCGGTCCTGCGGGCCACGTGGCGCCGCGGTGGACCGCCCGTCGGACGTGCCCCGGCGCTGCTCAGGCCGGGCCTGGGAGCGGTGCGGGTACTCGTCGGGCTCCGGGAGCCAGCCGGGCTCGGGCGCGGGGGAGACCGGCCGGTGCGGGCCACCGTCCGGCATCCGCCGGGCCGGCTCGGGGCGTACCCAGCGCTGGTCGTGCCGGTCGTCCCGCCAGGCCGCGGGCTGGTCGCGCTGGTCGTACCGGTCGCCGGGGTGCGGCACCGGGCCGCGGTCGCCGCGTCGGTCCGCCCAGGCCCGCCGCCCGTCGGGATGCGGCTCGTCGGGCCCACGCCGGTCGCCCGGGTACCCGCCGCGGCGCTCGTCGGGGCCGGCCGGGCTCACCGGGTACGCGCCGCGCCGGTCGTCGGGGCCCGCCGGGCTGACCGGGTAGGCGTCTCCCGGTGCGGGGCTGACCGGGTGCACCTCGGCCCGGCCGACCACGGCGGACCGGCCGCGCGGGGCGGGTGGGGTCAGGTGCTCGAGGCCGATGTCGCCCGGGTAGCGCTGCCCCGGGAACTGCGGGCGCCACTCGTGGGTGGGTTCGGCGGCCCAGGACGGTTCGGCCGGCTCGCGCCAGCGGTCCCAGCCACTCATCGGGGCACCCGGTGGCCGCCCGCGCGGCGCGGCCTCGGGGCCGGCTCGCGTCGCTCGCTCACGGCGGTGTCACCTCGTTGGAAATTGTCGCGCTGGGCGCCGGGCGTGCCGGTAGAGTCGCCCGGTCCGGCACGTCGTGGCTGCGGAAGGAGGGTAGCGGCGTGGGCTCTGTCACCGCCACTGTGGCACCGCCCACGGACCCAAACGTTACCCGATGGTTTCGGACATTCACCGCCATAGTGGCATCCGGCTTCCGGCGGCACGCCACCTACCGGCAGGCCGCCGTGGCGGGCGTGGTCACCAACAGCGTCTTCGGTTTCCTGCGCTACTACATCTTCCTCGCGGCGGCGGGCGCGGCGGGCCGGG
The DNA here is from genome assembly GCF_042871425.1 of Micromonospora sp. NPDC005806. Lineage (NCBI taxonomy): Bacteria > Bacillati > Actinomycetota > Actinomycetes > Micromonosporales > Micromonosporaceae > Micromonospora > Micromonospora sp. NPDC005806. The sequence goes on along the minus strand of NZ_JBIAIL010000024.1, from coordinate 24,305 downwards.
TCGCCGGCTACGACCGAGCCCAGCTCGCCACCTTCGTCTGGGTCGGGCAGGGGCTGCTGGCGGTCGTCGCGATCTGGGGCTGGACCGAGCTGGCCGACCGGATCCGCACCGGCGAGATCGCCGCCGACCTGCTCCGTCCGGTCCACCCGGTCACCAGCTACCTCGCCACCGACCTGGGCCGGGCCGGATTCGCCTCGCTGTCCCGGCTGGTGCCGCCGGTGCTGATCGGCCTGTTCTTCTTCGACGTGTACCTGCCCCGCCGCCCCGGCACCCTGCCACTGTTCGCGCTCTCCGTGCTGCTCGCCGTGGTGGTCTGCTTCGCCTGCCGCTACCTGGTCAACGCCACCGCGTACTGGCTGCAGGACGTCCGGGGTCCGTTGATCCTCTGGACGCTCTGCTCCGGCGTGCTCGCCGGGCTCTACTTTCCCGCTGGGCTTCCTGCCGGGCTGGCTGGAGGCCGTGCTGCGGTACGGCACCCCGTTCCCGAGCCTCCTCCAGATCCCGCTCGACGTGCTGGTCGAGCGGGATCCGACGCCGGTGCAGTTCGGCCTGGTCGGGGTGCAGGTCGGCTGGGCCGTCGCGCTGCTCGCCCTCTGCCGGCTGGTGCAGCGCCGGGCCGAGCGCCGGCTGGTGGTGCAGGGTGGCTGAGCCGGGGACCCTGACCGGGCCGGCCCCCGCCACCGGCGGGCCGGAGCGGCCGGGCGGGCCGGAGCCGGCCGGCCGGCGGCCGGGCCTGCTGACCGCGTACCGGGCGCTGCTCGGGGCGCAGGCGCGCTCGCAGGCCGCGTACCGGACGTCGTTCGTGGTGGACCTGGTCGGCAACGTCGGGGCGACGGTGTTCGACGTGGTCACCGTCCTGGTGCTCTTCGGCGTCACCCGGGAGCTGGGCGGCTTCACGCTCCGCGAGACGCTGGTCATCGTCGGCCTGTCGTCGTTCGCGTTCGCCACCGCGGACCTGCTGGTCGGCAACATCGAGCGGCTGCCCCGGTACGTCCGCACCGGGCTGTTCGACGCGGTGCTGGTCCGCCCGCTGGCCGCGCTGCCCCAACTGCTGCTGATGGACCTGCCGCTGCGCAAGGTGTCCCGGGTGCTCTTCGGGCTGGTGGTGCTGGTGGCGGCGGTGGCGTCGGCCGGCATCGACTGGACGCCGGGGCGGGCGGCGCTGGTGGTGGTCGCCCCGCTCGCCGGGGTGGTCTTCTTCGGCGCGGTCTTCGTCACCACCGCGACCGTGTCGTTCTACTGGATCGACTCGGGTGAGCTGGCCAACTCGGTCACCTACGGCGGGCGCGACTTCACGTCGTACCCGGTCACCGTCTACGGCGGCTGGTTCCGCGCGCTCTTCGCGTACGGGATGGGTTTCGCCTTCGTCAGCTACCACCCGGCGCTGGCGCTGCTCGGCCGGGCCGACCCGCTCGGCCTGCCGGCCTGGGTCGGCTGGGCCGCGCCCGGGGTCGCGGTCGTCGCGGCGGCGATCGCCGCCCTGGCCTGGCGGGTCGGGATCCGCCACTACCGGAGTACGGGGTCATGAGCGTCATCGAGATGAGCGGGCTGCGCAAGGAGTTCACGGTCCGGGTGAAGGCCGGGCGGCTGCGGCGGGAGAAGCGCACGGTCACCGCGGTCGACGGGATCGACCTGCGGGTGGAGCGGGGCGAGATGCTCGGCTACATCGGTCCGAACGGCGCGGGCAAGTCGACCACGCTGAAGATGCTGACCGGGGTGCTCATGCCGTCGGCGGGCGAGGCCCGGGTCTGCGGGCTGCGTCCGGTGGCCGAGCGGACCCGGCTGGCGCTGCGGATCGGCGTGGTGTTCGGGCAGCGGTCGCAGCTCTGGTGGGACCTGCCGCTGCGGGACTCGTTCGCGCTGCTCCGGCACGTCTACCGGGTGCCGGCGGGCGAACACGCGGCCCGGCTGGCGCGCTGCCGCGGCCTGCTCGACCTCGACGAGTTCCTGGACACCCCGGTCCGGCAGCTCTCCCTCGGCCAGCGGATGCGCGGCGAGCTGACCGCCGCGCTGCTGCACGGCCCGGAGGTGCTCTTCCTGGACGAGCCGACCATCGGCCTGGACGTGGTGAGCAAGCAGGCCGTCCGGGGCTTCCTGGCCGAGCTGGGCCGGGCCGGTGACACCACCCTGGTGCTGACCACCCACGACCTGGCCGACATCGAGCGGCTCTGCCGGCGGCTGGTGGTGATCGACCACGGCCGGGTGGTGCACGACGGCTCGATCGCCGCCCTGCACAGCCGCTACGGCTCCCGCCGGATGGTGGTCGCCGAGTTGGACGCCGCACTGCCCGAGCCGCCGGTGCTGCCGGGCGCCCCGCTGGCGCGGGTGGAGGCCGACGGGCACCGGCTGGTCTTCGCGCTCGAGTCGGCGAGCGTCGCCGAGGTGGTCGCCGGGCTGGCCGGGCTGGCCACGCTGCGGGACATCTCGATCGTGGAGCCGGACATCGAGGAGGTCGTGGCCCGGCTCTACCGCGCGCCGGCCGAGGTCGGCTGAGCCGTGGGTCAGGGGTGCTCCATGACGAGGACCGCGAAGGTGCCCGGGGCCAGGGCCTCGTACCGGTGCGGCGTGTCGCCGGGGAACGTGGCGTAGTCGCCGGGACCCAGCTCGACCAGGTCGGACTCCGGCCCGAGGCGCATCCGCCCGGCCGCGACCACGACGTGCTCGACGCTGCGCGGGGTGTGCGCCTCGGCCACCCGGACGGCCCCGGGCTCCAGCTCCATCACGTAGACGTCCCGGCGGGTGTGCGCTGCGCCGGCGGCGAGCAGGGTGGCGCTGAAGTCGGCGTGCTCGGAGCGGATCCGGGGGCCCTCGCCGGCGCGGACGACCCGGACGGCGGCCGTGGGTGGCTCGACGAGGCGGCTGAACGGCACGCCCAGCGCCACCCCCAGCGCCCACAGCGTCTCCACGCTCGGGTTGCCGACCCCGGACTCCAGCTGGGACAGGGTCGACTTGGCGATGCCGGCGCGGCGAGCCAGCTCGGTCAGCGAGATGCCCGCCCGGTCGCGCTCACGGCGCAGCGCGGCCGCGATGGTGGCCAGCGGGGGAGCGGGGTCGACCGCCATTGTTCGCTCCATCGTTCTACTTGTTCGGTTTGACGAACAGGGGGTTCGTGTTCAGGATAGTGAACCATGCGTACGGCATATCGAACGGGCGACGCGACGATGCTCCGCGACGTCGCCGCCATCGGGGCGGCGATGATCGCCGTGGGCGCCTCGTTCGGCGCCATGGCGGTGGCCGCCGGGCTACCGGTCTGGGCGACCCTCGCCATGTCGGTCCTCGTCTACGCCGGCGGCGCGCAGTTCATGGCGGTCGGGCTGGTCGCCGCCGGCAGCCCGCTCGCGGCGGTCCTCGCCGGCCTGCTGCTCAACGCCCGGCACCTGCCGTTCGGCCTGGCCTTGAGCGCGACCCTCGGCCCACGGCGTTGGCAGCGGCTGCTCGGCAGTCACCTGATGACCGACGAGGCGACCGCCTTCGCCCTGGCCCGACCGGCCGGGCCGGGGCGCCGGTGGGCGTTCTGGCTCGCCGGCACGCTGCTCTTCCTGGCCTGGAACGTCGGCACCGGGCTCGGCGTGCTGGCCGGCGGCGCGGTGGGCGACCCGGCCGCCCTCGGGCTCGACGCCGCGTTCCCGGCCGGGCTGGCCGCCCTGCTGCTGCCGAGCCTGGGCGACCGGGACACCCGCCGGGTGGCGCTGGCCGGCGCCGGGTTGGCCGTGCTGGCCACCCCGGTGCTGCCGGCCGGGCTGCCGGTGCTGCTCGCGCTCGCCGGGCTGGTCGCCCCCGCGGTACGCGGGCGCCGCCGGGCCGGCGCCGAGGGCGACCCGGCCGACGGCGGCCGGCCGGCGCCGGCCGGCGCCGAAGAAGCGGGGAACGTGGTGCGGACCGGGGAGGCGTCGTGCTGATCGCCGTGATCCTCGCCCTCGCCGCCGGCACCTACGGCTTCCGGGTCGCCGGGGTGCTGCTGCGTGACCGGCTGGAACTGCCCGAGTGGGCCCGGCTGCTGTTGCCGGTCGCCGCCGCCGCCCTGCTGGCCGCCCTGGTGGCGACCGCCGCGCTCACCGAGGCCGGCGGCTTCGCCGGTTACGCCCGGCCCGCCGGGGTGCTCGTCGGGGTGGTGCTCGCCTGGCGGCGGGCGCCCTTCGTCCTGGTCGTGGTCGCGGCGGCCGGCACCACCGCTCTGCTGCGACTGCTCGGGGTGGCATGATTCGGCCCCTCCCCGCGAGGGCGGGAAGGGGCCGGCGACGGCTCCAGGTCGCGGCGCGGCGACAGACCGGCCTTCATTCGGTCCGGAACGCCGCCTGGTGGCGCGGAGGCCGAATTATGGCCGCCAGCCGAGCTGGAGTTGTCGAAGTCCGGGCTCGGCCCGGTCAGATCTTGTCGCCGATGTTGACCTGGGGCGCCGGCGCGCGCATCTTGCGGAACGTGATCGAGCGCATGATCGCGTAGAAGTAGAGCGAGCCGAGCTTCTCGGTGCTCTTCGGGTAGCGCTCGCGCACCAGCTTCTTGATCTTCTGGGAGATCAGGAACGAGTCGACCACCACACCGAGCGCCAACAGGCCCCACAGCACGTTGGAGAGCAGCCGGACGATCGGCGGCATGGCCTGGTTGGAGCCGACCAGCACGATCAGCGCGCCGCCGAAGAACCAGGTGCCGACCGTACGCCGGGAGTCCACCACGTTGCGGGCCAGCAGGCGCTCCGGACCGCGGTCGCGCGGGCCGCCCTCGCGCCGGAACTCCGCCGCCGCCTCGGCGCGGGCCGTGCGGCGCTGCTCGCGGGCCTCCTCCTTGGTTAGCGGCCGGGTCGGCGCGTTCGGACGCCGGCCGGCGGTCGGCCGCTTCGGGGTCTCGCGCCCCTTGGCGGCCGTGTAGCCCCGGGGGCGGGCAGCGGTGGGCGCCTCGTCGGTCGTCACCGGAGTGACGGATTCATCGACCAGGTCGGCGGGCTTTCGGCGAAACAGCGACGGCACCCGTGAAGGGTAGCCAAACAGGCGCGCCCGGTGCACATCGCGGGTGCACCGGGCGCGGAAAGAGCGGTGTGACGTTACGGACGCTCGACGTGCGCGCCCAGGTCCGCCAGCTTGGCCTCGAAGTCCTCGTAGCCGCGGTTGATCAGGTCGACGCCGTACACCCGGGAGGTGCCCTCGGCGGCGAGGGCGGCGATCAGGTGGCTGAACCCGGCCCGCAGGTCGGGGATGACCAGGTCGGCCGCGTGCAGCTTGCTCGGGCCGGCGATCACCGCCGAGTGCTTGAAGTTGCGCCGGCCGAAGCGGCAGGGGGTGCCGCCCAGGCAGTCCCGGTAGACCTGGATGTTGGCGCCCATCGAGTTCAGCGCCTCGGTGTAGCCGAGCCGCTGCTCGTAGACGGTCTCGTGGACGATCGACAGGCCCCGGGCCTGGGTCAGCGCCACCACGAGCGGCTGCTGCCAGTCGGTCATGAAGCCGGGGTGGACGTCGGTCTCCAGCGCCACCGCGTTCAGCTCGCCGCCCGGGTGCCAGAAACGGATGCCGCCCTCCTGGCCCGGCTTGCCGGCCCGCGGCGGCCGGAGGTCGGTCACCTCGTACTCGCCGCCGACGGAGCGGAAGATGTTGAGGAAGGTCATCATGTCGGCCTGCTGGGCGCCGAGCACCTCGACGTGGCCGCGGGTGGCCAGCGCGGCGGCCGCCCAGCTCGCCGCCTCGATCCGGTCCGGGATCGGCCGGTGGGTGTAGCCGCTGAGCCGCTTCACGCCCTGGATCTCGATCACCCGGTCGGTGTGCACCTTGATGATCGCGCCCATCTTCTGCAGCACGCAGATCAGGTCGATGATCTCGGGCTCGACCGCCGCGTTGCGCAGCTCGGTCACGCCCTCGGCCATCACCGCGGTCAGCAGGACCTGCTCGGTGGCGCCCACGCTCGGGTACGGCAGCGCGAACTTGGTGCCGTGCAGCCCGTTCGGCGCCGACAGGTGCAGGCCCTCCGGGGTCTTGTCGACGGTCGCGCCGAACTCGCGCAGCGCCTGGAGGTGGAAGTCGATCGGGCGCGGGCCGATGTGGCAGCCGCCCAGGTCGGGGATGAAGGCGTGGCCGAGCCGGTGCAGCAGCGGCCCGCAGAACAGGATCGGGATCCGGCTGGAACCGGCGTGCACGTTGATCTGGTCGGTGCTGGCGCTCTCGACGTTGGACGGGTCGAAGATGAGCTCGCCGTCCTCCTCGCCGTCGCTCACCTTCACCCCGTGCAGGCCGAGCAGCCCGCGGACCACCTCGACGTCCCGGATCCGCGGCACGTCGAACAGCCGGCTGGGGGTGTCGCCCAGGAGGGCGGCGACCATGGCCTTGGACACGAGGTTCTTCGCGCCGCGCACGCGGATCCGCCCTTCGAGCGGAGTGCCTCCGTGTACGACCAGGACGTCGTCGGTCAACGCAACCTCCAGCGCGTTGGTGCTGCCGTGTAATGAGTGGGGTGCACGATCTGCATCGCTACCCGGAACGCGGCCATGTGAAAACGGCCCGCGCGTGTCCTCGCCCCGGCAGCATAGCCCTCCGTGACGAAAATGGAATCGGTCACATCACCAGCGAGGGCATGAACCGGGGGTTCCTGCGCTTTTCCGTACCAGTGCGGTCACTGTCCGTGATTAGGCGCCCGGGAGGGCGAGCATCTGGTCCAGCGCGACCCGGGCGTGGTGCGCGGTGTCCGGGTCGACGGTGATCTGGTTGACCACCCGACCGGCGACCAGTTCCTCCAGCGCCCACACCAGGTGCGGCAGGTCGATCCGGTTCATCGTCGAGCAGTAGCAGACCGCCCGGTCGAGGAACATGATCTGCTTGTCCGGGTGGGCCAGCGCCAGCCGGCGGACCAGGTTCAGCTCGGTGCCGACCGCCCACGCCGAGCCGGCCGGGGCCGCCTCGATGGTCTTGATGATGTATTCGGTGGACCCGACGAAGTCCGCGGCGGTGACCACCTCGTGCCGGCACTCCGGGTGGACCAGCACGTTGACCCCGGGCACCCGCTCCCGGACGTCGTTGACGCTGTCCAGGGTGAAGCGGCCGTGCACCGAGCAGTGCCCGCGCCAGAGGATCATCTTCGCGTCGCGGAGCTGCTCCGGGGTGAGCCCGCCGTTGGGCTTGTGCGGGTCGTAGAGGACGCAGTCGTCCAGCGAGTAGCCCATCTCCAGCACGGCGGTGTTGCGGCCCAGGTGCTGGTCGGGGAGGAAGAGCACCTTCGACCCCTGCTGGTAGGCCCAGTCCAGGGCCCGCTTCGCGTTCGACGAGGTGCAGACCACGCCGCCGTGCCGGCCGACGAAGCCCTTGATGTCGGCCGACGAGTTCATGTAGGTCACCGGGACGGTGTCCTGCGCGATGCCCAGCTCGGTCAGCACGTCCCAGGCGGTCTCGACCTGCGACAGCACCGCCATGTCGGCCATCGAGCAGCCGGCGGCGAGGTCGGGCAGGATCACCTTCTGGTTGTCCGAGGTGAGGATGTCCGCGCTCTCGGCCATGAAGTGCACGCCGCAGAAGACGATGTACTCCGCGTCGGGGCGGGCCGCCGCCTCCCGGGCCAGCTTGAACGAGTCGCCGGTCACATCGGCGAACTGGATCACCTCGTCGCGCTGGTAGTGGTGGCCGAGCACGAAGACCTTCGTGCCGAGGGCGGCCTTGGCCGCCGCCGCCCGGGCCACCAGGTCCGGGTCGCTCGGCGCGGGGAGGTCACCCGGACACTCCACGCCACGCTCGGTGGCGGGGTCGCTGCCGCGGCCCAGCAGCAGCAGCGCAGTGGCGGTGTTGGAAGGCTCAACCCAGGTCGAAGTCACGCCTCCCATGGTTCCACAGCACGGCCGCCGTACCGCCGCCGCCGGTGTGGCCTGCCACACTGCTCGGCATGCGTGTGCTGCTCTGCCCGGACAAGTTCGCCGGCACGCTGCCGGCCCAGGAGGTGGCCGCCGCGGTGGCCGAGGGCTGGCGGGAGGTGGCCCCCGGCGACGAGTTGCTGATCCGGCCGCTCGCCGACGGCGGGCCGGGGTTCGTCGCCGTGCTCGCCGAGGCGCTCGGCGGGCGGCGGCTGGCCGTGCCGACCGTCGACCCGCTCGGCCGCCCCGCCGCCGGTGAGATCCTGCTCACCGACGACGGCACCGCGTACCTGGAGAGTGCCCAGGCCTGCGGGCTGGACCTGCTCTCGGCCGCCGAACGCGACCCGAAGGCCACCACCTCGTACGGGCTGGGGCTGCTGGTGGCCGCCGCCGTCGAGGCGGGGGCGCGGACCGTGGTGATCGGGCTGGGCGGTTCCGCCACCAACGACGGCGGCGCCGGAATGCTCACCCCGCTCGGCCTCACCCCGTTGGACGAGGCCGGCCGGGCCCTGCCGTACGGCGGGGCGGCCCTCGCCGCGGTGGCCGCGCTGGACGGCGCGCCCCGAGTCCGCGGCGCCGCCCTGGTCGCCGCCACAGACGTGGACAACCCGCTGCTCGGGCTGCACGGGGCCAGCAACGTGTACGGCCCGCAGAAGGGCGCCAGCCGCGAGGACGTACTGCTGCTCGACGCCGCGCTGGAGCGCTGGTCGGCCGTGCTGGAGCGGGGACTGCCCGGCTGTCCGCCCGGATTCGCCGCGCTGCCCGGCGCCGGGGCGGCCGGCGGGCTCGGCGCGGCGGTGCTCGCCCTCGGCGGCCGGTGCGAGTCCGGCATCGGGCTGGTCACCCGGGCCATCGGGCTGGACGCCGCGCTGGACTCGGCGGACCTGGTGATCACCGGGGAGGGCTCCTTCGACCACCAGTCGTTGCGCGGCAAGGTGGTCGCCGGGGTGGCCGGCGCGGCCCGGGACCGGGGTGTCCCCTGCGTCGTGCTGGCGGGCCGGGTGAGCACCGGGCGGCGGGAGGCCGCGGCGGCCGGGGTGACCGACGCGTACAGCCTGGTCGAGCACTTCGGCGGCGAGGAGCGCGGCGGGGTGGAGGCCGCGATGGGCCGGCCCGGGGAGGGGCTCCGGGCGCTCGGTGTCCGGCTGGCCCGGCAGTGGAGCCGCTGACGCCCGCCCGCCGCCTCCCGGCGCGCTGAGTCGCGTACCCGACCGTTCGGTCCCGCAACGCCCCCTGCTGCCGGCACGTGTGCCGAGGAGGACCGGACAGGGAGGCACACCATGACTGGGAACGACACGGGACGCCGGCCCGCCCGGCTGGCCGCGCTGCTGGTGGCCCGTGCGGCGGTCGTCGCCTTCGGCGGCGCCGGCTGCACCACCGGCAAGGACGGGGCGCCGGGGCCGGCCGGCGCCGCGCCGGCCGGATCGCCCACCGGGTCGGTCCCGGCCGACCCGACGAGCCCTCCGGCCCGGCCGACGGCGGGCCCGACGAGCTCGCCGGCCCGGCCGACGCCGTCCTCCCCGGCGGCGATCCCGAGCTGCCGGACCGCAGACCTGTCGGTGGCGCCCGCCGGGTCGTCCGGACACATGGGCAGCGAGACCGATTACCTCGCCCTCACCAACCGGTCCGGGCGGCGCTGCTCCCTCTCCGGCTTCCCGCAGATCCGGCTGGCCGACGCCGCCGGCCGGGCACTCCCCGTGGAGGTGCGGCACCACCTCGCCGCGCACCGCGTCGTGCTGCGCCCGGGCGGCACGGCCTGGACCGCCGTGAACCTCAACCACGTCGCACGCGGAGACGGCGAGGGTGCGCCGTGTGACCCGCCGGCCGACGCCCTCTGGCTCACCCCGCCGGGCGGTGCCGGGCACCTGGTCGCCCGGGGCCGCTGGTCGGCCTGCGGCGGCGCGGTGGACGTCGACTCGTTCACCACCGAGCGCCCGCCGGCCGCCTGACCCGACGCGCTCCCGCCGGCCGCCCGCCGAACCTGACGAGTCCGTGGTCACGCCGACGGGTGACCGGACGGTGAGCGGCGTACGATCGGATCTGGACCACACCGGGAATGACTGGCGGACGCGCGGCGTTGGCCAGTGCGTCCGGACCCTTACCGCGCAGGGAGATTTCCACGTGACCACGCCAGCGCAGACCGAGTCGACCGAGGCCAAGGCCCCGAGCACCGTCGTCCTCACCGACGTCGCGGCGCAGAAGGTCAAGGCCCTGATCGAGCAGGAGGGCCGCGACGACCTGCGGCTCCGGGTCGCCGTGCAGCCGGGCGGCTGCTCCGGCCTGCGGTACCAGCTGTTCTTCGACGAGCGGTCGCTCGACGGTGACATCGTCACCGACTTCGACGGTGTCGAGGTAGTCGTCGACCGGATGAGCGCCCCCTACCTGGCCGGCGCGACCATCGACTTCGCCGACCGGATCGACGCTCAGGGCTTCACCATCGACAACCCGAACGCCGGCAACTCCTGCGCCTGCGGCGACTCCTTCAGCTGAGCCGACGCGGCCGGCCCGCACGGGCCGACGGATGACTGACGGAAACGGCGGGACCGCCCCTCACCCGGGGTGGGCCCGCCGTTCTGTCTTCTCCGGTGGGTGTCCGTGCGGTGACGTCCGGATGTGCGGTGGTCGACCGGTTGGCCACCGACCCCCGTCCGGCGACCGGACCGACCGGTAGGCTGACCGGCGCCGTGCTCCCGACCACGAGGGTTGACATGAAGATCGCCGTGACCGGCTCGATCGCGACCGACCACCTGATGAGCTTCCCCGGCCGGTTCGCCGACCAGCTCATCGCCGACCAACTGGACAAGGTCTCCCTGTCCTTCCTCGTCGACGAGCTGGTGCTCCGGCGCGGCGGCACCGCCGCCAACATCGCCTTCGGCATGGCCCAGCTGGGCCTGCGCCCGGTGCTGCTCGGCGCCGTCGGCGCGGACTTCGCCGACTACCGGTCCTGGCTCGAGCGGCACGGCGTGGACTGCGACTCGGTGCACGTCAGCGAGGTGGCGCACACCGCCCGGTTCGTCTGCACCACCGACACCGACATGTGCCAGATCGCCTCGTTCTACGCCGGTGCGATGAGCGAGGCCCGCAACATCGAGCTGGCCCCGGTGGCGCAGCGACTCGGCGGTCTCGACCTGGTGCTAGTCAGCGCCAACGACCCGGCCGCGATGATCCGCCACTCCGCGGAGTGCCGGCAGCGCGGCTACGCGTTCGTGGCCGACCCGTCGCAGCAGCTCGCCCGGATGGACGGCGCCGACGTGCTCAGCCTGGTCGACGGCGCCGACTACCTGATGACCAACGAGTACGAGAAGTCGCTGCTGCAGAGCAAGGCCGGTCTCAGCGACGCACAGCTGCTGGACCGGGTGAAGGTCCGGGTCACCACGCTGGGCAAGCAGGGCGTGGAGATCGCCGGCCGGGACTTCGACACCATCCACGTGCCGATCGCCCGGGAGATCCAGGCGATCGACCCGACCGGCGTCGGCGACGGCTTCCGGGCCGGCTTCTTCGCCGCCCTGAACTGGGGGGTCAGCCTGGCCCGGGCGGCCCAGGTGGGCTGCCTGCTCGCCACCCTGGTGCTGGAGAACTTCGGCGGCCAGGAGTACGAGGTCCGCCGGGACCTGTTCGTCAAGCGGCTCGCCGAGTCGTACGGCGACGAGGCCGCCGACGACGTTCGGCCGCACCTGCTGCCGTGAGTTCCGCCGGATCCGTCCCGAACGGGGGAGTGGACCCCGGCGCGGTGCCCCCGGGCGCGGGCGGCCCGATCCTCGTCGCCTTCGCCGGGCTGCCCGGCGTGGGCAAGAGCACCCTCGCCGCCCGGGTCGGCGCCGCGCTGCGCGCCCCGGTCCTGCCGGTCGCCCCGGTGGAGCGGGCGCTGGGCCGGTACGGACTGCTGGGCGACGTGCCCGGGATGGCCGCGTACGGCGCGATCGCCGGGCTCGCCGAGGTGCAGCTCGAGCTCGGGCTGAGCGTGGTGGTGGACGCGGTGAACCCGGTGGCCAGCGCCCGCGGCCTCTGGCACGACCTGGCCGAGCGGGCCGGCGTGCCGCTGCGGGTGATCGAGGTGCACTGCGGGGACGAGGCGGAGCACCGCCGCCGGGTCGAGGCCCGGCTCCCCGCCGAGCCGGACCCGCTGCTGCCCACCTGGGAGCAGACCCTGGTCCGCCGTGCCGAGTACGAGCCGATCATCGGCCCGCGCCTGGTGGTGGACACCGCCGTCGACACCGACCCGCTCCCCGGCATCCTCGCCTACCTCCGCTGACGCACCGCCCACCAGCACCCGCGCCGCCCGAAGGGCCTCTGTCACGGAAATAGTGGCCTCCGGACCCGGAGTGGGCACTCTTTCCGTGAATCAGCGCGGATCTTGAGCGGGTGCGCGCGGACCCCGGGGTTGCGTCAGGTGCGGGGTCAGTGGGTGCGGCGGACGTCGTAGGCGGGGCCGTCGGGGTGGGCGGCGAGGAACTCCTGGCCGCGCATCCGGCACCAGGCCGGGATGTCGACGGCGGCGGCCGGGTCGTCGGCGAGCACCCGGACGACCGCGCCGACCGGCAGCTCGGGCAGGCGGCGGGCCAGGTTGATCACGGGCAGCGGGCAGCGCTGGCCCCGGTAGTCGAGCACCTCGGCCGGCTGGCTCACAGCCCCGTCACCCCCGCCTCGGCCCGCAGGTCCGCGACGATCCCGGGCAGCTCGGCGAGGAACCGCTCCACGTCCGCCTCGGTCGTCTCCCGGTGCAGCGACACCCGCACGTTGCCGTGCGACAGCACCCCCATCGCCTCCAGCACGTGCGACGGGCGCAGCGTCGACGAGGTGCAGGAGGAGCCGGAGGAGACCGCGAAGCCCCGCCGGTCCAGCGCGTGCAGCAGCGCCTCGCCGTCCACGTACAGGCAGGAGAAGGTGACCAGGTGGGGGAGGCGGTCGACCGGGTCGCCGACCACCTCCACGTCCGGCACCTCGGCCGCCACCCGGGCCCGGATCCGGTCCACCAGCGGCGCCAGCCGGGTCGTCTCGGCCGCCGCGTCGGCCGCGGCCGCGCGCAGGCTCGCCGCCGCCGCGACCACCGCCGGCAGGTTCACCACCCCGGGGGTACGCCCCGACTCCCGCTCGTCGGCCGGGAACGGCGACTCCCAGCGGGTGCCCTTGCGGACCACCAGCAGGCCGACGCCCGGCGGCCCGCCCCACTTGTGCGCGCTGGCGCTGAGCACCGACCAGCCGGCCGGCAGCGGCGCCCGGCCGACCAACTGCGCCGCGTCGACGTACAGCGGCACGTCCGCCTCGGCGCAGAGCTCGGCCGCGGCTGGCACCGGTTGCACCGTGCCCACCTCGTGGCTGGCCCCGATCAGGGCGGCGAAGGCCACCCCCGGCGCGGCCACCGCCGCCGTCCAGGCGTCCAGGTCCAGCCGGCCCAGCCGGTCCACCGGTACGGAGACCGCCTCGCCGCCGCCGGCCACGTGCCGCTCGGCGGCGTGCAGCACCGCGGAGTGCTCGATCGCGGAGTGCACCAGGGTCGCCCCGACCCGGCGCCGGCCGGCCAGGCCGCCCAGCACGGCGGCGTGCGCCGCGGTCGTACCGCTCGGGGTGAAGCTGAGTTCGTCGGCGCGGACGCCGAGCGTCTGCGCGGCGGCCTCGCGGGCGGCGTCGAGCAGCTGGCGGGCGCGCCGGGCCTGCGTGTAGAGCCTGCCGGGGTCGGCCCAGCCGTCGTCGAGCGCGGCCAGCAACGCCTGCCGCCCGACCGGGTGCAGCGGGGCGGCGCTGGCCGCGTCCAGATAGACCGGGGATGCGCTCACGTCGTCGCCTCGCTCCGCTCCCCGGCGGCGCGCGGCGCCGCGCTACTGGGCCTGATGGTTCGCTCGCTTCGCTCGCCCACGAACGTCAACGCTATCGCGGGATAACGGCGATGATCCCCCCGTTGGGGGCGGACAGTGACCCCAAGACGGTCAGGCCCGTCATGGTCGAGTAATCTGCGACCGTCGGTGACGCCTTTGCCGTCGGTGCTGAAGGAAACATCCACCGCGGCGCGCTAGGGAGGCAGGACCAGGTGGTCGCAAGGAGTTCGGAGGTACGGCCGTCGGCCGTACGGCACAGCGCTTCCCCAGGAGCCGGTGGACGCCGGCGGCGTGGTGCTGGTCGGCTCGCCGGGCTCGGTCTCGGCGGAGCCGCGCTGCTGGTTCTGCTCACCGGCTGTGACGTCGGCAAGACGTTCGGCGGCTTCGGGTGGCCGCAGGGCGGCATCACGCCGGAGTCCCACCGGATGTACGACCTGTGGATCGCGTCCTGCATCGCGGCGCTCGCGGTCGGCGGGTTCGTCTGGGGTCTCATCTTCTGGTGCGTGATCCGCTACCGGAAGCGGGGCAACGTGCTGCCGGTGCAGACCCGCTACAACCTGCCGATGGAGTTCCTCTACACCATCGCGCCGATCCTCGTGGTCTCCGTGCTCTTCTACTACACGGCGGTCGTGCAGACCGACGTGATCAAGGAGTCGAAGAACCCCGACGTCACCGTCGAGGTCGTCGCCTTCAAGTGGAACTGGCAGTTCAACTACCGCGACGGCCAGGGCCGCGACGCCAACACCGTCGCCTCGGTGCTCGGCACCAGCGAGGTCATCCCGGTGCTGGTGCTGCCGACCGGCAAGTCGATCCGGTTCGAGGAGCAGAGCCGCGACGTCATCCACTCCTTCTGGGTGCCGGAGCTGCTGTTCAAGCGCGACGTCATGCCGGGCAACATCCGCAACACCTTCGAGGTCTCCAGCATCGACCAGGAGGGCGCTTACGTCGGCCGCTGCGCCGAGCTGTGCGGCAGCTACCACGCCTTCATGAACTTCGAGCTGCGGGTCGTCTCCTTCGACAAGTACCAGCAGTTCCTGGCGGCCAAGAAGGCCGGCAAGTCGACGCAGGAGGCGCTCCAGGCGATCGGCCAGAAGCCGTACGCCGAGAAGACCGAGCCGTTCGACACCCGGCGTACGAAGAACAACTTCAACCCGACCAACGCGTCGGCCGGTACGGGCAGCTGAGGGGGCCGGCATGAAGACCGAGTGGAAGATCTTCCTCATCGTCTCGACGTTCCTCTACGGCGTCACGATCCTCTACGGCGCCTGGACGTTCGGCGAGGGCGGCCGGGTCGAGTGGGTCGGCACGGTGGCGCTGCTGCTCTCCGCCCTGCTGACCTCGATGTGCGGCGGCTTCTTCTGGTTCGTCTCCCGGCGTATCGACCTGCGCCCGGAGGACCGGCCGGACGGCGAGATCGCCGACGGCGCGGGCGAGATCGGCTTCTTCAGCCCGGGCAGCTATTGGCCGTTCGGCCTGGCGCTGGCCGCGTCGATCGCCGGCCTCGGCCTGGTGTACTGGCAGATGTGGCTGCTGGGCGCGGGCCTGATCGCCGTGATCTTCGCCGCCTGCGGCCTGCTCTTCGAGTACTACAGCGGCACCCGCCGCACCGCCGAGCACTGACCTGACGGCATCCGAAAGGCCCGCGTCCCCAGGGACGCGGGCCTTTCCGCGTTCTCGCGTCTCCGCCGCCACCCGGGCCCGCGTCGATCATGGGATTGGGCGCGCGCTTCGCCGCTGTCGGTCGGCGGCGGGGACAGTGCGGCGCGGCAGACGTGGGTCGACGCGGGGGAGCGGGGCGCACCGCGCCGGGCGCGGTGGGAGGGTTGCGCCGGCAGGCGGCCGCGGGGAGTCAGGCGGCGCGGCGGTGGGCCGGGCGGGAGCCGCGGCGGCGGTGGTCCAGGCGCGGGGCGCGGAAGGCGAAGGTGGCGATCAGCAGAGCCGCTCCGCAGCCGGTGCAGACCAGCTCCGACCACTCCGGCTCGGCGTGTCTGACGCCACGCCGCGACCCGGAGCAGTCGTCGGGGCAGTCGGCGCCGTGGCCGTCGACGCAGGGCGGAGCCTCGAACAGCACAACGCCCTCGCAGGTGTCGCAGTGGAGTTCGCGGTCCGACACGGGCGTCTCCTCTCGTTCCGGTGCCCACCGGGGTCGTGCCCCCATCGGCGGAAACGGGAAATTACTCCCGTGTAGTTTGGCACGCCGGTCCGACACTCTCGGGAATGGACCCGTTTCGGCGCACCAGGGACCTCCCGACGCGACCGCCGGGCGTCAGAGGGAGTGGGCGACCTCGAGCCAGCGGTCCAGGGCGGCGGAGGCCGCGCCCGAGTCGATCGACTCCGCGGCCCGGACCATGCCGGCGCGCACCGCCTCGTGCAGGTCGCCGTCGAGCGGGCCCTGGGTGGCCAACGCCACCCCGGCGTTCACCAGCACCGCGTCCCGGACGGGCCCGGTCTCCCCGGCCAGCAGCCGGCGGGCCACGCCGGCGTTGTACGTCGCGTCACCGCCCCGCAGGTCGGCCAGGGTGGACCTCGGTACCCCGAGCTCCACCGCGTCCAGCAGCGCCTCCCTGACGGTGCCCTGCTGGGCCACCCAGACGCGGGTCGCGGCGGCGGTGGTGAACTCGTCCAGCCCGTCCTCGCCGCGCATCACCACCGCCGAGTCGCCCCGGGCCGCGAACACCTCTGCCATCACCGGCGCCATCCGCAGGTCGAAGCAGCCGACCGCGCCGGCCCGGGGGCGGGCCGGGTTGGTCAGCGGACCGAGGAAGTTGAACGCGGTGGGCACGCCGATCTCCCGGCGTACCGGGCCGGCGTGGCGCATGCCCGGATGGAACCGGGCCGCGAAGCAGAACCCGATGCCGGCGTCGGTCACGCACCGGGCCACCTGCTCGGGGCCCAGGTCCAGCGGCACGCCCAGGTGTTCCAGCAGGTCGGCGGTGCCGCACAGGGACGAGGCGGCCCGGTTGCCGTGCTTGACCACCCGGACGCCGGCGCCGGCCACCACCAGCGCGGTCATCGTGGAGATGTTCACCGTGTTGGCGAGGTCCCCGCCGGTGCCCACGACGTCGAGGGCGGTGGCGCGTACCGCCTCGGGGAGCGGGACCTCGACCGACCGGCCGAGCATCGCCTGCACCAGGCCGGCCAGCTCGGCCGGGGTCTCACCCTTGGCCCGTAGCGCCACCGCGAAGCCCGCCACCTGCGCCGGGCTGGCCGAGCCGGTCATGATCTCATCCATCGCCCAGGCGGTGTCGGCGGTGGACAGCTCCTCGCCGCGCAGCAGCGCGTTGAGCAGGTGCGGCCAGGTCCGTTCGCCCATGGTGGGCCTCCCGAGCGCGTGGAGAGCGGGTGTGGCGGCCGGTATTCGGTCCGTGGCGCCGCTTTGCGGCGCGGAGGCCGAATCATGGCCGAAGCGTCGGCGCCACGGCCGCGTCGCCGTGGCGCCGAGGGGATGACTCAGGCCGCGGCGTGCGTACGCCGGAGCAGCTCGGCGACGGTGGTGCCCGCGGTCACCGGGTCGAGCGGGTAGGTGAGCGTGGCGTCGACCTCGGCGTACGCGGCCAGCCAGCGGTCGGCGGCCCGGGCGATCACCACGCAGGTCGGCGGGGCGTCGTCCCGGTCGTCCTTGATCTGGCGGGCGATGCCGATGCCGCCGCCCGGGGTCGCCTCGCCGTCGAGCAGGAGCAGGTCGATCTCGTAGTCGTCGACCAGCCGGATGCACTCGGCGTAGTCGGCGGCCTCGGCGAACTCGATCTGAAGCCCGGCCGCGGGCCGCGTGCCGACGGCGAGCCGCATCCGGTCACGGACCTTCGGGTCGTCGCTGTAGAGCAGGACGGTGCAAAGACGATCGCTCATCGTTGGCTTGGCTCCCACCTCGTAGCTGCCCGCTGATCGTAGCGGGCGTCACATCCGGCCGGACGGCCCGCCCTGGCCCGCCGCCGGCGTACCCCGGCGGGGAGTTCAGGTGGCGGTCTCCGCGGCGCGCTCGCGGGCCTCCTGGCGGTCCAGCTCCCGGTCCAGCCGGCGGGCCTCCCGCTCGGACTGCTTGATCCACTGGACGACCAGCACGGCCAGCATGGTGACGCTGACGAACTCGCCGCCGGCCCACAGCACACCGCCGGCGACCACCTGGTCGTTCCACGGGTCCGACCAGCTCAGGTGCAGCGACGGGTACCAGTCGCCGCCGAGCAGGGTGGTGCTCTGCATGATGGTCAGCCCGAGCACGGTGTGGAACGGCACGGAGAGCACCATCAGCAGCGCCCGGGCCGGGTACGGCCAGCGCCCGGGCAGCGGGTCCAGGCCGAGCAGCGGCCAGAAGAACACGCAGCCGGTCATGATGAAGTGCGCGTGGACCAGCTCGTGCGCCCACTCGTGCTGGAGGGTGGCGTGGTAGAGGTCGCTGAAGTAGAGCGCGAACGGGTTCACCACGAAGATGGCGAACGCCACCAGCGGGAAGCTGTAGATCCGCGCGATCCGGCTGTGCACGATCGCCAGCAGCCGCTTGCGCGGCCGCACCGGCAGGGTGCGCAGGGCCAGGGTCACCGGGGCGCCGAGCGCCAGGAAGATCGGCGCGATCATGGACAGCACCATGTGCTGCACCATGTGCACCGACAGCAGCGTGGTGTCGTACGCGCCCAGCCCGGAGACCGTGACCGCGGCGATGCCGCCCAGGCCCGGGACGAGGAAACAGACCGTCCGGACCACCGGCCAGCGGTCGCCGCGCAGCCGGAGCCGGTAGACGCCGTAGAGGTAGAGGCCGGCGGCGACCACGAGCCCGAGGGCGAGCCAGCTGTCCAGCCGGGTCTCGGTGAAGACCCGGGCGATGGTGAATGGTGGCGGGACGGCCTCGCCCCCCGCCGCGAGGGTCGACGTAGCGACCGAGGTGGCGGCGAAGATCGGATCGACTTGCAGCACGCTTTTCAGGGTAGGTCAGGCGAAGCGGACCACCCCGATCGGGCCACTGTTGGCACCGGTTTGCCACCCCGCTGATCGTCGGTCCCGGTCAAGGGCAATAATGACCGCGTGACTGCGGCCCCAGCCATTGACAAGAGCCGGATCCACTCCCTGACCCGACCCAACATGGTCAGCGTCGGGACGATCGTGTGGCTCTCCAGCGAACTCATGTTCTTCGCGGCGCTGTTCGCGATGTACTTCTCGATCCGCGCCGCGGCGCCGGAGCAGTGGGAGAAGCACACCGAGATCCTCAACATCCCCTACGCGACCACCTTCACGGTGATCCTGGTGTTGTCCTCGGTGACCTGCCAGCTCGGTGTCTTCGCGGCCGAGAAGGGTGACGTCCACGCCCTCCGCCGGTGGTTCACGATCACCTTCGTGATGGGTCTGATCTTCGTGCTCGGCCAGGCGAACGAATACCGCAACCTGGTGCACGAGGGCGTCAAGATCAACGCCGACGGGTACGGGTCGATGTTCTACCTGACCACGGGTTTCCACGGTCTGCACGTGACCGGCGGTCTGATCGCGTTCATCATCTTCATGATCCGCACCACCATGGGCCGGTTCACCCCGGCGCAGGCGACGTCGGCCATCGTCGTGTCCTACTACTGGCACTTCGTCGACGTCGTGTGGATCGGGCTCTACGCCATGATCTACTGGCTCCAGTGATCTTGGCGCGTCACGAATCGCGCCGCTGCTCCGTCCCCTGAGACAAGGTCCAACCGGTTAAGGACACAGGTCATGACTTCTGACAACGACCGCCGACGCGGTCTGCTCGCGCGGTTGCGCGGGCGGCCCGTAGCGCGCAGCAGGGGCCGCCGCCGGCTGGGTGCCGCGGTCCGGCTGGCCGCCGCGCTGATGCTGGCCGGCGGCGCCTACACCGTCTTCGCCCCCGGGGCGCAGGCGCAGGACAACCCGCCCTTGAGTGCCGCCGCCAACGAGGGCAAGGCGCTGTTCGACGTGAGCTGTGTGACCTGCCACGGTCGCAACGGCCAGGGCGTCGAGGGACGCGGTCCGAGCCTGAACGGCGTCGGGTCGGCCGCGGTCGAGTTCCAGGTCAGCAGCGGCCGCATGCCGATGGCCCGGCAGGAGGCGCAGGCCCAGCGGAAGCCCGCGCAGTTCACCGACGAGCAGGTGCGCCAGCTCGGCCAGTACATTCAGGAGCTCGGCGGCGGCCCGCAGGTCCCGCAGGGCAACCTGCGCGAGGGCGCCAACCTGTCCACCGGTGGCGAGCTGTTCCGGATCAACTGCTCGCAGTGCCACGCCTTCGGCGCCGGCGGCGGTGCGCTCTCCTCGGGCAAGTTCGCCCCGAGCCTCAAGCCGGCCAGCGACCGGCAGATCTACGCCGCGATGCTGAGCGGCCCGCAGAACATGCCGGTGTTCGGGGACAACCAGATCACTCCGGAGCAGAAGGCGGACATCATCGCCTACATCCAGGAGACCCTGAAGCACGACCAGGACCAGGGCGGTTTCAACCTGGGCCGGTACGGCCCGTCGACCGAGGGTCTCGCGATCTTCCTGGTCGGCATCGTCGCGCTGGTCTTCACGAGCCTGTGGATTGCGGGCAAGTCGTGACCGAGCGGATCATTCGTTTCAGTGCTGTGGCGCCGACCCCCGGCGCCACCCGTAGCGAGGTGACGGCATGAGCACCCACACCGAGCACCAGGCCCCGCAGGGCCGGGAGCCGCTCGACGTGAACGACCCCCGGCTCTCCCGGTTCGACATCGTCCAGGAGGGTGCGCGGCGGGACGACATCGAGATCGTCCACTACGAGCCGCAGGTGGTCCCCGGCAGCAAGGCGGAGCGCCGGCTGGCCCGTT
Source organism: Micromonospora sp. NPDC005806 (assembly GCF_042871425.1). Taxonomy (NCBI): domain Bacteria; kingdom Bacillati; phylum Actinomycetota; class Actinomycetes; order Micromonosporales; family Micromonosporaceae; genus Micromonospora; species Micromonospora sp. NPDC005806. The sequence goes on along the minus strand of NZ_JBIAIL010000024.1, from coordinate 3,906 downwards.
CGGTCGCCATGATGTTTCTGCTGACCTTCGCGGCCTCCATCGCGTTCCTGATCATCTACATCTGGTGGCCCTGGCAGTACGAGCCGGGCCGCGGCGGCGACAAGTTCTACACCCCGCTGCTCGGCCTCACCCTCGGCGTCGCGCTCCTCGGCATCGGCTTCGGCATCCTCACCTGGGGCAAGAAGCTGATGCCCAAGGAGGTCTCGATCCAGGACCGGCACGACCAGCCGAGCTCGCCGGACGATCGCCGGATCACCGGTGAGACCATGCTCTACCTCGCCGACGAGATGGGCATCCGGCGGCGGCCGCTGCTCGGCATCTCGCTTCTCGCCGGCCTGGTGCCGGTCGGCGCGGTCGTCGCGGCGCCGCTGGTCGGTGGGCTGATCTCCCAGCCGCACAAGAACAACCAGATGTTCACCACCGGCTTCAAGCCGGGCAAGAACGGCGAGAAGATCCGGCTGATCCGCGAGGACGGTCGGCCGATCCGCCCGTCGGACATCAGCGCCGGCGGTCAGCTCACCGTCTTCCCCGGCATCGACGGCGGCGTGAGCAACAAGCACGCCGACTCGCCGACCCTGCTCATCCACCTGCGCGAGGAGGACGCGCAGAAGTCGCGCGCGGCCAACGAGCGGGCCGGCCACGGCGACCGGATGTGGGGCAACTACGCCGCGTTCTCCAAGATCTGCACGCACGCGGGCTGCCCGGCCAGTCTCTACGAGCAGCAGACCAACCGGCTGCTCTGCCCCTGCCACCAGTCGCAGTTCCTCATCACCGACAACGCCAAGCCGGTCTTCGGCCCGGCCAACCGGCCGCTGCCGCAGCTGCCGATCGAGGTCGACGGGGAGGGCTTCTTCGTGGCGAAGTCCGACTACACCGATACCATCGGTCCCGACTTCTGGGAGCGGCCATGAAGCGCCGAAAGTTTGAGGTAGCAGCGGTGCCGGCCAAGACCGCCGGTGCGCTGGACGATCGTTTCCAGGCGGCCACCCCGCTGCGGAAGCTGCTGAACAAGGTCTTCCCGGACCACTGGTCCTTCCTGCTGGGCGAGATCGCGCTCTTCTCGTTCATCGTCCTGCTGCTGACCGGTGTCTTCCTGACCTTCTTCTTCGAGCCGTCGATGAGCGAGGTCACCTACAACGGCAGCTACGCCCCGCTGCGGGGCACCCCGATGTCGGCCGCGTACGCCTCCAGCCTGGACCTGTCGTTCGACGTCCGGGGCGGTCTGATCATGCGGCAGATGCACCACTGGGCGGCCCTGCTGTTCATGGCCTCGATCGTGGTGCACATGCTGCGGGTCTTCTTCACCGGCGCGTTCCGCAAGCCGCGGGAGACCAACTGGATCATCGGCTCGCTGCTGTTCTGGGTCGGCTTCCTGGCCGGCTTCACCGGCTACTCGCTGCCGGACGACGGCCTCTCCGGCACCGGCCTGCGGATCGCCTCCGGGATCATCCTCTCCATCCCGGTGATCGGCTCGTGGGTCAGCTCGTCGATCTTCGGCGGGGAGTTCCCGGGCACAGTCATCATCAGCCGGTTCTTCATCGCCCACGTGCTGCTCATCCCGGCGCTGCTGGTGGCGCTGATCAGCGTCCACCTGGGCCTGGTCTTCAAGCAGAAGCACACCCAGTGGCCCGGCCCCGGCCGGACCAACGAGAACGTGGTGGGCGAGCGGTTCTACCCGCGCTACGCGCTCAAGCAGGGCGGCTTCTTCATGGTCGTCTTCGGCGTGATCGCGCTGTTCGGCGGCCTCTTCCAGATCAACCCGATCTGGTACTTCGGCCCGTACGAGGCTTGGGTGGTCTCCGCGGCCAGCCAGCCCGACTGGTACGTCATGTTCCTCGACGGCTCGACCCGACTCATGCCGGGTTGGGAGATCTTGATCCCGATCGGCGACGGATACGTCATCCCGCCGCTGTTCTGGCCGACGGTCGTGCTCCCCGGCATCCTGGTCGGCCTGTCGACGATGTACCCGTTCGTCGAGGCGCGCCGCCTCAAGGACTACCGCCACCACAACCTGCTCCAGCGGCCCCGGGACGCTCCGGCCCGTACCGCTGCCGGCGCGATGGCCGTGGCGTTCTTCATCGTGCTGACCCTCTCCGGCGCCAACGACGTCATCGCCGACAAGTTCCATATCAGCCTGAACGCGATGACCTGGGCGGGCCGGGTCGGCCTCCTGATCCTGCCGCCGCTGGCCTACTACTTCACGTACCGGATCTGCCTCGGTCTGCAGCAGCACGACCGGGAGGTGCTGGCCCACGGCGTGGAGACGGGCATCATCAAGCGGCTGCCGGACGGCCGGTTCGTCGAGGTCCACCAGCCGCTCACCGCGGCCCACGACGGGCACGGCGAGCTGGACTACGTCGGTTGGGTCGTCCCCAAGAAGATGAACCGGCTGGGCGCGCTCGGCCCGGCGATCCGGGGCTTCTTCTACCCGATCGAGAAGCCGGCCGAGGCGCCGGTCTCGCCGGGGCACCCGCCGGTCGAGCCCCGGCCGGAGCGGGAGGAGATCAGCAGCGGCGAGAGCCGTCGCTGACCCACCCGGGCACGACTGACCGTGGCGCCCGCCGGATCCTCCGGCGGGCGCCACGGCCGTTTCCGGCCCGTTCGTCCCGTCCCGCCCGTCACGTGACCGGCGGTCCCGCTCCGCCGCGCCGCCGCCCCCTGACACGGACGGGTGGAATCGCAGGAATAACCCCGGTCAGCCGGGTATCCGTGCGGTCCAACGTCTCAAGGGGGGGAAAGCATGTTGGGAATCAAACGCCTGGGCCTGCTGGCCGCGCTGGTGCTCGTCGGGCTGGCACCCGCCGCGGCGGCGCAGGCGGCCGCCCAGCCGTCGACCCAGGACACCCAATACCTGCAGGCACTGCACCAGGTGAATCTGTCCGAGATCACGATGGGCAACCTGGCTCAGCAGAAGGGCCAGCACCAGCAGGTCAAGGAGCTGGGTAAGCAGTTCGTGACGGACCACACCCAGCTGGACCAGACGGTGAAGAGCACCGCTCAGCAACTGAACGTCCAGTTGCCGGCCAACCCGACCACCGACCAGCAGAAGGTCATCAACAAGCTGAACAACCTCAGCGGCGCCGAGTTCGACAAGGCGTGGGTGACCGCCGAGCTGGCCGGCCACGTCGCGGCCATCCAGGCGACGCAGACGGAGATCTCGCAGGGTTCCGAGCAGTCCGTGGTCGCGCTGGCCCAGGACGCCCTGCCGGTGCTCCAGGCGCACCTCGACGCGTTGACGGCCCTGGCCCAGACCCTGGGCATCCCCGTCCCGCAGACCAGCGCCAGCGCCAGCGGCACGCCCAGCCCGGGCGGCAGCACGTCGCCGGCACCGGGCGGCACCGAGTCCCCGGCTCCGGGCGGCACGAGCACCGAGTCGCCGGCCCCGGGCACCACGGAGGCCCCGGCGCCGAGCCAGAGCTGACACGCACGGTCGGAGAGTGGCCGGTCCGTCCCTCCAGGGGCGGGCCGGCCGCCGCGCGTACCGGGTCAGTCGGCGTTGGCCAGCCCGATCGCGAACGCCTCCTCCAGGTCGTGCTGGGAGTACGCCCGGAACGCGATGTGCGACTCGGTGTTGAGCACCCCCGGCACCTTGGAGATGCTTCCGGCGATGACCTGGGCGATCTGCTCGAACTCCCGGACCCGCACCATGGCGATCAGGTCGACGTGACCGGCGACCGAGTAGACCTCGCTGACGCCGGGCAGGTTGGCCAGGGTCTCGGCCACCTCGGGGATGGAGTCGGTGGCGCAGTCGATCAGCACGATCGCGGTGATCACGGGACATTTCTCCGTTCGTCGGCGTCGTGGACCATGCTAGTCTTGTTTTTTAACCTTTGCGTTTTTGCTGGTCGGCTTGGGTGCGGGCGCGGTGGAGGGTTTTGCCGACGTCGTGGCGGGGTGCGCGGTGTC